>JAUVLV010000017.1 GCA_030600545.1 Candidatus Aegiribacteria sp. | reverse complement strand
TGGCGCCTCGACGAGGACTCGAACCTCGGACCTAGTGGTTAACAGCCACCCGCTCTACCAACTGAGCTATCGAGGCGCATTTCAATGGACGGGAAAAATACGCTCTGTAATCCAATTCGTCAAGCTGTCCGGAGTTGATATGAAGGTATATTTCAGACACGTATTTGTTTTCTGTTCTTTTCTTCTAGAAGGTTACAATGAAGATGGTTGGCCAGTTCTTGCCGGTCAGAAGGAAAGCTTCCCTTTCGGGGTCCCAGGCGATACCGTTCAGCGCACCGGCGTTTATCCTTTTGGAGATTGACAGCAGGGATGAGGCGTCGATAAGAGCTGTAACGTTTCCCGTTTGAGGATCTATTTGGTAAATGTTATCCGAATAGTACCTGTTGGCGTATATGGAACCTCTCACGTATTCAAGCTCGTTGAGAAGGTTGATTGATCCACCGTTAATATTTGCGTTGATGGTTCTGAGAGTGTCAAAACTGTTGATATCCCTGAAGCTTAGAGTGGAACTGCCATCGCTTGTAACCACTGTACTGCTGCTGACTGAGCAGATTCCCCAGCCTTCGGTATCTATTGTATCTGATACCTGAAGAACAGGATTCTGAATGTCCCATTCAAGTACAAGTCCGGATTGCCATGTTAACTGGTAGACTTTTTCATTCAATACTGTAATACCTTCAGCGAAAAGTGTGTCGGGAAGCGGGTAAGTTTCGATTATGGAGCCATCAGAAAGATCAAGTTTACGGAGTGTTGAGGAACCGTAGAGACCTGTTGATTCCCAGAGGATACTATCATGGATCTCAAACCCCTGTGTATAGGCAGTAGTGTCATGGGGAAGGGTACCGATGACATCAACGTAAAGAGTTTCGGGAATTATGGGGCCGGGATTTGGATCGCCGGTTCCACTGCATGAAACAATCACAATCGAAAGAGTGATAATCAACCACGCAAGAAGGAACCGGCTTCTTTCTAACATAGGTCTGTATATCAGGGCCTTGAACCGGATGAGCCTGAGGAACCGCGGCCTCCACTATCTGAGCCTCTTCCTCCGGTTCCCGTTGTTCCTGGATCTGAATCCGGAACGGATACCAATCCTGAAATAAATTCATTGAACCTGGCTGTACGGACCGGATCTACCTGGCTTTGAGGTAGTAAGGCTATTACAGTATTTACTGCCGCAATCCTGTCTTCAGGGGATGGATGGGTCTGCCAGAAACCGGGTCCGGACCTTGAATCGATCGCGCTCATGGTTTGAAGAACCGAGGCCAGGGCACCGGGATCGTATCCCGCGGAAGCGCATATTTCAGCTGCAAGGCTGTCAGCCTGGAATTCGGTCTCCTGGCTGTATCCATTTGTGAGAATATTGGAAACCACATCTTCAACCAGTTCGCCGTAGTCCTCGGCAGCTGCCTCTACTTCTTCGATGCCCGATCTTTCTGCGGATTCCTGGGCAACCAGCGCGCCGAATTCAGTCCATCTGGCCTGGTCGATGGATGCTATTCCATGCCTGAGAGTAACATGTGATACTTCGTGTGCAAGAATAGCCGCGAGTTCATCTTCGTTTGATGTCAGGTCAATTAATCCGCTGCATATCAGGACAAGTCCCCCCGGGCAGGCAATCGCGTTTATCTCGCTGCTGTTCAGCACAAGGAAATGATATCCTCCGAAGAGGGTAGGCGTTGGAGAGCTGCAGGCGACGGTCTGACCAATAAGATTGACATATTGCTGCATTGCGGGATTATCAAGCGGCACATACATGTTAAGAACAGTTGCTGCTACTGACCTGCCAAGGTAGTACTCCTCAACCTCGGTGATGTTTCTGTTAGCCCTGTTGAATGATTCCGCGACATCAAGGGCGCTGTGGACATCGTCATTTTCAATAACATCTACAATATCTCCAAGGCCGAAGGCCAGGAGAGCGGATATGATTATGCTTAGAAAAGTCATTATCTTGTTCCCCTTACAGTGGCAGGGGTTTCAGTTGAAGTAGTACTTCCGGTATCTTCGATGAGGTTTCCATCAACAAGGAACTGGTAGAGCTGCTGTGGTGTGATTATCCAGGATTTCTCCATATTGTCTACAAGCGTAAAATCCAGATCAGGATGTTCTCCCGCATATGTCTCTTCTATGTCACGGCTGAATCCGCGGCCCGCAAGCATTATCTCATCTGAGGTTACATCGCCAGATGCGGATGCATTTCCAGAAGATGCCTGAATGGCTCCTGTAACGGAAGTGCAGTGTATCCATCCATCCTGATTGAGGGCAGTGGTAATTCTGTACCATTCTCCGTTAATCTCATCGATTACAGCCATAGTACCGTAGCTGACAGGTTCCACAGGTGATGCGTAGAAAGCCGGCATTGGATAGATTGACTGATTCTGGACGGCGATGGCAACCTCATCTCCCACCTGCGGTTCAGCATCATCAGCCGAAGCAAGGAAGAGGGGAACAAGCATTAAAACAAATAGCAATTTCATAGTATACCTCCAATTCTGTAGAGATTGTAAGCAGAGTGCTGTATATTGTCCATAGCTGTAATCGAGAAGTGAAAGATGCTTGGGGGTTGTGGACACATAAAGTATATAATGATATTATAAATAATGGGGGAAAAGAATGCTATCAATAATAATATCCGTGTTGATACTGGCTGACAGAACTTTATTGCCCACAGCTGATCTGATCACTCCTGACTTCGATCAGCCTCCTCCTCCACAGCTGCCTGTGGAAGTGGAACTCATCTCGCCGCCATCCGGACAGATGTATATTGAAGATCTCTGGAGGATTCGGCTTTACAACACCATGCCTGAAATATTCTCCGTCTATCTGTTTGCAACCATAGAGAAGGTCGGATACGGAATTCTGATGGATGCAAGAACTTCAGTGTTTCTCCTTCCTCCGGGACCCCTTATACTGAGTTCTTCGGAACTGACTCCCATCAGTACGGAGTTTTACGATAGTGTTTTCGAGACAAGTGTAGCGCGTATGGGGGGATTTCCGGACGGCACCTATATTGTCACATTCTACGTTTACGAAGAGGGTGGAGGTGTACTGGGAACAGATGGTTTTACACAGAATGTAGAGAACCATACAGCTCCTGCGCTTCAGTATCCGACCGATAATATTGAGATCACTGAACCTTCACCGATTTTTATCTGGTTTCCTTCCTACCCTCCCGGAACCGTTGAATACTCGATCAGGATAGTTGAGATACTGGAGGGACAGTCACCTGAAAGCGCCATATCCGCAAACCCGGCCTGGTTCATTGCGGAAGATCTTTCTGTTGAGGAGATCGTTTATCCTGTGTATGCTAACTCTTTTGAATATGGACACAGTTACGCCTGGCAGGTTGAAGGTTTCTACGATGGTGTTACTGTTGGTAAGAGCGAAGTCTGGATATTTTCCTGTGTAAATCTTGGAATATCTGGCGAAGAAGGTTCGGAGATATGGAGTTTTGAAACAGGTGACAGGGTTCAGTGCAGTCCTGCCATCGCGATTGACGGAAGCATCATCTGCGGCAGTTTCGACGGCTTCATCTATTCGCTTGATCAAAGGGGAAGCGAATTATGGAGGTATCCTGCGGGTGGTCCGGTGTACGCAGTTGCCATAGGGCCGGATGGAAGGATTTTCGCAGCCGGTGATTTTGGAATCTGCTGTATTGATCCTTCAGGTTTTCTCATGTGGAATAACAATAGGACCGGGCCTGTTAGGGCATGTCCATTGATTCTCCCGTCCGGGAAACTCTATGCAGGATCCATAGAGGGAATATTCTATTCAATAGACACGTTCAGCGGAGAGATCGCGGATACACTGAAAGTAGATGACAGTATTGTTCTACCTGCAGCTGCTGATTCAGAAGGAACGGTTTATTTCACCTGTGATGCCAATCGCATATACGCCGTGGACGATGACAGCAGTGGTTTAACTACGAAGTGGACATTCCGGGTGGATGAGAGCTTTTCCGGAGGTCCGGTTATTTTTGGCGACAATATCTATGCCGCAGCCGGGAAGAAAGTATTCTGTTTCAGTATGGAAGGTTCACAGATATGGAATTCCAGTCTACCTTCGCAGGTTTATCCCGGACCTGTTGTTTCTTCCAATGGTACTGTTTACGCAGGTACCTGGAGCGGGAACATCTATGGCCTGGAATGGGAAACCGGCAGAAGAACCGGGGTCATACCCGCGGGAGCTGTGATTACGTCAACTCCAGCGTTGAACATTGCAGGATCATTGTTCTTCGGATGTGATGATGCCTGCCTGCACTGCTTCTCCCCATCAGGATTCCTTCTCTGCAAGTTCGAGACGAAAGCTGCCGTCCGTTCCAGTCCTGTAATCGGTATTGACGGTACTGTCTACTTCGGAAGTGATGATAACTGGATCTATGCTATGGCGGGATCGGGAGCAGGCCCTATGACTGACGGCTGGCCGCAGTACTGTATGAACTCCTTCAATAATGGCTTCATAGATGTTTCAGGAGAAGAACAGTGAGAACGGCAGTCGTACTGTTACTTCTTGCAGTTGCTTTATCCGCATCGGATGACATTCAAATATCCGGAAGTTCTTCTTTTTATAATCAGTACTCCTCCGGGGATAATGCATGGTCCGAAATGCCGAAAAAGTTCTGGCGCTGGAGATTCGATCCCGTATTCAATATCTACGGCTTACCTGTTGCGGCAAATTTGTTTGTATCGTCAGAGGAGAGTATGCAGAGGCAGAACATGAACAGGATTTACATCTCATCAACCCCCTCCGCATCTGCCCGGGAAGGAACTGTCCAATCATGGATATCATCCATTGGAATTGGTGCTTCAAACCCTTATCTCACGAGATTTACATTGAATGCAGTGAGTATTTCAGGCGTGAATCTTGCTCTTAATCCGGGTGGATTCTATTTTGCTGCTTCCGGAGGCAGGAACAGGCGGGGAGTTGAACCTGAGGGTGATTATGCGGGAGAGTACGAGCGGAACCTGTACGCTGTAAAAACAGGTTTTGGTTCTCCCTACGGCAGCCATCTGCACCTGTGCATGCTGTACGGAAAGGATGAAAACGGCTCTATAAGGGAAGACAGCACATTCAGAATTACTCCATCGGAAAACTGGGTAGCGTCACTTGATTTAGGTACAGTTATGTTTGACGGGAAATTCCGTTTCAATGGGGAAATAGCGGGATCGGTGCTCACAAGAGATACCAGGAGCCCCGGGATTGAATCAGATCAGGTTCCGCAGTGGCTGATGGATTTTTCAGGGGTTAACATCAGCTCGGGTTTCGGATGGGCACTTAATCTGTCCTCATCTGTGAGATTTTCGGAAAATATGCTTTCAGCAACATTCAAACGTGTAGAGCCCGGCTTTGAAAGTATGGGTTCGCCATACCTTAGAAGTGATGAAGTATCAATTGAGACAAGAGCGGACAGGTATTTCATGAACAGACAGATGTCCGCTGGACTGTGGTACAGGTGGAAATCGGATAATCTTATGGATTCGAAATCATTCACTACATCTACGAATACTTACGGCGCAAGGGCTGGATTTATTTTTGAAGATCTTCCAAGAATCTACATAAGTTATTCCCCTTCTTTCACTGAAATGCAGGACAGTTCTTCATCCAGCATAGAAACTTCCATGATATCCATTTCCGCGAACTATAGGAGAGACATCGCAGACCTGGATGTAAATTCATCAGCGGCTTTCACTATCTATGACAATTCAGTGGGAAGCGGAAGCAGTGAATACAGTTCTATGAATGCAGTACTCAGGGAAACGGTTTCACTTGAATTTCCGCTGACGATAAGCGGCTGCTTCTCCACAAGACGAACAAGAACCGGCAGCTATCCTGTCTGGAAGTATACGAGTGATCTGAGAGGTACATGGTATCCGTCCAATTCTCTCTCAATGACTCTCGGAGGTTATTACACCACTGGAGGTAGTGAGAAGAAGAAGGGAATCGTGTTGAACGGCGGTTTTCCAATCTGCGATTACCTTATGGCAAGTCTGTCCGGAGAATACTTTACGTATTCAAGTGCTACTGAGAAGGATTACACGAACGCTGTTGGAGGCGCGGGAATCACCGTAGTATGGTGATTATTTTGACGATAGATTAAAAACACCATCCCATTTATCCGGATCATCAGCGTACTCTTCGATCATTTGACTGCATCTTTGCTCCATTATCATCGATGTTGGATCACCGATAGTGGAAAATGCTTCCGCTGCGGCTCTGAAATCACCCTTTCTGTAAAGATCCAGGGCGATTGAATACTCGCGGAGAACGGTTTCAAGTTCATCTGTTATCTCATTGCGACGGCATTTCAGCTCATACACGGTTACCGGTATCTGCTGACCGACGACACGAATCGTGTCCAGTTCGCGGAAAACGAATTGATCTCGGGCATTCTTGAAAGTATCCTCCTGAACCATTATGGAGGTATTGTAAACCTTATTCGCACCCTCAAGCCTTGAACCCAGATTAACGGTACTTCCAATCGCAGTGTAGTCGAATCGCCTTGATGAGCCCATGTTACCAACGACCATGTCACCGGTTGAAAGGCCAATTCTCGTGAATATCTCGGGATACCCTTCCAGCATTAACTGACGGTTCATATCAATATGGGCATTATGGCATCTTAGAGCTGCAGAACATGCTCTTTCGGCGTGATCTTCCAGCTTCAGAGGTGCTCCCCAGAATGCGATAATTGCGTCGCCTTCGAATTTATCTACAGTCCCGCCTGTCTCCAGAATAATATCCGTCATGATTGTGAGGTAACGGTTAAGAAGTGATACGAGTTCTTCAGGTTTGAGCTTCTCCGAAAAACCGGTGAATCCTCTGATATCAGAGAAGAAAGAGGTCATGTATCTCTTATCGCCTCCAAGAACCAGCGTTTCGGGATGTTCTGTGACCTGAGATACGACATCAGGTGAAAGATACTGAGAGAATGCGTTTCTTATTTCCTGCTTTTTCCTGTTCTCGGAACTGAAAAGAAAAATGCCGCCAGCGAGAATGGTAAGTATTCCCGAAGAAGCGGGCAGTACAGTTTCAAGCCATATACCGCTGCGAAATAGAAAAAGGGAAATTACTAGAAGCAGTAAAGTTGGAAGAGCAGCCAGAAGAGTACCAAGAGGTATGCGTTTAACTGCGGAGAGAAATATGGCGGAAAGGAGGGAAACCAGGAGAGCAGTAAAGAATGATACCCGGGGAGGGTACTTTCTTATATAACTATTGTTCAAGATGTTATCAACAGCTGTAGCTATTACTTCAACACCCGGGCACTGGGGTGAATATGGCGTTGGTTTAAGATCGTAAAGGGCAGGCGCTGCGTAACCTATTAGAACAACTGCACCGTTGAAAACAGTTGTGTCAACAGGACAGGGCTGTCCGGTAGCACGAGCGTTCAGAGCGGCGGTAAGATCTGCGAGGGGAATACTAGTATATGTTCCCGCAGGACCGTGATATTTCAGCTGAAGTCTACAGTTATCCGAGGTTCGTAATGTGATGCCGCCAATACTGAATCTATCACCGCATACAGTGATATCGGGACATTCAAGGGCAAGCCAGGCGATCGCCACGGGAAGTGAGGGTGCAATTCCACGCGGTGTCTCGGTGAGAAGGCGGATGCTTCTGAAAACACCGTCAGGATCCTGCCTGTCGCTTGTGCTTCCGAGTATTTCAGCACCTTTAGCTATCATCTGCGTCGGTGGTGTGCAGTACCAGGCGGAGTCAAGTTCAGCAGAATTGATGGAAATATCGATGATAGCGTTCTCCGGTATTTCAGAACCATCTCGTTGGAGCATAGCCATAACAAATGCTGTACTTCCTGTGGATGCAACACTGCCGAAGATACTGTCCTCGACAGCGGAATAAACGGATGGAAGGTCAAAGAGAATATCGAATGCTACAACCCTGGTTCCCCAGTCCTGAAGCAGGCCGAGAACATCGGAATAGAGCTGCCGTGGAACGGGCCAGGGCAGCTGGTCCATAGACCCTCCATCAAGAAGAACCAGGATTATACTGCTGTCAGCCTCAGAAGGTGTGGGAGATAGCTTGAAACGTAAATCAAGAGTGCTGCGTTCAAAATTGTCAAAAAACTCGAACCTTGAAATACCCCAGATCGATACCGTTACAAGTACGCCAATGAGAATAACCTTCAGGATTCGCAACAGTCTGTTTCCGGGTGAAAAACCTTTAGTGAACATGGAATCTGCTTATTATACTAATCGTCGAAAGAAGGACTCGAAAAAGCACTTCCACTGAATCAGTCAAGCGGCACTTCTTCGGGTTTCAGTTTTCCAATGTCCAGGAAGTAATTCCTCAGTGCCAGTACAGCGTCTTTATCGAACTGTGTGCCGATTCCACTGATTATGAGGTTAAGTGTTTTCTTCAGTGAGTATGGATCACGGTAGTGTCTCTTGGCTGTAAGAGCCTCAAAAACATCGGCAACAGCTATTATCTTGCCTCCTATGGATATCTCAGGGCCTATCAGGCCGTCAGGATATCCTTTTCCATCGATTCTTTCGTGATGATGTGCCGCGAATAACGGAACCTGTTCGAGCTTTCCCTCGAACTCTATCGAAGAGAGAATTATTTTCGTATGCTGCACATGTTTTTTGAGTATGGACATTTCGTCTTCTGAGATATTTCCAGGTTTTTTGAGTATGCTGTCTGGAACAGCAATCTTGCCATAATCATGCAGGAGGGCCGCATAATAAATTGCTTCCCGGGTGTCGGCGTCGATATTCATGTATTCAGCAATTTTACCTGCCAGGAATGTAACATCAAAACTATGTCCTGCCGTTAGAGGATCCCTTGCTTCAATAGAGACGGTAAGGGCTTTGATGAGACTTTCGAACATTCGTTTTCGGCTTTCAAGAAGCCTGACGTTCTCAATTGTTACGGCGGTTTCAGAAGATACTATTTCAAGAAATTCAGCATCTTTATCGGTAAAATTACCTTTCTTCTTGTTGATGACCTGGAATACGCCAATGCAGACACCGGAGGGGTTGATAATTGGAGCTGTTATCATGTTCCTTGTGATGAAACCTGTTGTTCTGTCAATGGTTCTGTTGAATCGTTCGTTCTCGGAAACATCACGAAGTATCAGCGTTTTCTCGTTCCGGAAGACTGAACCGGCTATACCCTGACTGGCGCTGAATCGTATCTCTTCCGATTCGCCCTCTGCGACGTATGACCAGAGTTCATCGGTTTTTCTGCTGTAAAGGAACACAGTTGATCTCTCAACATCAAGAACCTTGCTGGTTTCCGACGCGAGAAGAGTAACAAGGGAATAAAGGTCTCTGACGCGGCTGATAGCCCTGTTTATCCTTAGCAGCGATTTCATTTGGATGGCTTCTATGTTTCCGTTTTTCAAAAGCATCCCTTCTCCTGGATATAGAGGGCAGAATCAGTGAGCTTCGTACGTAACACAGTCTGTAAACCTGCGAAATCTAATCTAACATGTTCAGATACTCCGGGGGAGTGGATCGATTCAGGGAATATTTTCAAAGAAATCGTTTATTTTCCAATCTCCATCCTCTGAGATAATCTCAATGTAGACTGTGTCCTTTGAGCCAGGGAATCCGTATTCAACCGGAACGAACAACCTCTCTGCAGACTGCACAGGTTCTCGCGGTGAAACGCCGAAAAGTATGAAAGCGCCGGAGACTGCCGGGCTGGATAGTATCTCGATGAGCAGCTGCCTGGCATCCATTTCCTCCATTTCCCGGATTTCCAGCTGAAGGCCGAAGTAGGATATTATATCGTTTATCTGATCAGGATTCTGTGCAAGAACGGAATCTACATCAAGGACAGCTTCACTGGAAATCAGATCGACGGCTGCTGGCACGTTTCCCGCAAGTATCGAATCCCTGAATGCAGGTACAATTTCGGTTGAATCAGTAAACGATCCAAATATTATAAATGCGTAAATACAATGCTGAATCATATTCTCTCCTGGTTATGGGATATTGCGGACTCCCTTATCAAACCCGCAAAACGTATAATTGCTGTTCATATGTAATCTACGGAATGGAGTGAATGCATGTCCAGTTTACCTACTGTCGCAATAGTCGGCAGAGTCAATGTCGGGAAATCAACATTGTTCAACCGCATTGCTGGTGGCCGCATAGCGATAGTTGATGATCAACCGGGAGTTACGAGGGACAGGAAGATCACCTGGGCAAACTGGTCAGGATACGATTTTCTCGTTATTGACACCGGCGGACTTGAACCGGGCAGTGAAGATGCTTTTCAGGAAAGTATTGAACGTCAGATAAACATTGCACTTCTGGAAGCTGACGCAGTAATCCTTGTGGTGGACGCGGTTTCGGGGATTCATCCATTCGATATTGAGGCTGCGAAGCTTGTGCGAAAATCGGGTTTGCCGCACTTTCTTGCTGTGAACAAGATTGACAATAACCAGAGAATGGAACTTGTACCGGAATTCTACAGACTGGGTCTGGGAGATCCATGGCCGGTTAGCGGACTGCATGGCCATGGGTCGGGTGATCTGCTTGATGCTGTAATCGCTGTTCTTCCCGCCGTTGAGAGAAGCGAGTACACGGGTCTTTCAATGGCAGTGGTTGGAAGGCCGAATGTTGGAAAGAGTTCGATAGTTAACAGATTATGCCGGGAGGAAAGGAATATTGTAACAGATGTTCCCGGAACAACCAGGGATTCTATAGATACCATGGTTACCTGGCATGATAACGAGATAAAAATTGTTGATACGGCAGGACTCCGAAGGAAATCCCGCAAAATGGATAATGTGGAGTTCTACAGCACAGTGAGAGCCTGGAAATCCATCTCCAGGGGGGATGTGGTTCTGGTTCTCATGGATGGGACGGAGTATCCTGTTCAGCAGGATATTCGCATTGCCGCGAAAGCCTGGGATATGGGCAAAGGTGTTGTAATAGGGGTTAACAAGATCGACCTGGGAATAAACAAGGAACTCTGGGTAGACAGCATCATTCAGCGTTTCAACCAGGCGAAGAATATTCCGATTATCTTCTTTTCCGCTCTGACCGGGGAAGGCGCTGGCAGAATACTCCCAACCGTTGTTAAAGTTGGAGAAATGCGGGAATCGGACCTTTCAACTTCCGAGTTAAACAGGAGAATACAGGAGGCAGTAGAAGAGGTTCAACCACCATCACCAAGAGGCAAGCCTGTAAAGTATTTCTATGCCACCCAGGTGGGGCAGAAACCTCCGAAGATACTGATATTCTCAAATCGTCCCGAGGATATTCCGGAGAATTATCGGCGTTATATTGAGAACAACCTGAGGGATTGTCTGGGAATGAAAGGGGTTCCGCTGAAAGTTATTTACAGAAAGAGGAAACACTGATATGACTCTCTGGCCAGGTGTTTTCTACGTTCTGCTTGCCTTTGTTTCCGGTTCGATTCCCTGGTCATGGATTCTGGGAAAGATCAGGGGCGTTGATATAAGGAAAGAAGGTTCCGGTAACACCGGTGCTACGAATCTGTTTCGGGTATGCGGCAGGGGAATTGGTTTCACAGGGTTGTTTCTGGATGCTTTCAAAGGAGCGCTGCCCATTCTTGCCGCGAAGTATGGAATTGCAGGTTTCACGCCTTCAGCCGGGCAATGGGTTCTGGCCGCTGCATCCATCTTTGCTGTTATGGGGCATGTTTTCAGCCCCTGGCTGGGATTTCGCGGAGGAAAGGGCGTCGCGACAACCTTTGGGGTTCTAATGGTTTTATCACCCCTGACTGTTGCTGTTGGTTTTGCAGTGTTCATCCTCATTTTTTCAGCTACAAGGTATGTATCTCTTGGATCAGTATCCGCCCCAGTGGCAATGATACCAGCGGTGTTCATTCTGGAACCCGCTGAACCTTCCGTCCAGATAATCATTTGTCTAGTTGCTGTTCTTATTGTTGTGCGGCATAAATCGAACATTGTAAGATTGCTTAGGGGGGAAGAAAACAAATTCAGTTTTCGTGGTGGGAAAGATGACTGATAAATGGGGTATCTCAAGACTGGTCCTTCTCATGGAAAGCCTGGTGACAAAGGACTTGAAAGTACGCTACAAGAGGTCGATACTGGGTTTCGCCTGGTTTCTGCTCAAACCACTGTTCAGTATGGTGGTATACTATTTTGTATTCACGAAGATACTCCGCTTTGGTGGCGCGATACCCCACTTTTCACTTTTTCTTCTGACAGGACTGTTGCCCTGGAATTTCTTTTCCTCATCACTGAGTGCCACTACATCCAGCCTTCTGGATAACCACAGGCTTATAAGGAGTATTTATTTTCCAAGGATGGCACTACCTGCGGCTGAGGTTGCGGCAAATCTTGTTCATCTTCTCCTTGCGCTTGTAGTATTGGAAGCTATACTGATCATCTTCGGGCACTATCCGGGAATATCCATCGTGCTGATTCTGCCTGCGCTGATTCTTCTTACAATGATGACAGTTGGGATCGGGATGTTGCTTTCAATCGGAAATGTCTTCTACAGGGATGTAAAGCAATTCATTGAAGTTCTGCTTCTAGCCTGGTTCTACGCGTCTCCGATCATCTATCCACTCGATTCCATCGGTGTTGATATTGTTCAGTCTCAGAATCTGGTGGCTATTCTGAAATTCAACCCCGTTTCCGGTTTCATGGAGATAATGCATTCTATTTTCTATGCGGGTACATGGCCACCATTATGGTGCTGGATATCTCTGGGCTCCTGGTCCTTTGTGCTGTTGTTTATCGGCATCAGCGTCTTCAGGAAGGCCGAACCAGTGGTTGTAAAGGAGTTGTGATTTGGATTCAGGCGGAATTCACATGACGAATGTTTTTCTTGATTACAGGCTTTACCATGACAGGGCTGTTTCACTAAGAGAAACAATGATGAATCTGTTCAACAGAAAAACCAGTATAGAGAATTTCAGAGCGCTTGATGATGTCAGTATCGATATTGAACCTGGCGAATCCGTGGCGATCATCGGATCGAACGGTGCCGGGAAATCAACCACACTGAAAATACTTGCAGGTATATACAGACCAACCCTGGGAACTGCGGTGTCATCGGGAAGAATTGCTTCCCTTCTTGACCTGGGAGTTGGCTTCCATCCCGATCTTACAGGTGAAGAAAACCTGATGCTTAACGGGGCCATGCTTGGTCTGGGCAGGAACGACATGAAGGCTCTTATTCCCGAAATAGCTGATTTTGCCCAGCTTTCCCGTTTCATGGATACACCCGTTAAATACTATTCCAACGGTATGTTCATGAGACTGGGTTTCAGCCTTGCGACGACTGTTGATCCGGACATACTGCTGATTGATGAAGTACTTGCTGTGGGTGATGTGGGATTTCAGGAGAAATGTTACCAGCGCATACAGGATTTCAGGGAACAAGGAAAGACAATTATCTTTGTCTCACACGACCTTGAAGCCGTGTCAAAGCTGTGCAACAGGACCGTCTGGCTGCATGAAGGCAGAATTGAGATGGATGGAGGCGCAGAGGACGTTCTATCAGGATATCTTCAAAAGGCATCCGCGCGAATGAAGAAAATATCCACAACCGCGACTCCGAAGGAATGGGGCAGCCGGGAAATCTGGTTTGATTCAGTTAAATTGAGAAATTCTGATGGTATTCCAACCGGAATATTCAGAAAGGGAGACGGTATCATTATAGATACGGTCATTAAGAGTCGCATTCCCTCAAGGGTTGATAACGTGGTTTTCGGTTTTTCAATTCACAGAGCAGACGGTGAAACCGTAATCGGAACGAATAATCTTGAGATGAACCAGCCCCTGCTGAGTATCACCGGTTCGCTCGAATCCAGTATAGAGATAGACCTGGATATCGAGGAACCCGGAACCTACCTTCTCGGCATTGCCCTTACCGATCCGGAAGCAAGCAGGGACTATCACTGGCAGGAATTCTTCTATCCAATCACTTTGATAGAGGAGAGGAAGGATCCCCCCCTGAGGTTGTCTCAAGCGGTCTGGAAGCAGGAATGAAATTACTTCTGAAATACAGATACATTGCTGTCGTACTCGCGGTTCTTCTGCCAAGGATTGCGTGGTTCGTTCTACTTGGGGGTGATCTGCCGAAACCCCCGCGGGATCAGAGTGTTTACATATCCATGGCTGGAAGGGTAGCTACGGGCGAGGGTATCTCATACAGCAGCGAAATGGGTTTGCTCAGATGCACTATGGCAAGAGAGGTCGAGTCGCTAAGTAACTGGACCCGGGATACGGAATACATATTCGGCATAATACCGGTAGAGACTCCCACAGCAGCAATGGAACCGGGGTATCCTATCCTTCTGGCGGCTCTTTTTATGATAACAGGACCGTGTACGGGAGCTGTTTTTTTCCTGAATTCCATCTTCGCGCTTCTGGGAGCATGGGCTGTCTGGAAACTGATGTCGGAGAACTGGGGAGAAAAGCAGGCCATGCTTGCGGCACTGATATGGTCTGTTTATCCATATTATGTTTATTATAGCGCATATGCCATGACGGATATGATTCACATTTCGCTTCTTCCGGTTATCGCGCTGCTGACAATAAGATCCGCTTCAAAACTGAGTGCGGGTTTTGCTTCGGGAATTACAACGGGTATCCTCTTTCTGATAAGAAGTACAGTTCTGTTTCTGGTGCCTCTGCAGCTGGCCTGGTTGTTTTTCAAGAGAAGATGGAGGGCAGCTCTTCTGCTTCTGGCCGGTTTTGTTCTTTGCTGCATTCCCTGGTTAGCAAGAAACCAGGCTGTTCTTGGCAGTCCGGTTCTGCTGCCGACAAAGGGTTTCATCAATCTCTGGATGCGGAATAGTCCTTCCATGCTTGCTATTGAGGGTATCGGTATTCCCGATTTCATAGAGGAAGATATCAACAGGAGAGATCTCCTTGAGTATCCTCCTATGGACGGGCTTGATACAGAGCTCCAAAGAAGTCAGCTTCTCATGCAGAGAGCAAGGCAGTTCATCATTGCGAACCCGGTACTGTTCGCGTATCTCACAGTAGTCAGGGCTGGTCTTTTTCTGTCTCCGATTGGTGGAACAATGGAAAATCCAGCAGTGAAACTTGTGGGAATACTGATTTATCTTCCCATGCTTCTTATAGCTGTCCGGGAAGCATTAAAACGAAGAAAGGACAGCCGGATTATATTTCTTGTCTGCTTCTTTATCCTTTATCTGGCCCTTCATTCACTTGCTCACGGCGGAGTACGCTACAGGCTGCCCGTTGATACGATCCTTATGGTGCTTACATCGCTGTTCGCAGGCAGGAAAGCGGGTTGGATCGAGAATGATACGAATAGAGAAGAGCTGGGGAAAGAGGGAAAGCTAAGGGAATGAGAGTTTTTGTAACTGTTGATGATCTCGGAATGGCAGCAGAGGTGAATAGAAGCGTTGAGATGCTTCTTCCTATGAGAGTTATTGATGGCCTGAGTATTATGGCTACCGGCCCCTATCTGGACGGAGCGATTGTACTTGCCTCCAGTTCGGATGTTGCGATATCGGTACACCTGAACTGTGTGAAGCCTCCTTTTCTCGTTGAGAAAGATTTTCCCTCCTCACATTTGACATGGTTCAGAAATGGAAGAAAACTGGCGGATAAGGTAAAAAACGAATGGAGGAGCCAGATAGAGAAGGTTCTTTCTACAGGACTTATGGTAACAAGGCTGGACAGCCACCAGCATATTCATAACGCCGGAGGACTGAGAAAAGTTATCCTCGATCTTGCTGATGAGTACGGAATAGGAACGGTTAGAGGAGCTGTGCTTCCGGAAAAGTGGAAAAGTCCCTCGTGCTTCATACTTGACAGGCTTGGAAGGAAACTGGCAAAATCGGCGGCTGGACGGGGCATCATAACCCCGGACCTTATGCTGGGCTTCTCCAGAAGTGGTAATGTCTCCATGGAATATCTCAAGAGCATTGACGGGAGCATTGAAGGTGATGGTGTTGCCGAACTGGTAATGCATCCGGCAACGGAGCCTGTCTGGACGTCAACACAGACTGATGAGCTTGAGCTGATGCGATCGGAATGGTTTGCCGAATGGTTGAAAAAGCACTGATACGAAAAATCCTGCTGATTGCCCTTATTGCCCGGATTCTTGTATTCGGTGCCGCTTCACAGGATATATTCATGATCGGAGAAGGCAGAACTCAGGCAAATCTGGCGGAGAATCTTCTAAGAGGAAAAGGTTTCATGATTTCCCGAAGCATGATGCATCCTGCGGAGGAGGAAAACGCTCCTCTGATGTTCAGAAGGTCTTTTGAATTCTACAGGAGGGTAGATGGTTATTACGGGGCATTGAGGCCGGAACAGCCGACAATATTTCTTGTACCGGGGTACGCTTTTTTCATGGCAGGGATATTTGCTGTATTCGGCCCCGGGAATTTTCTTGCCGTAAGGGGTGTTCAACTGATTCTAGGGCTATTAACTGTGTTAATTGGTTTGAAACTTGCGGGAAGGTTCCTTTCGGGCCGCTACCTTTTTTTTGCGGGGCTGTTCTTCGCGCTTGATCCATTTGAACTTTACTACGAAGCCATGCCGGCAACACAGGCGCTGTTCTCTCTTCTTTTTCTTCTGGGAATATTGTTATCCGTCCGACTTCTTGAAAGCAGTCTGAAGGGTGGCAGATTCCTGCTGAAAGCGATTCTGACCGGTATTGTATGGGCTGCTGCCTTCTATGTTCGTCCCGCTTCTCTGCCCGTAATGGTATGGCTGCTCCTGATATTGCCGTTCACACCGATTCTGAAGCTAATTCTTGACAGAATGAGGGGAACTTGTGAAAAAGTGAGGGGCAAGCGGTGGTTTTCCGGGAATGGCTTACTGGCTGCTGTTACCATCCTGGTGGTATTCTCTCTTATGATGCTTCCATGGGGAATCCGGAATAAAAGAGTTTCCGGAACATTCCGTATCATGCCTGCGCAGGGCGGGGTGAATCTATGGGAGTACAACGGAAGAATATTTACTGATCATTTTCTTAACGAAGCCCGGGGTGCGTTACTGCTGTACAGCGATCTTCGTGATCAGTACATTGACAGGCTCAATTCTCCGGAGCTTGCGGAGTTCCCTGAATTCAGGGATGAACCGGAGTGGGTAAGGGACAGGATACTGTACGAGAGAAATATCCGTTTTATGTTTGACAATCCCGTACTGACACTGAGGCTGATCTTACTTCGCTTTGTCGAATTCTTCAAACCGTTCCCGCTTAATTCATTTTCGCCATTCTACACGATTGCGGGCCTTCTGGCACTTTTCTGGGTTTTGTTTTTTCTGTGGGGAGGAGCGGTAAGATGCTCACTGGAAAATGGAGTTGAAGGTTTATTTCTTGCCACTCTTATTGCTGGATACTCACTTATGCATCTTCTTACAGCTTCCGGTACACCGCACAGAGTGGCTGTTGATTTTCCAATGGCCATAGCAGCTATATGTGGTATCAGGTATTCGGTACGAAGATATCTCGCCTGGAAGGAACAGAGATATGCCGGCTAGATCTCCCGTTCTTCTGGTCAAGACGCATGCCTTCGGTGACGCGTTGCTCTGTACTCCCGCAGTAAGAGAGCTCGTGGGAAGCAAGAAGGCCGAATTCTGGGTTCTTACAGGTGATTCCGCTGCGGATGTATGGGAGCGATTCCCCGGAATAAACAAAGTCTTTGTTGCTCCCGTACCTCCTTCAGGAACCTGTGGTTCCCTGAGACTTACTCGCTGGTCCGTAAGGAATCGAAGATTTCTAAAAAATGTAAAGGAAACTATAGTATTTCAGGGATCACCGGCTATCAGGAGATGGGTACGGTATCTTACCGGGGCACCTATGAGGTCATCAGGGGGAGAGCCACTCGGTAAATGGGAAAGTGTATTCCCAATGCCCGAAACGGAATTTGCGGGAAAATCTTTTTCAAGAACAGCCGGTGTGACTCCAGACGACTGGCGACCTGTTTTCCCGGTAAGGAAATCAGAAATCGAGTGGGCTTCAAAGCTGCGTCTCCCGCAAACTCTGTTTGCCATAGCTCCGGGTGGTGGAAAGAATCCCAGGGACACAGTACTCGAGAAGAGATGGTTTCCCGACAGGTTCGCAATAATTATTGACAGGCTTTCAGCTGCTGGATTCAATATTGTTCTTGTTGGGGGAAAAGATGATATAAAGATTGCGGAGGAGACTTCAAACAGTGCAGGGCGTCAGTAATTGACATGACGGGAAAAACAACATGGGGGCAGACCGCCGCAATATTCGAACAGTGCTGCGGATTTCTGGGTGCAGACAGTGGATCCGCCCATCTTGCAGCGGCAGGGAAGGTTCCATCGGTTGTTCTTTTCGGACCATCATCTCCAGAGTACCTGTTTGCTCCGGGTCTGATAAGCCCGGTGCGAAGTGACGTCGATTGTTCGCCATGCTATTCGAACAGCCTTTTTCCCGGTTGCGTTCATGACAGGGCCATATGTATGAATTCTATTGAGACAGAAGAGGTCTGGATCACACTGCAGAAAGTAATAAATGAGAATTACGGCGGTTAACCCTCCTTTTATCCCCGCTTACAGCAGGGGACAGCGAAGCCCGGCTGTTACAAAAAGCGGGACTATGTACTATCCGATCTGGCTGGCGTATGCCACCGGTGCGATGGAGAAGGCAGGCCATGAAGTCGATCTGGTCGATTCACCGGCGGAAGGGCTGGATGTTGAACGAACCATTGGGAAAATTCACCGTTTTGATCCGGAACTGGTGATTATAGAGACTTCAACTCCATCAATCGAATCTGATGTGCTCTTCGCGGACACCATCACTTGTGATGGAAGGTTCGTTGTGCTTGTGGGTACGCACCCTTCCGCTCTGCCTGATGAAACGCTGAAGATGGGCAAAAAGTTTACTGGCATCGTTATAGGTGAATATGAGAATCCACTTACGGGGCTGGCAGAGGCGATTGAAAATAAAAAAGACACTGCCGGGGTCAGAGGTTTGTATCTGCGACAGAAAAATGGTGAAGCACTATTTACAGGAGATGCTGAAAAAGTGACTGATCTTGATTCACTGCCGTATGTCAGCAGCGTTTATGCGAAACACCTCGATGTAATTAAATATAACAATCCCAATGCTCTTCATCCCCAGGTGATGATAATGGGGGGCAGAGGCTGTCCTTATGAATGCACTTTCTGTGTATTCCCGCAGACGCTTCAGGGGAGGAAGTTCAGACGAAGGTCGGTTGAAAACATAACAGGCGAGATGCTCTGGATTCAGAATAACATGCCAAAGATCAGGGCGGTTTTCTTCGAGGATGATACCATATCTGTTGACAGAAAACGTCTCAGGGAACTTGCCGAATCCTTTATTGAAAACGGTGTATCGATTTCATGGACATCCAACATGAGGGTGGATGTGGATCTTGAAACCCTCATGCTGTGCAGATATGCTGGACTGAGGACAGTATGCGTGGGATTTGAAAGCGGCAGTAACGAAATGCTGGCGAACATGCGCAAAGGAATAACTACTGAAATGTCAGTTCAATTCGCCGAGAATGCTAAAAAGGCGGGAATACTTGTACATGGCTGTTTCATGGTTGGAACACCTGGCGAGAACAATGACTCTATGCGAAAAACACTGAAACTCGCACTTGAAATGAACCTTGATACGGCACAGTTCTACCCGATGATGGTCTATCCTGGTACGGAAGCCTACAGACAGGCCCTTGAATCTGGAAATCTGCTCGCGGACAGCTGGAGAGACTGGCTAACGGAAGAGGGATTGCACAATTGCGTAATAAGGACAGAAAGTCTTTCTTCCGCTGAACTGGTTGATTTCTGCGATTACGCAAGACGCAGATTCTATCTCAGGCCTTCTTACATTCTCAGAAAACTATGGAGGAGTCTTATTGACAGAGATGAACGCAGAAGGACATTTCTTGCTTTTTCGACTTTCAGAAAATATCTCTTCAGGAATTCGAGGCGGAGGTGAGATCCATCTTTTCGGGAAAAGCAAGTGTTATCGTACCTGCATATAATGATTTTCAGCAACTGCAAAAATGTCTGGACGCCCTCGGCAGACAGACTGTAAGAGACAATCTTGAAATTATCGTATCACTTGACGGTGGGGAGCCATTACCCGGAAGAATGAGGGCAAAGGCAGACAAAGTTATTGAAGGCAGGCATGAAGGACCTGCCGCTGCAAGGAATCGAGGATGGATGGCTTCCACCGGGGACCCGGTGTTATTCACCGATTCCGACTGTGTACCGGATCCGAACTGGGCAGAGGAGATGCTGAGAGTGCTCACGGCGGGAGCCGATGCAGTAAAGGGTGCTTATTCGTTCGGGGGCGAAAGAATTATCCAGAGGCTGGCTCAGGTGGAGTTCGAGGAGAGGTACAGGCTCCTCTTGAAGCCCGGGAACATCGATATGGTAGATACTTACTCTGCCGGTTACCGGCGCGGGATACTGGTGGAGACGGGGGGGTTCGATGAAACCTTTCCATTTCCAGATCATGAGGATGTAGATCTATCCTATAGAATGGCTGAAGAAGGATATGTTCTGCGTTTTGCCCCTGATGCGAAGGTTGTTCACACACACAGGGACACCTGGAAGGCATATCTGCGGATGAAGTTCTCCCGGGGCAGATGGAGAATGAAGGTTCTTAGAAGATTTCCCGGCAAGGCTGGAGCCGATTCCTATACACCGAAATGTATGAAAATCCAGATACTTCTCTGCCCGCTTTTCCTGCCGGCATTACTGCTGTTACCCGTTTATCCGTTGATCTCTGCAGTATGGATTGCAGTTTTTATTCTAACCACGATTCCTCTTGCCCTGACAGCATTCAGGAGCGATATATCACTGGTTCCGATAATACTTGTCTTCGCATTCTTAAGGAGTTGCGCTCTGTTTTCAGGACTTTGCAGAGGTATATTCGCCCCTGAAGAGGTGAATGAATGAAATTAGCGCCGGCACGAAGATCGGACCGCATATTGATGATTCTTCTCATTGTGGCTGATCTGGTAACCATTCCGTTTGTATTCATGCTTACATGGGTGCTCAGAACTGAAGTTTTCGCAAGTATACTTCCCGGATTTTACCATCAATTGAGTCTGTACATAATAGTTATGCCGGTGGTTGCCGTTCTCTGGGTATTCTCCTTCGCCAGAGCTGGTCTATACGGTCCGAAGAGATACCTTGGTAACATGGGAGAACTGCAAAAACTTTTGAAGGCATTCGTATTCCTTCTTGTTGCCCTTATGGCCGCCAGCTATCTGGCAAGGTTGGAATTTTCAAGGGTGATCCTTTTCATGTTCATAGGAATTTCCATGCCTGTAACAGCGTTTTCAAGGTATCTGGCAAGGAAGATAGCTCAGATGATAGCTCCTGTGCGAGAGGTTCCAAGGATTCTTGTCGTCGGTACAGGTGAGGTTGCCTCAAGGGTTATTACTGCCTTGAGAAGGCTCCCGGGAAAATCTCCGGAACTTGTGGGAGTGATATCTTCAATAGCAACTGAAAAAGAGCAGTTCGAAGGAGTAAAAATAGTAACTTCCATAGATGATATTGTTGAGACAATAGACAAGCTGAAAGTTGATGAGGTGTTCTTCGCCGCACTCGAACTGGACCGTTCGAAAATACTTGAGATTATTTCAATGGTAAAGAATACAAAGATTCATTACAGGCTCGTAACGGATCTATTTGAGATCGCTCTTGGAGTCACAGACGTTGATGAACTTGCGAAACTGCCCATTGTTGAAATCGGATACGGTGAGCCCGGCTCATTACACAGAATAACCAAAAGGGTTATGGATATATCGATATCTATCCTGCTCCTTCTGTTTCTTTTTCCTCTTATGGCAGTGATATATTCCATACAACATCTCGGCAAGAGCGGTTCGCCCATTTTCACTCAGAAAAGGGTAGGGCTCAAGGGAATGGAATTTACCTTTTACAAGTTCAGAACGATGAAACCAGAATCCGGCGAGTATGAAGTAGCTCCGATTTCCATGGATGACTCAAGGGTTACCGGCATTGGCAGATTCCTCAGAAGGACAAGCCTTGACGAGCTGCCTCAGCTTTTCAACGTTCTAAGAGGAGAAATGAGTCTTGTTGGACCGAGACCGGAAATGCCGTTCATAGTAGAAAGATACACCAGCTGGCAGAGACACAGATTGGATGTGAAACCGGGGCTTACCGGAATGTGGCAGATAATGGGCAGGAAAGAGCTTCCCCTTCACGACAATCTGGAATATGATTACTACTATATTAGAAACCAGTCATTGATGCTCGATTTTACAATACTTCTAAGAACAATTGCAACGATATTCAAGGGAAGAGGTGCATACTGATCGGCTGCTTACTTCTATTTCTTATTTCCCTGCAGTCTTTTCCGGATGGTCCGGGTGTGGCAGGATGCGCATGTGGCCCTTACGCATGGTCTGACGACGCGTCATCTTGCCTTATTGCTCCAGCGGGGCTTGTGAGAATTACCGGGACTCAGTTCTCGGTCTATTCAACCGCCAGTAACATGGAGAATAACAACATATTCGCGGCGGGAGTCATGGAACTGGGATCCCATAACTACGGTGCTGCTGCGGGATGGATAAGATCCGAATCGAGACCGGATACTCTACAGGCTGCTGTGATCGCAGCCAGGACAATCAGGGGTGATCCTGTTGGTTTCATGGAAGGGGTTTTCGGGCCGAGTATTTCAATTGGAGGAAAACTGTCTCTGACCGTTACAGACAATGATTCCGTAAACTGCAGCGAAATGCTTTCCGCAGGTTTCGGGTTTCAGTTCTCAGTATTTCCTACAGTTGCCATTGGCGCGAATGTTTCTGATCTCAGGCTTTGCGGTGACAGACTTCATGATAGAGTCATCGGTTACGGTTTTTCAAAAGTGTTTGACAGAAGATTTCGCGGACATTTCTCCGTGACGAATGGGAAGAGTGCCCTGGGTTTTGATATGGGAGTAAATGACTGGCTTACTGTGAGAACGGGAACTGACGGCTCATCCTGGAATTCTGGAGCATCCATCGATTTTAACTGGCTGAGACTGGACTGGGCAGTTCTATTGAACGAGAACGACTGCAGACAGGTTCTTGGTATCTTCGTATCTCCGGGAGGTTATTAATGAATGTCTCATTTTTAGCTTCGATAATTCTCTTTGCCGGCAGCATAGATTCAATGGATGTTTCTATTATTCCCGAAAACTGGATATTCGGTTACGATTGCCTTATCGATGCTTCCGCCGGGGGAAAATGGATAAATAATCATCCTGTGATCGACAGTACAGGTATTGACGCAGCCGTTTCGGTACGGATTGAATCACAAGAAGTGGATTTTCTGGCAACCGGCGCAATTCAAAGTGATTCCATATCACGTGTTCTGTTCAGAAGGGGCAGAGGTAGTGTAAAATGGCCGGGTACCCCATGGATTGGCGCAGGTGTTTATCTGAACGATCGGCAGCCTTTCATTGCCGGGCTGTCGAATCCGGTAGTTGAATGGGGTTGGGTGGATATAGACTCCATCCAGGGGTACGGTTTGTCTTCAGGTGGTATTCTGGGTTTCCGCGGAGAATACCTTATTCAGCTAACACATGGAGATACTCTTACCCAGCTTGATGTACACTCGCCATGGATGGGTTTCCTTGGTGTGGATTATTCAAGGGCACAGCTCCGTACTTATGACTCCATACCGGATGAGAATATCATTGTGAATGTATTATCAGTCAGAGGAGATTTTCGCTATTTCAGCCCATGGCTTATCGTTGCTGGCGCTGACGGAGAGCAGGGGAAATGGGCAGTATCAGGTGAAATTCGCGAATACTCTCCGTTCGATACGCGCTGGGGAAGTATAGAAATTGTTCCCGGAATACATTTCGCCGGGAATAATATTGAATTCCCCGGAAGCGCTTTTGTATCCGGGCAGAAGGTAATTACGCTTGGCGCATTCCTCGAATCAAGAAGATATTTTGCCTCCGCCGGTATTAAAGGTATGGTTGACCTTGAAAGTGACAGTCTGAGCGGAGTTTCAGCATCCGCGGGATTAATATCCCGGGCTGGAGTAGCATGGGATGTGATCTTTGATTATTACGCAGATGGAGACTACAGAACTGTCATATCTTCCGTCACTTCCGATTCCTACGCATCCGCCGGGATAGCAGTAGAGATTATCAATGACAGCTCAAGGGTTACCGGAAGTGCATCCTATTCACCCAGGGACGATGTATGCGCCGAATTAACTGTTTCGGGCGATATTGATGACAGTCTTCAGCCCGCATGCGGCCTCGCTGTATCTACAGCGCTTGGTCCTGTAACTGGTCTGGTGAGAATAGACTGGAATTACGCTGATTCTCCTTCCTTTCGGATTGACTTGAGAGGCTTGCTGAAATGATCAGAATAATCACTTCATCCATTGTCCTGCTCTTTTTATTAATAGTCGGATGCTCGCTTTTCATTCCAAGGGAAATACCGCCCGAACAGGGTAACCGCCTGGTTCTATGGTTGCCTGGAGCATCGTCCGTTCAGGTGTTGTCTGACTGGAATGAATGGGGCTCCAGTGTTGCAGCGGGTGGAACCATAAACCCGGTATTGGACAGGATGGAGAGGGATGAAAGCGGTTACTGGACACTGGACATTGCAGGATTGCCCGGTGGAGTTTACAGGTACGTATATTTCGTGAACGGATACAAATGGATCAGAGATCCGGTTAATCCCGAAACAGCTGCTTTTGAAGGTCGGATTGTTTCGGTTATCATGGTTCCGGACTGATTGAAAGGAAGTGATTTTTGGCTTCTGTAAGATTTCAGGGAGTAAGTAAGATCTATCAGAAAGACATTCTTGCTCTTGCCAAATTCGATATTGAAGTCATGGATGGTGAGTTTCTTGTTCTCGTAGGTCCCAGCGGATGCGGAAAATCCACAACACTGCGTGTTCTGGCGGGACTTGAGGAACCAACAACGGGAGAGCTTTTCATTGGTGAGCGGAATGTAACTGACATAAAACCGCAGAACAGAAATATAGCCATGGTTTTCCAGAATTATGCTCTTTATCCCCATATGACCGTTTACGACAATATGGCTTTTTCTCTCAGGATGAAGAAAACGCCCGGCGAAGAGATAGATAAGAATGTGAAAGACACAGCTGAAATTCTGGGGATTTCCGACTATCTGCAGAGAAAACCGAGGGAATTGTCCGGGGGGCAGCGTCAAAGAGTTGCTCTGGGAAGAGCAATAGTCAGGCACCCTGCTGTTTTCCTTTTCGATGAACCCCTTTCGAACCTTGATGCCAAGCTCAGGGTACAGATGCGGAATGAACTGAGCCTGCTCCATACAAGGCTGGGATCAACCATGATATATGTAACACACGATCAGGCTGAAGCCATGACACTCGGAGACAGGATAGTGGTGCTGAAAGATGGATATATTCAGCAGATAGCTACACCACTGGACCTTTACGATAATCCTGAGAACAGCTTTGTTGCAGGATTCATAGGCAGCCCTTCAATGAATATACTGAACGTTGAATTGGAAAACGGTATCATACGCATTCGTGCGAATAACATGGTTCTGGAGAATACTCCCTACGCGGGTCTGCCGGATGGTGAATATCTTTTCGGAGCAAGACCCGAGGATATCCATCCATCTGAGGGAAGTCGGTTTTCGGGAGAAGTTGAGGTTATTGAAACCCTTGGAAATGAGAATATCATCTACATGAGATTTGCCGGAAAGCAGTTCGCCGTGAGATGCAGCCCGACAGTGAATGCTGTTCCTGCAGAGAGATTCGGGTTTTCGATTGACCTTGGAAGATGCCATCTTTTCAATATGGATGGCATACGCATGAAAGTTGATTCAGCAAAAAAGGTGGGCAAATTGGATTCGGTTGTTAAGTAATCATTTATGAGTATTAAGGAAATCGGTTTTGCTTTCTTTGCAGCCCTGAGCTTAAGCGTACTTTTAACCCCGCTCGCAAGACGGGTTGCTCTCAAGTATGGGTTTGTGGATAAACCGGATAGAAGAAAAAGGCATCTAATGACCACTCCGCTCCTCGGAGGAATGGCGATCTATCTGGCTTTCGGAATAGCAGTTCTTGCAGGCTTGCTGTTTTTAAATGGTGACAGCAGCATGATCTCAATCGGATGGAAACCCCTTTGCATTATGGTAATAATCGGAGCAGGCCTGATGTCCATCGTGGGGCTTGTGGATGATATCCTTGGCTTATCTCCAGCTATCAAGCTTATTCTTCATACCATAGCTGCAGTTCTTGTGGGTTTTATTTTCATTACAAAAGGAGCTTTACTGAGTGTGTTTCTTACGGGAAGCAGCTTCGCATGGCTTACCGCCCCATTGACTGTGATATGGCTTGTTGGGATCACTAATTCCGTTAACCTGCTTGATCATGCAGACGGTCTTTCCGCAGGAACATGTGCTATTGCGGCAATATTCTTTTCCATTCTGAATATTCTTTCAGGGAATCTCTCCATAGCGTTCATCAGCGCAGCCCTCGCGGGGGCGACAATCGGGTTTTTCTTCTTCAACTACAATCCGGCCTCGATCTTCATGGGTGACTGCGGCAGCAACATGCTCGGTTTCATGCTTGGAATGATTGCAGTGCTTGGTGTATACACTTCGGAGGGATCTATCCGGGAAATTGCCATTTTTACTCCGATATTTATACTTGCCCTTCCTTTGATTGATACCGCTTTTGTACTGAAATACCGATGGAAAATCAGAAAACCCATTTTCAATGCTGACAGGAATCACCTTGCTCACCGTCTGATGAGGCTGGGATTAACACATAATCAATCCGTAACGGTTTTGCTGGTGGTGGCGGCTCTAATGGGTACATTAGCTTTGCTTTTGCCTACACTTGAACCTTACCAGGCAGTACTCCTGTTTATTCATGCACTGGGTCTCGTCGGTCTATTTTCATTTTTCATAAACCGTGCTGAAACCAGGGAGACCGGAGAATGAAAAAAATTCCTGGAAAGTTAATTCAGGTAATCATTCTACTTGCAATACTGGGGTCGATATTTCTCGTTCAAACAAACAGCAGAAGCAGTATACTGATAAAGGAAGCAAGCTACGTTGGCGGCAGTGTGCTTGCACTGCTTGTCGCATCTCTGGGTATAGCAATAGACGGCAGAATCGCATCGGAGAGATTCAGCAGATCTCTGGCAGTCTCACTTTGCCTTCTTATTCTGTGGATGATCTTCCGGCATTATGCAGGAATTCACTCCGTCAATGCCATGAAGTATATCTACAGCACAATTGCCCTTGCTGGTCTCGTTTTCGTAATAGCAGCCACATTCACGGAAAGTGCCAGGGACGGTATTCTGTGGGCTATGGTGGGATCTACAGCTATTCTGTCCGTATACGCTATCCTTCAGTCCCAGGGCATAATAATCTTCCCGTGGGATGCAGGTCTTACACAAATGGCAAGAAGTTCAGGCACAATGGGGAACGCGAACCTTCTCGGGAGTTTCTCAATGGCTATGCTGCCTGTTGGCGCTGGATTTCTCCTGAGCAGATTCCGCCTTTCGAGATTCCGTTCCATATCTTCGGCAGTCTTCGTAATACTGTGTACAGGTGCCATTCTCGCAAGCAAAACCCGGGGAAGTCTGATAGGTCTTCTGGCCATAGCAGTTATCCTTCCTTTCATTCCATTCATAAGAAAGAACAGAAAAAGACTTGTTCTGATGATTCTGGTTTTCCTGATCCTTATTGGTGGCTCAGTTCTCCTTCTGAGTAATCGAATGGAAGAACTTGTTCATACTGAGACCGGTACTCTTCAGGTCAGGCAGCTGATATGGTCAGGTACACTTTCCATGATACTCAGTAATCCTGTTCTTGGGAACGGACCGGGATCATTCCAGATACTGTTCCCTGAGTTCAGAAACCCGGATTATTTCCTTCTTGGCGTCAGCCATAATACGCTTCATGCACATTGTGAATATCTGGAGATACTAGTTGATACGGGAATCATAGGGTTGCTGCTGTGGGCAGCTGTGGCTTATTCAATAGTCAGAATAGTATACAGAAAAAGAAAATATTTTTTTACAGATACAGAGAACACGGAGACTTTGGGCAGTAATTGGCTTACTCTGGGCCTCCTGGCCGGTATTATGGCTCTGATGGCTGAAGCTTCAGTATCTGTAGCCATGAGATGGCCTCCTTCAGCATTGCTTCTTGCTCTGTTCACAGGTTTGCTTCTTGCTTCCATTCCGTCAGAGTTTACTCCACTGAAAAGTCTCAGGAGATACGGTTTAGCAGTTGTGCTTCTTCTTATCGCAATTTTTCTTGGAGCCGTATCTTTTCCAGTCTACCTGAGGGCAATGAGATCCGGCAGAGAGTTGTTCAAAGGAAAAGACATATACCTTACCCACATACAGTTTGAAATCGAAAATGCTGTGAATGCTGCTGAGGAATGGAGAAGAAATGGAAATGACGAAGCTATGCAGAGAGCACTGTACTATTACGATAACGCAAGACAGACAGCTGACAGCGCATTGGCGTGGTGCGAACAGTGTGTTGAAACTAATCCCGATGAACTTGGAGGATGGTACGCATTGGGAAGCGCATATGTATCAACTGCCAGATTGTATCAGAATTTCTCGCCACCATTAAGCTCAATTCTCAGCATCAACGGTATAACAGCAGAGAATTACGAAGAGGCGGACCGGTATATGAGACTTGGACTGATAGCTTACGATTCGCTTACCAGCAGGGCTCCGAACTATGCTGAGGTTCATAATAACCTTACCCTTGTCTGGACAAATCTCGGTTATCCCGACAGCGCCCTTGCCGAAATGCGGAAAGCATGGGATCTTCACGCCCATAATAGAAAAGGTTACAAAATAAAGATAAATATTCTTAACTCCCTTACAGAGTCATTTGATGGCGTGTATCTGGGATGGCAGATGTCAATCCAATCGATGAGCAAATTAAGAAAAGAAGATCTTGAGATTGATGGCCGGAATTTCATTATAAGAATGCTGCTGTTCGATTACGGTATCACATTCCTCAGATACGCAGACTCAGCGGACAGCCTTTACAACGAACTGACAAGCATCGTAAGCAACAGAGATTCAGAATTTGCTTCTGAGATAAACGAATACACGTGTATTCAGATCCAGCGAATGCAGGAAGGCCTGGATATCCTTCAGCGGTTTGAAAATGGAGATACAGCTGGAGTGATGAGGGATCTCAGCTGCATTCCGCAGGATGAACTGGACATACTTCCGCTTCAGCGGGCGGTGAAGGGGCTGATACTGACTTCAGAGGGTGATATCGAGGGAATGCGGACCATAACCGAAGTTCTGTGTTTTTTAAATGGATTTGATTTTAACGATGTTACAGCATGGCCAATCGATGTATCGCAGATGGTGAGTGAATTAAATAGAGCTCTGCTGAACACGGGGCTGGATGGATACGATGAGAGACAAATGTACCTTTTGAACGAAATCAATATGCTGATATTTGACAGACGCATATTTGAAATCATGGTTTTCATTGAGTCATCTCCCGCACTTCAGCATGAAGCTGCAGACGTAAAAGAAGAACTGGGAATTATCTGGGAGCATATTGGAGGTCCCTTTTACTGTTTCATGAATACTAGGGATGATCAGACCGTAACTCCGGTAATGCGCGAAGCGTCATTACTGGAAAACTCATACTCAGGAGTACTTGCGCTTGAAGCACAGGATTCTCTGAACGCGGAAATGATAAAGCTTGATATCCAGTGGCTTTATATATTCTTTTGTTCATCGTACAACGGTATACCTCACTACAGTACCGTTCAGGGCGAGCAGATAGTTTCACTTCTTGTTGATACCCGAAAAAGACTGGTTGATATTATTGGAGAGAATGAAGCGCAGTATCAGATAAGCAGTATGCTCAACGATCTGTCAATTCTGTCACCCTTCCTGGTCAGAGGTGGAAACACGATTTATATGGAAGCTCTAAGGAGCGATCTTATAATGGGCAGAATCAATCAGCCTGACTTGCCATAAACGCTGAGAAAAACTAGATTTACTCAACGAGTGCGCTAGAAGAATCAAAAGATTCAAAAGGCGGTATCTTCCGCCTTTATTTTATATTGTCGAAATAAGGAGACATGGAAACCGCTGATCTGTTTGAAGTGATAGAAGAATTTGTTGACAGAGCCGGTCTTATGCTTGTTCATCTTGCTGTAAAGAACATTGGCAGAAGCCACATGATAAGGCTCCTTGTTGACAAATCCGACCGGGTCACCATCAAGGATTGTGCTGAACTGTCCAGAAGCATTAAGGATCACCTTGATGGAAATATGCCCGAGCTGAATTACAGGCTGGAAGTGAGTTCGCCTGGAATAGGACGCCTTCTCAGTACAGAGGTCGACTGGGCAAGATCCGTTGGAAGAAAACTGTCCGTACAGACGGAGGAAGAAGATTTCACAGACTGGCTTGATGGATACAATGAAAGGTGCCTCAAGTTCAGGGAAGGCAGGATAGTAACCACTGACGATATTGTGATGGCAGTGGAAGTACTGGAATGACATAAGCTGTTCAAAGTTAATAGATTTGCGAGGAGATTAAAGTGTCGGATAATTATCAGAGAATAGAAGCCCTGGCTGCGGTGATAAGGGAAAGCAAGGGCGCTAATCAGGAACTTCTGATTGAGTGGCTCAAGAGAGGGCTGATGGAAGCAACCGAGAAAGAATTCGGTTCACCTCAGAATATCAGGATAACATGGGATCAGAAGAATGATGATGTTATTATTGTTGCTCTCATGGAAGTGGTCAGGGAAATTGAACCGGCATGGTCTCATCTTCAGATCACAAGAAGAAAAGCAAGAAAGTACAACCCCGAAGCCGACTATGGCGATGAGGTGGGAATACCCATTGATTTTGATGATTTCGGCCGTTCCGCAATAAACGTGTTCAGGCATGAGTTCCATACTCTTGAGCGATCCGCAGAGAGAGATAAGGTTTACGATGAGTACTCAGGCAGGATCGGTCAGCTAATTCCAAGATGTGTGGTTCAGCAGGTTTACAGAAACAGGGTCAATGTTCGTATAGCCGGACAGATAGATGCTGTTATTCCTCCCGAAGAAAGGGCCAGAGGCGAAAGGTTCGAACACGGAGATACTGTACTTCCCGTTCTTGTTGAGGTTCTCAGCCCGGAGAGTACCGACCCTCAGCTTGTTCTTTCAAGAGCGAATCCACTGCTTGTTAAAAGACTTTTCGAACGGGAAGCTCCAGAAATCGATGAGGGAGTGGTGCAGATTAAGGCGATTGCCCGTGAAGCAGGTGTTAGAACGAAGATAGCTGTGACAAGCAATGATATCAGGGTTGACGCGGTAGGTACCTTTGTTGGAATGAAGGGCATGAGGGTGCAGTCCGTAATGCGTGAACTGAATGGTGAACGAATCGATATCATCCCCTGGACAATAGACAGAAAACTGCTTGTAACCAGCGCGCTTCTTCCAGCAACAGTTCTAAAGGTAACGATGGATACCAGAATCAACCATGAGACCGGTGAAGAAGAGACTGTAATGATTGCTACTGTTCCTGATGATGAGATAGGAAGAGCAAAAGGTAAGGGCGGCCATAATGTAAGACTGGCCGGTAAACTCATAGGATACAGGATTGAAATCGAGGAAAAATCTCTCTGGGAGGAAAGAAAGCGGTGGGAGGATATGCTGCGAGTTGATATTTCGGAGTTCGAAAGTGTCAACAGTCAGCTTGCTGAGAGACTTACCCGCGCAGGATTTGATTCGGCTGATACACTTATCGATTGTTCAATGGACAGGCTTCTTAATGTTCAGGGAGTGGGACCGGTGAAGATTAAAAAACTCCTGAAGGAAGCCAGCGAACAGATAGAAAGAAGAATTAAAACAGTTGAATTGAAAAAAGAGGAAACCAGGAAAGCTGCACTGGAAAATGAAGCCACTGATGAACCATCGGTTGAAGATGATGAGGTTTCAGATGAGTAACAGCCTTCTGCGGTATATTGATGAAATTATTTCGAAGAATTAACTGAGATTGAATGAATTGCAGTATAGAATAATTTAAGGAAGCGGGTGATTCCCTTGGCTGAAAAAAGCAGTGGGAAGAAGATAAGAGTCTACGAAATGGCCAAGGATCTGAATCTGTCAAGTGAGGCGCTTATAGAGATTCTTAAGAAAATGAACATATCTGTTAAGAGCCATATGAGTTCACTCACTCCTGAAGAAGTACTTAAGGTTAAGAACAGATTTGACCAGGAAAAGAAGACAGCCAGAACAAAAACAGTTCAAAAGAAAAAGAAGAAAAGAAGACGCCGTCATAAGCCCAGAGTAACTGCGGAAGCTGTTAAAACTGTTAAAGATACACTTGCGAAGATAGATTCAGGTGGAGGACGGACCAGGCAGAAGAAACGAAAAAAACACAGAGAAGAGAAAAGCGAAAAACAGCAGGAAACCGTTGATGACGGCATCACGCAGAAAATTCGAATAACCGAGTACACAAACCCCTCGGAACTATCCGAGCTTATGGGCATCCCACTTAGCAAAGTAATCGGGAAATTCATGGAGCTTGGTATTATGGCTACCGCCAACCAGAGGCTTGATGCAGAAACTGTATCCCTGGTGGCAGACGAGTTCAATTTTGAAGTGGAAACGGTTGCGAGCTACGGAGCCAGGGAGATTGAAAGAAAGCGTGTAAGTCTGGGTGGTATTGAAACCGCCAGATTTCCGATTGTTACCGTTATGGGTCATGTTGATCACGGCAAGACAGCACTTCTTGACAGGATAAGAAAGACTAATGTCATAGCTACGGAATCAGGGGGTATAACGCAGCATATCGGTGCTTACATTTCGAAACTACCTGATGGAAAACAAATAACGTTCATTGATACACCGGGCCATGAAGCATTCACCGCGATGAGAACCAGGGGCGCAAGGGTCACCGATATAGTAATCCTGGTCATAGCTGCCGACAGCAGGGTCATGCCGCAGACTGAAGAGGCCATTGACCACGCCAGGGCTGCGGAAGTTCCTATAGTTGTAGCGATCACTAAGATTGATCTTCCCACTGCCCATCCTGATCTGATCAAGAATGACCTGGCATCCCATAATGTCCTGATAGAGGAATGGGGAGGGGATGTTCTCTGTTCTGAGGTATCATCCATTACGGGTGAGAATATCGATGACCTGATGGAGAAGCTGATGCTTCAGGCTGAAATGCTGGAATTGACAGCATTTTCAGACAGATCGGCAAAGGGGACCGTTCTTGAAGGTGAAATTGATCCAAGACGTGGAACGGTTGTAAATGTGATTGTTCAGGACGGTACGCTCAAGGTTGAAGATTATTTTGTCGCAGGCAAATTCTATGGAAGAGTACGTGCCATGTACGACGAAAATGACGAAGAGATCGAGACAGCCGGTCCCGGAACACCTGTGCAGATACTTGGCTGTTCCGAGGTTCCCGATGCAGGAGAATCGGTAGTTGCGCTAAGTTCCGAACATGAAGCCAAACACATAAGCAGAAGACGCCAGCTTGTACAGAGGGAAAGAGAATTGCATACCGGCAAAATGATATCTCTTGAGGATTTCTGGCAGAAATCCGCTGAGACCCAGAACAAACTGAATCTTATCGTAAAAGCTGATGTTCAGGGAACGGCAGAAGCTATTGTAGACACACTGAGCAAGCTGGGAAACGAAGAGGTTTCAGTTAACATCATAAGAAGCAGTGCAGGTGGCATTTCCGGAAACGATGTAAACCTTGCTGCCGCTTCAAATGCTGTGATTATCGGCTTCAGGGTTCGTCCAGATGTTAGAGCCCGCGAGGAAGCCACGGTTAAGGATGTGGAAATTGTCACCTTCAGTGTTATCCATCAGGTTGAGGATACTATTAAAAAGTCACTTTCAGGTCTGCTTAAACCCGAGGAGAGGGAAGAGTTCCTGGGATCTGCCGAGGTCAGGGATATTTTCAGGGTTCCGAAGATAGGTGTAATAGCAGGATCGTATGTTATCAGTGGTGTTATTAGAAGAAACGCAAAGTTACGGCTTGTGCGAAACGGAGTGGACGTATGGTCAGGTATCGTAAGTTCACTGAAGCGTTTCAAAGAAGATAAAAAAGAAGTAAAATCTGGCTTTGAATGCGGTATAGGTATTTCTGACTTCAACGATATAAAGGTTGGCGACGTAATAGAGAGCTTCCAGATTGTTTCTGTTTCCAGGGAACTTTGACAGTTATCGGAAGGATTTTACATGAATGATAGAAGAAGACAAAGACTTGAAGTTGATATCCGCGAGGATATAGGAGAAATTCTGTCAAGAGACGTATCGGACGAAAGACTGAAGAATATGAGCATAACAAGGGTTAAACTATCACGCGATGGTTCAAATGCCACATTGTTCTTCGAAATAACAGGTACAGAGGAAGAGCAGCAGGATGCTTTTGAAGCAATGGAATCAGCAAAAGGTTATCTAAGGTCAAAGCTAGCGTTCGGGATAAAGATGCGTACGGTTCCCATTTTATCGTTTGTCAAGGATGAATCCGGCAAGAAGGGTGACACAGTCCTGAATATCATGAGAGAACTGGATAACGATTGACATTATCCCGAATTGCCGGTGCAGCATATCTTCTTGATAAATCGGCCGGTATCTCTTCACGAAGGACAGCTTCAAAAGTTGCGAAGCACTGGGGTTACAGAAAATTCGGCCATGCCGGAACACTCGACCCCGACGCAACAGGACTTCTTATTGTTCTGATGGGTAAAGCAACACGCCTTTCAAGGTTTTTCCTGTCTGCCCGGAAAACCTACAGTTTTGGAATTGAACTGGGTATAAGAACCGACACTGACGATACGAGCGGAAATATACTGGAGAGAAAGCCCGTTCCGAATATCATGGAGAATGATCTCCGCAGGGTAGCAGGTAATTTTACCGGCAATATTAAGCAGAAGGTTCCAGACTATTCGGCTGTAAAGATCGATGGCAGAAGAGCTTATTCCATGGCAAGAGAGGGATTGAAGCCCTCCACACCGGTTAGAGATGTGTATGCCGAAAACTGGAAGCTGGAGAAATTCCTCGGGTCAAAGGTTCATTTCTCCGTGACTGTAAGCTCAGGAACTTATATCAGAGCTTTTGCCAGGGATATAGGGAATGAACTTGGAACCGGAGGAGCAGCCTTCGATATCAGAAGAACGTCCGTTGGAGCATTCAGTGTTGAGGAAGCTTCGCGGGAAAATGATAATGGAAGGTCCATGCTCAGTATGTCGGAGATACTCCGGGAATACGACAGGATGATGCTGGACGAAGAACAGAGTCAGACCGTATTGCATGGTGGGAAGCTGAAAGGCAAACTGGTGGGTACAGTAGCTCTGCTTGACAAAGATGACAACCTGCTGGCCATAGCGGAGGGTGACGGGAATATACTGAAACCACTCTGCGTTTTTACGGGATGCTGAAACTATGGATACAATTACAATAGGCAATTTTGACGGAATACATAAAGGTCATCTGAAAGTAATAGAAAGAGCAAAGTCCTTTGGTGATGAAACAGGTCTGGTATGTTTTGAGCCTGTGGCAAGGCAGTGCTTTACTGATATCAGATGGAACAGGCGACTCACTACTTCGTTCGAGAGGGCAAATTTTCTGAAAAAACTGGGAATGATAAAAATATTCCTGATTCCCTTCGATACGGAAACAATTGAAAAATCGCCGGATAGTTTTCTGTCGGAACTACTTGAATGGGGGAATTTCAGCAGAATCGTGGTCGGATACGATTTCCATTTTGGCAGAAACAGGTCAGGTACAGTGGAATACCTCAGACAATGGTGTACTTCAAGGGAAATTGATACTATTATTGTACCTCCGTTGGAATGTGACGAAGAACCGGTTAAAAGCGAAAGGATCCGGCTGCTTCTTGAAAATGGTGAGCTTCAGTCTGCTGAGAAGCTTCTAGGCAGGCATTATTCGGTGACTGGAGTGGTTTCAAGGGGCAAGGGTCTGGGAAAACAGATTGGATTTCCTACACTGAATGTCAGGGTTCCCGGATGCAAACTGCTTCCCGAACCAGGCAGCTATGCGGGTTACGTCGATTTCAGCGATGGGAATAAGCATATGCCCGCAGCCGTATTCGTTCCCGACAGCGCCGCCGGGCCGGTAGAAGCGCATCTTGTCGACCATCCGACAGGGGATGTTTACGGCAGTATAATGAACGTTAGTTTTATAACGAAACTTAGAACGACAGCATCTTCATCGAACATTGAGGAGCTGAAAAAGCTTATTGCAGGCGATGTAGAAATGGTCAGGCAGTACGCTATGAAGAAAGAACGAATGGAGGATCTGAAAAGATGAGCATTACAGCCGATAAAAAGGCAGAGTTAATTGGAAAGTTTGGAGATGATGAGAACGATACTGGAAAATCTGAGGTACAAATAGCCATCATAACAGAGAGAATAAAGAACCTTACTGAACACAGCAAGCTTCACAAGAAGGACCATAACAGCAGAAGAGGATTGCTTCAGCTTGTCGGCCAGAGGAGGAAGCTGCTCAATTATCTCAGCAGTAAGGATATTGAACGATACAGAGCGATAGTCAAGGATCTTGGCCTGAGGAGATAACATCTCAGTAAAATACAGCACACTGATAGAATCCCGGGTTTCGATTGAAACAGTGCCTGTAGTAAGTTTTTCCGGCAGGGTGCCGGGAAGATAAAAAAAAAGAAAAGGAAAAAAAGAAATAATGGCAACAGTAGTTAAACAGAGAGAAATAGCAGGCAGGACACTTTCAATTGAGACCGGAAGAATGGCGAAACAGGCAGATGGTGCTGTCTATATAACTTATGGAGGATCAGCCGTACTTGTAGCGGCCACATCGGGCGGGCTGAGGGATCTTCCCTTCTTTCCCCTGACAATCGAATACCGTGAAAGAAAATACGCGTCAGGTAAGATTCCTGGAGGTTTCTTCAAAAGGGAGGGAAGACCACAGGAAAACGAAATCCTTACTGCTCGATTGATAGACAGGCCTTTGAGACCTCTCTTTCCGAACGATTACATGGAAGAGACGCAGGTTTTCATCCTGGTCCTCAGTTCCGACGATCAGAACGATCCCAGTCTTCTTGGCATGCTTGGAGCTTCTGCATCTCTGATGATCTCCGATATTCCATGGGACGGTCCTGTATCATCAGTGAAGATTGGCAGGATAAACGAGGAGTTCGTAGTCAATCCGACAGTTGACCAGCTTGAAGATAGCGATATCGACCTTGTTGTTGCGGTAAAGGGCACCGATGTTGTAATGCTTGAGGGTTCAACAAGGCAGCTTTCGGAAGCAGAAGTCATGGAAGCCATCAGATTGGCTGCTTCTGAAGCAGCGAAGATCAATGAACTCCAGATTGAATTAAGGGAAGCTGTCGGCAGGGAGAAACGCAAGTCTGAAAAGGCTTTTGAGATTCCCGATGGCCTGCAGGAAGCAGTAAACGCTATTGCCTTCCCCGAATTTGAGAAGGTTTATGGAAACGGCATTAAGAATGCTCTTTCCGAAGCGGGCAAAATCGCGAGAGATAACGCCACTGAGGAACTTGCCGGCAAATACACTGAAATTGACGATGAGAAGCTGCTGGCGAGAATACTCTCTGATGCGGTAAACGAAGCGGAGAAGCTTTTCGCAAGGCAAAAGCTTCTTGTAGATCATATGCGTCCCGATGGACGCAACGAGGGTGATGTAAGGAAGATAACCTGCGAAGTGGGTGTATTACCTCGTCCCCACGGTTCAGCGCTGTTTACAAGAGGCGAAACACAGGCTCTTGTGGCAGTTACGCTGGGAGGCGCCAGGGACGAACAGAGGATAGATGGTCTTCTTGGAGAATACATGAAAGATTTTATGCTTCATTACAATTTTCCCTCATTCAGCGTAGGCGAGGTAAGACCTGCACGAGGGCCCGGCAGAAGGGAAATCGGGCACGGACATCTTGCCGAAACAGCTCTTGCCAGTGTAATGCCGAAAAATAAAACGGAATTCAACTATACAATTAGAATAGTTTCAGACATACTCGAGTCAAACGGTTCCTCCAGTCAGGCCACCATTTGTGGAGGTTCCCTGAGCCTTATGGATGCCGGAGTGCCCATAACCGACGCTGTCGCAGGTGTGGCTCTTGGCCTTGTGACCGATGGAAAAGACTACATAATCCTTTCGGATATAGCCGGAGTTGAGGATCATCTTGGTGACATGGATCTGAAAATCGCCGGAACTGCGAGGGGCATAACCGCGATTCAGATGGATCTTAAAGTAGAGGGAATATCCCTTGACATTCTGAGTGAAGCCATGATCAGGGCGAAAGGGAACAGGGAATACATACTGAACGAGATGAATTCAGTGATAAGCAGTCCCCGCGACGAACTCAGTGAGTTCGCTCCCAGGGTTTACACAATTCAGATCGAGAAGGATATGATCGGTAAACTGATCGGCCCGGGGGGCAAGAACATCAGAGCTATTACCGAAGAAACCGGAGCGGATATAAACATAGATGACGACGGCACAGTGGTTGTTCTTTCGGATGACGCAGAGGCAGCCAACAGAACCCTTGAACTCATAGAGATGTCCACAGGAAAACCCAAGCTCGGCCAGATATACGACGGTGTTGTAGCGAATATCATGAACTTCGGAGCATTCGTTGAAATAATGCCCGGAACAGATGGTCTTGTGCACATAAGTCAGATAAGTGAAAATCGCGTGGAGAATGTGGAAGATGTCCTCAAGCGCGGACAGCACGTGCGGGTTAAGGTCAAGGCTGTCAAGAACGATGGCAAGATCGATCTTACGATGAAGGGCGTCGAGCAGGACGTAGATAAATAGATTCTGGAAATTGGAAGGGGAGGGTATGGAACTGGATGTACTGCTTGAAATACTTGAGCATGCATCTAATCTTCCCCTTCCATCCAGGGCTACACCCGGGTCAAGCGGTGTAGACCTGTGTGCCGCAGTGGAATCGGAAATCAGTATCGAGCCTGGAACTACAGAACTGGTTCCAACAGGACTGAAAGTATCCATACCCGCGGGTTACGAATGGCAGATACGCCCAAGAAGCGGAAACGCATTGAAATACGGTATTACAGTACTGAACACCCCCGGAACAATAGACTCGGATTACAGAGGAGAAGTGAAGATAATTCTTGCGAACCTCGGCAAACTTCCATTCAGTATAAAACGGGGTGACAGGATAGCCCAGGCGGTTCTTTCTCCTGTAATGTATCCCAGATTCAAGGTTGTGGAAAGTGTACCTGAAACCAGGAGGGGTGAAGGGGGGTTTGGACATTCCGGGCGTTAAGAGGAATTTTGCAGTCCTGTCGGGCGTTCTAACTCTCATCATGTTCAGCATGTCATGCAGTTACGGTTTCAGAGGAAGTCTTCCGGAGCACATCCAGTCGGTTAAAGTAATACCTTTTCGCAGCAGAGTCGCACAGTATGGACTTGAGCAGGATATGACATCGCGGGTGATAGAAATGATAGTAAGGGATGGAAGACTCGCCGTAGCTATCGAAAATGAGGATTCAGAAATTGAGGGTACAGTTGCGGCGTACAGCAAAACCCCTTATTCATATACTTCAGCAGAGGTTGTTGAAGAGTACAAGCTTGAAATCAGGATTGAAATCTCGTTTACTGATCTTCTTCATGAAACTGATATCATCGGTAATGAGAGCGTAACTACATGGCTGGTTTACGATCCTGATAACGAAACCGAAATAGATGCCCGAAACAGACTGCTGGAAGAATCAGCAGAAGATGTTGTGAGAAGATGCCTTTCAGGATGGTAGGTGGATATGTCAGATTTATTTTCAGGTAAAAGTGGAGTTTTCACTTTTCTTCTAGTAGTACTTGTAATGATTATCAGCTTGGCAATAAAATACGCAGGCACGGTTTCGCTGACACCTGCGAAAGTGAGCAGTGAGCTGGAGGAAGTATTCAACAGAGTTGCCGATGTAAGACCTCTGTCTCTACAGAAAGCTGAATTCCTCATGGAATGGGGCAGATACCGCGATTCGGATGAGTGTTCCGAAGCTGTTTCAGGATCAAGAACGCACTATGGGAATGGCTTTGAAGGCGACCTCTATGTAGTATCCTATACAGATTCCATTGAATTTCCAGGATTTCCAACTCTAATCCGCGAGTTCCGTATCGAGAAACCCATGAGGCATAACAATTAATGGCTTTAATCGATGACTGGCGAGAGAAACACTCGAGAAAGTCAGGTAAGGGCAAACTGATACTGTACGTTTTTCTGCTCGTATTCATAATATTCCTGATTCTTGAGGCAGATACGTTCGTAAACGGTTTCAGCAGGATATTCTTTTCCCCTGACAGCTCAGCTGCAGTAGATGAGAGCCTCCCCGAATGAAGTATCAGATCTTTGATGCTCACGTCGACACTCTGATGCAGTTAAAGTCTCCCGAGGAATATCTTGAAGGCAATTCAGTAACACAGCTGGATATGCCCCGAGCTCTGAATGGCGGTGTGACCCACCTGGTGACAGCCATCTGCGCGGAAGCGGAAAAGGAACCATTTTCAGCATTTCAGCGTGGTATTTCGATGTACAGAGATGTATCTGACAGATCTTCAATAGAATTGCTTCTTATGCTTGAAGGCTGCCAGCCGCTTGTTAGCCTGCCCGATAGAAATGAGATCATTCGGATGCTTTCCGTCGCGACTTTGACCTGGAATGGAGAAAACAGTCTGGGTGGCGGAATAGGAACTGACACAGGGCTTACAGAAACAGGAAAGCAGCTGGCTGTGGAACTCGACAGGACTGGAGTAGTACTGGACGTATCACACCTCTGTGACCGCTCCAGGAGAGATATTCTGTCTTTGGGGCTGCGGACAGTGGCTACACACTGCAATTGCAGGGCTGTGCATGATTCTCCAAGGAATCTTCCCGATGAAGATATAAGGGCAATAGCCGATTCAGGTGGTGTTGTGGGAATTACGTTCGTGCCTTATTTTCTGGGTGGAAATGCCTCATTACACAGCATTGCTGACCATCTTGAGCATCTGGTTGAACTTACAGACATAAGCAATGCAGGCTTCGGCAGTGATTTCGATGGTGTCCCGAATCTTCCGGCAGGTATAAAGGATTGTACCAGCTGGCCAGAGATACTGGAACTGCTTGACAGAAGAGGCTGGAGTGAAAATGACATAGCTTCTGTTGCGGGAAATAACTGGAAAAGAGTCCTTCTTGACAATTGAAACGGAGATCGGATAAATGCGTTATATACTTGCGATATTCATACTTGCATCTTTAGCTATGGCTCAGACTCCCTTCGAATTCGCGGTTGTTCAGGAACTGGTTGGAGGCGAACCCTTCGTCAGCATTATTCGGATTCAAATCAATCATGGTGTACCGGAATCCGGTAGAACACAGCTTGAGCTTACCACAAGAGCCGGTATGATTATGCAGGGAGAACATTCGGTGTATCCTGATTCATCAACATCCGACTATGTAGTATTTTCCGGGCTTGTTGAGTATCAAGCGCAGATACCCGTTTATACAATCAACCGTATATTCTCAGTGCTTTCAGATTGCATGAACCGTTTTCCGGGAATGGGGATTACAGATCTTGCCCTTGATGTCGTTGATACCAGTGATCTCAGCTGGATAGGTATAAGATGCAGCATAGCCAGTATCGACAGTGTACTGAACGGAACGCTGAGCCACGAAGCATTCTGGCAGAATGCTGAACTAAGGGAATTCGAAGTGGGAACAGCATGCTTCCCAACGGATATGAGAAGGCCTCTGGTTCCCCTGTGGAGCATCACAGGGGATACCGCTCAAGTTGATACAGCAATCGAATCAGCAGCAGTATCCTCCCAGCCTTGGAAATCACTTCTTTTCCCCGGATGGGGCCAGATCTCGGCCGGAAGGGGAATAGGATGGCTGAATATTGCAGTAGAGGCTGGAGGAATTGCCTTAATAGCAACCGGTGAAGATGAGACAGGCATCGCTGTTCTGGGTGTTAATCATCTTATAAGTTTTATTGACCTGTTCTAAGGGAAGGAAACAGTCAATTGAGAAGACTCAGGAAGATTCTTAAAATGTGCATTGTTCTCGGTATTTTGGTCTGGAGTCTGGGATTTCTTCTGGGAAGCGGAATCTCTTTTACATGGGACCTTGCGAGTTTTGCAGCCTATCTGGCACCTGTATCAGGAGTGATTCTTGTAGTAATGATGGTAACTGGATTGGGGGAGGCTCCACAGGATATCAGGCGGAAAGCCGGTGAAACCCTGAAGTGCGTGGAGTGCGGCAGGCCTTCGGTCCCAGGATCCAAATACTGCAGATATCATCTTGATATCATGAAAGAAGAGGAGGAACGGAAGTCCAGGTGACACCTGCCCGGAAAAAACTCAATTCCCATATTATTCTGACACTTTTGCTGGGAAGTCTTACAGCGGCATTACTTGTTCGCGCAATTTTCATAAGTGCAGATGAGCTTCTTGAGATAAAAAGCAAAACCCCGGTACTTGGTACTTTCGCAACGTACATAGTAATCGCCGAGAGTGAAGCTGCCGGTACGATTCTGTCATCGATGGATTCTCTCGCAAGATATCTGGACAACGAACTGGGAGTGTTTGGCGATGGGGAGTTATCTGGCCTTAATATGAGGGGTTACGCCCTGATACCTGAACTATCTTCAGATATGAAATACCTGCTGGAAAAATCACTGTTCATCTCATCAGTTACGGATTCTCTCTTTGACCCGGCAATGGGTGTTCTTGTGAATGTATGGGGTTTTCCGAACGATCCTCATTTTCCGGACAGTACCGAAATAGACAGCGCGCTTGCCCTCAGTGGTCTGAAGAATGTCAGTATATCGGGAGACACACTCTACCTTTCCAGCGGAACGCTCCTTGATTTCGGGGCAATAGCAAAGGGATACACGGCTGACAGAATTTACAGCCATTCCCGAAGTCTGGGAGCCAGAGCTGCTATGGTTGAGATAGGCGGGGAGATTCGCTGCGGAGGAGATACTGAAACGGGAAGGCTCTGGAGGCTCGCGGTCAGGAATCCCAGGGGTGAAGACATACTTGAGATGATCGAGATCGAAAACGGCGCGGTAGCCACATCGGGAGATTACGAGAGTTACTTCTTCGATAATGGAGTGCGCTTCTGTCATATTCTGGACCCACGGACAGGATATCCGGAGTTCGGAGCAGCTTCTGTTACAGTAGTATCCGATGACGCGGCAACCGCTGATGCCCTTGCAACAGCTATTTGCGTAGGCGGTATTGACACCGCTGCGAATATACCCGATTCTCTTTTCAGTCTTATCATCGTAATAAAGGAAGATCAGAATGGAGAGATAGCGGAATGGAGAAGAGGCAGCGTATGAGGGATGCTGAATGGTTCAGAAAGGAAGGGGAAAGGTGGAAATGCCTTCTGTGCCCTAAGGGTTGTTCTTTCAAGGCAGATTCATCGGCGCTCGGACTCTGCAGGGTCAGAGGTCTGAAGAACGGAAAACCATACCTTCCGGGATACGGCGAATGTGTGTCCCTTTCAATTGATCCAATAGAGAAGAAACCCCTTTATCACTTTCTTCCCGGTTCGTACATTTTCTCAACAGGTCCCGCAGGATGCAACCTGACCTGTGATTTTTGTCAGAACTGGTCAATTTCCCAGGGCAGCAACGTTCCTACAAGGTATGTCTCACCTCACGAGATGGCTGAAATGGCGATGAACGGAAAAAGCATCGGAATCGCTTTTACATATACCGAACCAACCATCTGGTTTGAATACATAGCCGACTGTTCCCCACTTGTAAGAGAAAAGGGCGGAGCCGTGGTAATGGTATCAAACGGTGAGATAAACCTCGAACCTCTCAGGGAGCTGATTGAATTTACCGATGCCTGGAACGTAGACCTCAAATCATGGTCAGATGAATTTTATAAAAGGCACTGCGGCGGAGACAGAGAGACTGTTCTTCATACAATAAAAACACTTGCCAATTCATCATGCCACCTTGAGATAACGTTCCTTGTGATACCGGAAGAGAACGATGATCCGGAGGAGTGGAAGGAAATGGCAAAATGGATTTCAGGAGAATGCGGGACTGATACCGTTCTTCACATATCCAGATATTTCCCAAGATACAAACTGGAACAGGAGCCTACTCCCTTTGATACATTGGTGAAAGCAAGAGACATCTTTTCCGAAAAACTCCATAATGTATACATAGGAAACGTTTCCATGGAGAATTCTAATACCGTATGTCCGGACTGCGGAGCAGTCTGCATAGAGAGAAGCGGATGGTCAGTGAATACTGAGGGGATGAATAAGGGGAGATGCGCTTCCTGCGGCAGTGAACTGAACATCGTCCATGAAATTAAATAATAAATATCCCTTTTTCCGCATTAACGATCTCGCGATACTTGTATCAATTGTTATTGCTCTTTTCCTGCTCAATTTAAACGATGAAAAGAAAGATATCTCGGAATGCCGCCTGGAAGTTCATACGGGGGATGAAATACTTCTGTTCCAGCTCGGGGTGGATACCATGTTCAATGTCACTGGGAACCTCGGTGAGATGGAGATAAGCATCGAGAATGAAAGGGCGAGAATAGCATCATCACCCTGTCCTGGTCAGGATTGCGTAAGGCAGGGCTGGATAGACAGACCGGGGGAGATGGCCGTATGCGTTCCATCCGGTGTTTTTATAATAATATCGGGTAATGACGGCAGCCATTCCCCCGATGCGGTTTCCTACTAGGAGCCTACTAGGGGCCGGACTTCACTTGCGACACTTACAAAATTAAAACTCGCTGTTCCTGAAGTGTCTACGAGTAAATACTTCGTTTCCAGTCTGGAGTCGATGCCATGTTGTTTCTTTGAACAGATGCGTTACAGTACTGTTACCGGGTAAGCGGTAATCTTTTCAGATAATGGCAGATGGTTTTCAGTAAGACAGATAACTGCGCCATTTCCTATTTTT
>JAUVLV010000066.1 GCA_030600545.1 Candidatus Aegiribacteria sp. | reverse complement strand
CCAGGGAGCGGTGGTAGACGCGTATTCTTCGGTGGAGACGTTTTTCGTAGAATTTCCACATAGCCTGGATTTTTTTATTGTCTTCCAGTTCATGGTTGCTCTCGGCGAATTCCATTTTTCTTTTAAAAGCGCTTATTCCCATTTCGTAGGCCAGGAGAATGTCTGCGCCTTTTTTCTGGTATTCCGGACGGATTCCGGCAAGGTAGAAATCCAGGGTTCTGCTTTTTTTCATTTCCCTGAGAATATGAATGAAACCGAATGGAAAAAGCCTGCCTTTTGCCTTCTGGAAAGATCGTGAGAGATTGGGCATCGCAATAATGAATCCCACAAGCCTGTCTCCGTCTACCGCGAGTTTGATGAATTCCGGGTCGACCTGACCGAGATAGGTTTTTATGTAGTAATCTATTTCCTTCTCATCCAGCAGAGTCGTGCCGTACAGCTTTTCGTAGGATTCGTTCAGAACATCGAAAATCTGGTGTCCCCATCTTTTCGAGAGGGGTTTTGTAGATTTTTCATTGAATACCTTTATCCTGCTTCTTTTCTTTATCAGAGCTGTCAGGCGTTCCACCTTCTCGGGAAAGGCATCAGGTACGGTTATCTTGTATTCAACGTAGTCTACTTCCTTATCGTAACCTCTGGATGTAATCAGATCGTTGTACCATGGGGGATTGTAGCTACCCGCTATTGTAGGCAGCTCATCGAACCCATCAATTAGAAATCCTGTCATGTCGTTGTCTGTGAAACCCATAGGTCCTGATATCTCTGTCATGCCTTTCTCCGTGAGCCAGTTCTCCGCAACGCTGAAAAGCGCATTGGCTGTTTCCCGGTCATCCTCGCATTCGAACCATCCAAACCTTCCGCAGTCTCGCTCCAGCTTTTCAATGTACCTTCTGTTCACTATGGCGGCTATACGGCCTACAGGTCTGCCATCACGCAAGGCCAGAAAAAATCCGGTATCACAATACCTGTAGGATGGATTCTTCCCGGAATCGAACTGAGCCTTTTCCTGAGAGATAAGAGGAGGGATCCAGAGGGAGTCATCTTTGTATAGACTGTATGGCACCATGATGAAATCATTCAGTTCACTTTTTGTTTTAACCTGTTTAATAATTGCAGACATTGAGGCTCCTTTTTTATCTTGGTGTAAGATGAATCTAATCCTGTGAACTCTCCGGTCAAATACCCGTATACCATGGAACTATCTGTAATGGATTAACTATCTCTTCATGGAGTTAACAAGGAGGGAATACTGTGGAGAATAATAGCAGGTTTCAGAATAGACTGATTCCACCGGTTCTTAGTATTATGTTTGCTGCGGGTCTATTACCGATGGATGCTGTTTCTGCTTCAAACGAGGCCAATAACCTGTCCGATTCCGTAGAAGGTACAGACAGTAATGTAAGGTTGTCACGATCCCTGTTTACCAGAACTTCGGCTCTATGGAGCAATTCTCAGTGGCAGGAATTCAAGAGAATCTGGAAGAAACTGGACAACATCAGTCCTGCTGACGGTGATTACAGCTCCGGCAGTCCTGATTATGAATCGATTGATAAAATCAGAACTGAGCTGGACAACAGCTATGCTGAACTCATGAGAATCGCGGACGAAATTGGAATTGACTCGCTTGATATCAGACTCCTCCACACACTGGCAAACGACAGGCTGATGCTGCTTTTCTACGGTTCGATAACAGCTTTAACAAGGCTGATGCCGCCGCCCGTTTCGGACCAGACTGATTATCTTGTATCGCAGATTGAAGCCAGGATCGATACCGTTATCCGTCTAAAGGAGGAGGGTCTTATCTCCTCCGGGGAAATGATAACCGCCTTCAGCAATCTGAGATCTTCAATTGACACCTATTTCCTTCTGGAGACCGTCAGTGAAAGAGTCAATTATGCAGGTGTTCTCTGGTCGGTCCGATGGCCTCTGGAGGCCGATCTGATACCGCATTATCTCGACAGCATTAAAACCTCGGTACTGGACAGCCTTGAGAATTCAGGAGTAAAGAGTGAAGAAGAATACTCTGTGCTGCTTGAGGATCTGGAGGATATGGAAAGATCCATAAGCCGTACCAGGGACAGGCTGCCTGCCCTGCACGATCTTCTTCTGGATCTTGAGCTTTTCTGATTTCCACATGAAACATCCCTTATTCATTTTCGAGATTACACCTCGGTGTAATCTTGCCTGCTTGTATTGCTACAACGTATGGAAGGCGGAAGGTAATCTATACCCCCGGGAACTGTCCATTGAAGAGATAGAGATCCTTGCGGATTCCGTTCTGGCGGCACATCCCGTTTCAGTTACACTGACCGGTGGAGAACCTCTTCTGAGAGAAGACATTTGCGAGATCGTAAGTACGTTTCGTAAACGTGGAATACTGGTTGGAATAGCCACCAACGGAATGTTTCTTGACCGGGATACCGCTGAATCGCTGAAGGAGGCAGGCGCGGATTGGCTTGAAGTATCTGTGCCCTCAATTACCGGAAAGGGGTACAGGGATCTGACAGGTACCGATGGATTTGACGATGTGAAACGGGCTTTGCTTGCCGCTGCATCCTCCGGAATCCGATTTACTGTTTCGCATATAATAACTTCACTTAATCCCGGAGATGCCGGGCGGGTTGTTGACCTGGCCTACGCTTTCTCAGCAGCCGCAGTTGCCCTCAACCGCTTTGTACCGGGCGGAGCAGGCTTTAAGAACAGGAACCTTCTACCCTCCCTGGAGCAGCTTGATTCATCACTTGAAAATGCCAGCCACAGGTCGCTCAAGTCTCCCGGAATGACAGTATATGCTGCCATTCCGGTAGAAGACTGTCTGCTGCATCATAGCGATTATCCCGGCATTAAATTCGGATCATGCATATGCGGAGCTGGAAAATGGGCGATAAGCCCCTCCGGAGAATTGAGAGTATGTGAGCAGAGTCCGTATACAATCGGAAGCCTCTTTGATAAATCATTCGAGGAACTGTCACGATCTCAATTCGTTGAAAAATTCCGTCAAAATAACATGCGTTCAGACTGTTCATCGTGTTCTTCACACAATGTCTGTGGGGGAGGGTGCAGGTTTCTGCAGGCTATTCCCACTCGCTGATACATCTGTTAGGTTCAGCCTCCGACTGTAGCAAACTGAATCGGACGGTGAATTGTATGAAAAAATACAGTGAACTTGTCGCTGAGAACCATTGGCTGGCGTATCTTCTGGTATTTAGCGCAGGTTTTGCGCTCCGGCTGATTCATATTGGATCCAAAAGCCTCTGGGTTGACGAAGCCTATGCGGCAGGGCTCATGGATATGAACCCCATTCATCTGGTAAAATTGTCTATAGCCGGTTCTCCACATCCTCCATTGGCTTTTCTGTTCTTAAAACTCTCGACGGTTATTTTCGGCCAGAGTGAAGCCGGCCTCCGTATGATCCCGGCTCTTGCGTCTGCTCTTGCCGCTATTCCCCTCATGTGTTTCATATCAAGAAAAATCAGTTTCAGATCGGCTCTGTGGGCGGGTCTTGTATGGGCTGTAAGCCCTTTCGCGGTTTCCCTTGGACAGGAGGCATGGCTCTACGGAATCATCTCATGCTTTGGTTTTCTTTTCATCGATATTGCTGACAGAGCATGGAACGGCAGCAGGAAGGCACTGTATCTCATTGTACCGATTGCTCTGATCGGAATGCTGGTGCAGCATATGTTCGGTTTGTTCGTTGCTGCAGGATTCGCCCTGTATTTTACCATTCCGCGGCGGCAGCGGCTTCCTTTCAGGCAGCTTGCCCTTGTGTCGGTCATTTTCCTTGTTCTTTATACGCCCTTTGCTGCATTGATGGTGAAACAGGCCTCATTCAGGATTGAAAGAATGAGCCGGGCCGCTATGGATATGACTGCAATCTACAGATACCGATTTATGGTTAGAGTTCCAACGGTCTTCGTAAGGCTCATTCCGGGAGGATTGCTTCTGGAAGCCGGCCACGGAATGATCCACGACAGTAAACAGATAATCTTCTGGATCTTTTTCGGAGCGGGAAACCTGTTCCTGCTTCTTAATCTGTTTCTGAGGAATATGCTTGACAGAAAATTCAGGATATGGCTTTTCCTTCTCTTTTCAGTTCCCTTCCTGATCTTTCTGAAGGAAGATCCGACCGTAAGGCATCTGACCATCCTGTGGATACCGCTGGGTTTTGCTGTTGCCGCGGTTTCCGCGAGGTGTAAGTACGCTGGTCCTGTCATGCTTATTGCATCAGCTGTCATGCTTCTTCCATACTACAATATCGGCAGCTTCCCTTACCACAGATCAGATTGGAGGGGTGCCGCAGCATATGTTGAGGAGAGAATTTCCGGTGATGAAGGCATCCTCGTTCTTGGAGGGCAATCCGGAGGCCTTGCATGGGATTACTACTCGTCAGGCATTTTTCCAAGAACAGCCATGGGCGGTGATGATCCTTACAGCGAACACATTACTCCCGGCAGAAACATGCATTCCATTGTAGACAGCCTCTTCAACCTTCACGGTTCCATATGGATAGTGAACGATTACTGGGGAGGACCAGAGACCTCGGAACTGATCGGCGATTACAAAATTCTATCGGAAACCCGGATAAGTCCTGCTATGAAAGTAATCCATATTTCGGAGTAATAAGCAGTCATTCCCTTATATGTTCAAGCCCTTTTGAGACAAGGTTTCTTACATGATCATCATCCAGGCTGTAGAAGATGTGCCTTCCATTTCTGCGGCTTTTGACAAGTTTTGCAATACGCAGGGATCTGAGCTGGTGTGAAACGGCGGATACACTTACATCCGTCTGCTCAGCAAGCTCACAAACGCATTTCTCGCCGCTGAACAAAGACATCAGCAGCACCAGCCTGGTTGGATCAGCCATCTGATGGAAAAGCTCAGCCAATATTTCAACTTCCTCGGTATCAGCTTTCAGAGTATTTGACGGATCGATTATTTACACTTTCCCTACATCGTAGCCAAGTTTCCTGATTATCTGTACAGCATTATCTTTATTGAATCTGCCACTACCGTCCAGTGCTATGACCGCTTTATCTTCACTTGCCGAAGAGGATACATTCAGTATTCCCGGCAGTTTTTCGAGGGCACTTGTTATCGAAGTCTCACACATGGAACACTTCATGCCTTCTATACGGAATATCTGTGTTCTTTCAGAATTCTTCTTTTCCGAGGCTTTCAGTCGGTGGTCCGAGGTGTCTTTGAAGGCGAACCAGGCAATTCCCAATAGAAGAAGCAATCCTGCTATTCCACTGAGTAATCCTGTAATCGAATTCATATCGTGTACTGAATGGTAAGCACGGAATACTGGAACACTGAGTGAGTTGAGCATTCCTCCAGCGGCAAGGCTGATGATAATCACAGTGAGCAGGTAGATGAAGAATACCCTCGTTCCAAGGGTTTTTCGAACAGCACCCATTGTTGCGGCATTTGTGGCAGGCCCTGCCATAAGAAAGACCAGAGCGCTTCCCACGGGGAATCCAGCGTATATGAGGCCCGCTGCTATAGGTACCGATGAGACGGAGCAGACGTAGAGGGGAATTCCTATCACAAGCGCAGCAAGCAGACCCATCGGACCTGAAAGAACCGGATACCGTGAGAGCTGCCCTGGTTCAAGAACAGTAGTTATCAAAGCGGATATACTAATCCCTAAGACAAGCCATCCGTATATATCCTTGAAAAGACCGTTGAAAGAGTAGTTCCATATTCGGCGTGGAAACGAGCCGGTTTCAATCTCCGTGCAGACCGGTGCGGTTTCCCGTTTTTCCAGACTACTATCTGTATTGTCGACAATGGTTCCTCCCAAAACACCTGCGACGAAGGCAGCGACAACCTTTGCAAGAGCAACAGGCCATCCAAGAATCGCCCATGTCACTGCTACCGAATCGACACCAGTCTGGGGAGTGCTTATAAGGAATGATGTAACAGCGCCTCTGGATGCCCCGTCCCTTCTGAGACCCAGTGCAGCAGGCAGCACTCCACAAGAGCAAAGTGGTAATGGAACACCAACAAGAGCAGCCTTTGCGCTACTTGCTAACCCCGGTTTACCCAGGTGAGAAAGAATCCTGTCTTTCTTAACGAAAACATGCAAAAATCCTGCAAGAAGCAATCCCAGAACAAGTGATGGAGCAAGTTCTGTTGAAGTATTCCATAATGCCTGAATAAATTCCAGTATCATAATAGCCTCTTACATTATTGAATAGTTGAGCAATTACTCAAATATTATAACATCAATTATTTTTCTGTCAACTGACGGATAAATTTAAAATTGGTTAATCATGTTCGGTAGCGGAATTGAAGCCCTTCCTGGTGACGACTTTCCTGCATGCTTCGACCACTTCAGGATCGTACAGTTTCCCGGAATAAAGAGTAATCTCTTTTATGGCATCCTCAAGGCTGGATATGGATCTGTATGGACGATGAGATGTCATGGCTTCCACCACATCAGCTACGGCGATGATTCTTGCCTCGATCATAATTTCGTTACCTTTGAGTCCGTTAGGATAACCTGAGCCATCGTATAGTTCCTGATGCTGCAGTATCACATCAGCAACAGGCCATGGAAATTCCACCTTCGATAGAATATCGTAACCGATTTGTGAATGTGTCTGCACGATTTCCCGTTCGAGTTTGGATAGCTCTCCAGGTCTGGAGAGAATTTCCTGAGGTATGCTGATCTTGCCGATATCATGCACAAGAGAAATCATGAATATGGCTTCGACATTATCTTCAGTGAATCCCATTTCAATTGCTATTAATCTTGCAAGTTCCGCGACTCTCAGCTGATGTCCTGATGTATACGGATCTTTTGATTCGATTATTTTAGAGAGAGTATGAATTGTTCCTTCCACACTCTTTTTCAGTTTCTGCATGCTTTGCTGAAGCTCAATTGTGCGATCCTTTACACGCTCCTCGAGAAGATGCTCCTGAACCACCAGCTGGCTCTCGACAAGTTTTCTATCATTAATCTCTTTTTGTAATTCTACGTTTTTCAGATAGTAGAGTTCTGCTTCCTTTTCCTTTTGTTCGGTCTCATGCCTTACCTGGAGCCTGGTAATTGTCTCTGCGCTATTTTCGCTGAAGATATCTTGCTCCAGAGTACTGTATTCTTTGTAGTACATAAAAGCACTTTCATAGTCGGCCATTGCCTTGTAAAGGTCGGAGAGTTCTTTGTAGCTGTTCGATTCAAGGATTCTGGCTCCGATACTGACAGAAATCTGCAAACCCCGCTTAAGATATTCAAAAGCATCATCATACTCTCCAAGAAGAGCCATGATGTGGCCGATCTTATTACAATTGGTGGAGATGTTCTTTTCGTCGCTGATATCTTCCCCGATAGACAGCGACATCTTGTAATACTCGAGTGATTTGCTGTATTCTTCCAACTCCATATAGATATCTCCGATATTACTGTATGAAACTGATATACCCCGATTGTCAGCGAGTTCTTCCTTCAGTTTCAGGGATCTGGTGTGGTAATCCAAAGCACTTTCCAAATTTCCACTTTCATTTGCCAGAATTCCCATGTTGTTATAGGACATGGCCAGTCCTGGCAGATCTCCGGTGTTTTCCCTTATACTGAGGGCTTTCAGGTAATAGTATTCTGCCTTTTCCAGATTATTGCGTTTGCGGAAAACAACACCTATGCAGTTCAAAGAATGGGCGATGCTATTTTTGTCATTGATCTCCTCGTAGATCGTTAGCGCTTTAAGATGCTGATCAAGGGCAAGATCAAGTCTGCTCTGATCGCTGTATACAACTCCGACATTAGTGTATGTCCCCGCGATGCCTTTCCTGTCATCAAGCTCAATGTAGATTGCGCGAGCGATATTGAAATACTCCATGCTTTCATAATACTTACACCTTGAGGCAGTTGCGATACCGATTACCTTATTACTTCTTGCCTCTCCTTCCCTGTATCCGATTCTTTCCGAAAGAACCATGGCTTCCTTGGCATATGCCTCAGACATGAATGGTTTGGATTTGTACAGCGCCATGCCGAGATCATTCAGTAAATCCACTCTCGCTCGACCGGTTTTCCCGGCAGGAGGTTTGGAGCGCATTTTTTTCAACTTGCGTTTGAGAGCAGCCACTTCAGAATTCAAATCTTAAACCCTCTTCTCTCACTAGGAAACTTAATCGAAATTGAAACCCCTATCTACAATGACTTTCCGGCAGGCTTTAACGACATCTCCGTCATACAATACATCCATATTATCCGTTATTTCACGAACCGCTTCCTCCAACCCGAGAATGGGTCTGTAAGGACGGTGAGAAGACATGGCTTCAATGACATCGGCAACACATATAATACGTGCTTCAATCATAATACTATCTGCTTTAAGACCCTGAGGATAACCGGATCCGTTAATGTGTTCGTGATGTTCTCTGACGATTTCAGCGATAGGCCAGGGAAAATTGATTTCACTCAGAATATCGCAGCCGGTCTGAGGATGGATCTGAATCATTCTCATTTCAAGGTCAGACAGGATACCTGGTTTGCTCAGTATTTCCTGTGGTACGTTGATCTTTCCGATATCATGAACGAGAGAGGCGATATGTATTGCTTCAACCTTTTCCTCGGGAAGTTTCATCTCCCTGGCGATGGCACTGGCCAGCTTTGCAACCCTGATTTGATGTCCGGAAGTATACGGGTCTCTCAATTCCGTGATCTTCGAAACAAGTACTATTGTTCCCTGAAAGCCGCGTTCGAGCTTGTTAAAACTCTTTATGAGCTCTACTGTACGTTCATTGATCATTTCTTCCAGCTGATTCTGGTGCTTCCTGAGTTCATCCTCAATGTGAATACGCTCGGTTATCTCATTCTGCAGTTCTATGTTTTTTAATCGGTATATTTCAGCTTCCTTTTTCTTTCTCTCGGTTTCAAATCTGATCTGAAGCTGGACCATATTCCTTGTGCTTTCCTCGCTGAAAACTTTCTGCGAGAGTTCACTGTACTTCCTGTAATATCGAAGTGCTTCTTTATAATCATCCTTTTCCGCATAAAGGGTTGAAAGGTTTTTATATGCGGTCAGCTCACGATCCCTTACACCGATTTCTATTGCTGTATTAAGGGCATCATTAAGATATAACTCAGACTGATTGAATTCTCCTTTAAAAGTGAGAATCTCACCCAGATTGTTGCACGCTGCGGAATAACCTGTATTGTAGCCGATTCGTTTGAATATTTCATAAGCTTTCATGTAATATTCCTGCGCAGTATCAAGATTACCCTGTGATTTTAAGAGAGTGCCCATATTGTTGTAGGAAGTGGCTATTCCAAGATCATCCTCAAGCTCAGTGAAAGACGCCAGTGATTTTTCAGCGAACTTCAGAGCTTTTTCATATTCATTTATATCATGATAGAGAATACCTATGTTGTTAGTTGTGGTAGCTATTCCCTTTTTATTTCCTGTTTTCTCCCTTATTTCAAGGGATCTGGTGTAGTATTCGAGCGCTTTTTTGAAATCCTTACGATTTCTGTAAATAATACCAATTGTATTCAATGTACTGGAAAGAGCAGTCGAATCATTGGTATCTTCATAAATTGCAAGAGCTTTCAGGCTGTATTCAAGTGCTTTCTCATAATCACCTTTGTGTGCATGTGAAACACCTTGAATCTTGTAACATCTTGCGTAATGGACTTCAATTTCAAGTTCCCGGATTATCGAGAGAGCCTGCTCAGCAAGGTAACAGGCTTCATGAGGGTTTGTTTTGTTCATAATATCTGCCAGATCAAGAAGAACGATAATCTCCTCTTCAGACGGACTGTAGTCAGATTCGCGAATATCCGCGAGTTTCTTTTGAAGAGCTTCGATATCACTGCTGATCAGCAAACCTCCCTTTTGTTCAGGCAGGTAACCAGGTATTCATTAATATGTACACCTGAAATGAATCAGTACAATAGCAATAATAGAATTGTCATCAAACCGGAAGCCCCGTGATTGACAGGACCTCGGGGTCATGGTTCGATTTTAATTAAGCCTTCAAAATATTTTATAGCTTTGCCGGATATAAGAACTCGATCATCAACGATCTCACAGGTTAGCTCGCCACCTCGTGATGACAATTGTTTTACGTTGAATCGCTTTGAACCAATTCTGGATGCCCAATATGGTGCAAGTTGTGTATATACAGAACCCGTTACCGGATCTTCATGGATTCCGTATTTTGGTGCAAAGAACCGTGCAACAAAATCATAGCGAGTGGATTTTGCTGTAATAATGACACCGCGCAAATCTAGCTTCATCAGTTGTTCAAAAGCTGGATTTGCCGATTCAATATCAGCTTCACGTTCGAAAACAACAATAAAATCTTCTGATTTTAAGCATTCAACAGGTACTATATCAAATGCCTTAATAATTTCTTTTGGAATATCGCACGAAACGGGAGGTTGAGCCGGAAAATCCATAACTAACCATTCATTATCCTTTGTTACTGTCAGTATTCCAGATTTGGAATCAAACTCAATCCTGTCTTTTTTGTAGCCGAGAATACTGAACAGGACATAAGCCGTGGCCAGTGTTGCATGACCGCATAAATCCACTTCACCTTCCGGTGTAAACCATCTGATATGGAAACCATTACCCGCTGGCACAAAAAACGCGGTTTCAGATAAATTATTCTCTTCTGCAATAGACAGCATTAATTCATCGGAAAGCCATCCATCCAGTTGGCAAACAGCTGCCGGATTGCCTTCAAATAACCTGGATGCAAATGCATCTATCTGGTACAGAGTTAATTCCATTTGTTTTCTTTCTCCTAAGCTGTGTCAATGGTCACTCTTCTTACATATGGTATATACTTATATACACAAAACCAACAGATTCGTGTCCAGTATGAAGAAGGCGGGATGATATGTCATGCAACAGGTTCCAAGAACAACTGCTGGAATTCGCGAAGATCAGATGTGTACCTTTCATAGCCGAACTGGAAAATATTAAACCTTACCGTTCCAGAATAGCCTTTGTTCTGGTGGGGTCGGTGGCAACGGGACTTTGCAGAGAAGATTCCGATGTTGATATCGCCCTGGTCTGTGATGAAGATGTTTATACTGCT
>JAUVLV010000042.1 GCA_030600545.1 Candidatus Aegiribacteria sp. | reverse complement strand
AGTGAAGATGGGATGCCACTGCATAGTCTTTCCACCCTGCTGACAGATCTCGGAACCTTATGCAGAAACAAATGCAGGATGGATGAATTTGCCGCAGCTGATGTAATGATAAATCGTTTTACCGAAGCTACTCCCTTCCAGGAAAGGGTATTCCAATTACTGGATTTGTAGACAGTAACTTGAAGTTCGAAAACGATCTATCTATCTGTTCTCCAGGGAGATAGATATGATTCACCCAAGAAACTACAGATTAGACCTTGCAATCTTCCTTGAGTAAGAACTATTCAGGTCAGTTAATCATCGTCACTGGGTATGGAGTGTTCCGAAGATGCTGAGGCTGCATTTCCTGCATCATCGGAAGCTTCTGCCGAAGCTCTGCAGATGTGCGTGGGATTCGATCACTATGTTCCTTCATGAAGCCAATAGTCGCGATGATATCTTTCCCGGAGGCATCCTGGTGCCCCAGACCTCTTTGTGGAATGGCCAACTGGAATCCTCATGTACACGCCCTTGTTACGAATGCCTGCTGGGACAGAGAAGGTAATTTCTACCCCGTGACTGAAATAGAGGTTGGTTGAGAATACTCAAATTTGGCTTCAGAGGGCAGGTGCATCCTCGGTGGTTTCGGGAAGTAGGGTTAATTCAAGGCAGAAACCAGAGGCTTATTTGGACGGATAGGCTGTTTCGGGTGATTTTACCGAGACGGTGGAAAATCAAGTTTACTTTTGTTAAAGATCCGGATCTGAAAAAACTGGTATTCAATATCCAAAGAGCTATGAAAACCAAGAAGGATCTCTTCTAGGAAAAAGCGGCGGAGCAAAACTCCGCCGCCCTTCCAGAATGAACTGCCCTAGAATACGTTGAAAAGCCTAAGATAATCGATAAGCTGATATTCAAATGATCGCAGGTCAGTACCATTTGTGAAGACGCTGTCAACGTAAAAATCAACGTAATGATCGTTGTCCAGCTGCACGAATATCCAGTTGAAATCGGTTACCTGTACGGAATCGACCCAGTCTGAGGAACCCTGCTCAGGAGCAACGTTTCCGTGAGTACCCCTCATGCACAGTTTTGTATCATGTCCCCCGGGATACTGCGATGGGTTATGATTGCCCGAGTAGATGTAAATCTTACTGTTAGCTATTCCAATGTAGATGTCCTGAGTGAATCCAGCAGAATCCGCACAGCCGAGTCCCCAGCCTGCACCTTCATCGTAGAAAATAAGACCGTTCGTAGTTGAATCAGCCCTGAGTTCCTGTTCGAGAATGACAAATTCCGCCCTTGTATCAACTCTGTTTGAAAAGCCCGAGGAGGTATTCAACCCCTGCGATGCTGTTAACTCGTAATACCCGGTTGATGATGCTACATGCGTCCAGGTTGTATCCGCTGTTGAAGCGACTTCACTCCAGTTTCCAGGTACAGTTGTGGCGTAGTAGATGTGATATCCATCAACCTCGACGTCAAGTGCGTCCCAGGCCAGAAACACCGAATCTCCCCTTGATGCTGTCGTTTCTATCATGAGGTTCTGTACGTTTGGGAGAGTCCCCGATGGTGCAGAAGGATCGTTCGAGCACCCAGCAATAGCTACAGCTAAGACAACAGCAGCAGCAAGATACTTTTTCATAGCAGTCTCCAATCAGTTACTGAATTCAATTCCTGGCAAGAATATCTACAAACTTTCCGTGGAAACAAGCCCGTTGCGAAAACGTGAACATTTGTTTACATATATACCATGAAGTATGTTATTACGCCCGTTCGAAGCTGGTACTCATTCAGGTACGTTGTAGAATCCCCCGCGGCGCTTGCAGCGGGGATTGCCCGATGCGGTTATGCCGGAGGAATTCTTACGGACTCCGGCATTGTAACCGGTCCCACCGCAAAGCACTTCCCGGAGGGGCTGACCCGGCTTATACATACTGCATTATCAAATTTCTCATAATTCAAACCCAATTCGCCTGTAAAAAGGTATGCAAAGTCATACTGATTCTCAAAACCAATACGGGCTGTTTACCCCTGTCCATAGTAGTCTGAAAACCAGTTTGAATCTACTAGTCAGCATGATTTGTTCAAATACCCTGGAACAAACAAGCTCTTCCTCTATATTGATATTTAAATGGCTTTATTCAATATGGAGGCACTATGAAACATTCCATTAACATAAAAGGATTGGGAAGTTTACGAGGGGCAGTATCAGGAAACATTTGATGCGTTTAAAAGAATAGAGAACGTTCTTCATCGCACCATTCCCAGATTACCTGCACTTAACGATCTCCTTCTTGATCTGGAACTGATCTAATCCCTCTTTATCACCGGCCTTGGCGGGTCATTCAGAAGATTGAGGGTTTCGTGAACGGGGTATTCCTTTCTCCATAACCTGATACGGGCCTGTGTCGAATCGGGCGTCGGAACCGGTTCGTCCTTTATATAGGGATCGTAGAATTTTTCTTTCAGAACATCCCGCCAGCCTTCTGCGCTGTTCACTTCGTGTGCCTCCCTTTTCTCTGCAGGCACTTTCGGCCAGAGGACTTCGTTCCAGAACAGAAGATATCTGGGGTCGGCAAAAACATCATCCCAGGTAATGCCCATGAATTCCGGCATGAATTTGTGACTGTTCCTGAGTTTCTCCACATTATCGTCCGTTGGCCCGAACGCCTCTATTGCCTGAGCACAGGCTGGCAGCAGGCCTATAACCTCTATGAAGAGGGCATCCCATTCGTGCTCCACATTGGAAAGTTCCGCCATGAGCGTACCCTGGAATTCAAGCTCAGCAACTGTTTTTACCTCTGCGTAAGTCTTCATTGCGAACTGCTGCTGGTGATCAACAGTAGGTGAATGGATTTCTTCAGCCTGCGCAAGGGTTTCCCTTGCAGTCTCGATAAGCGGCTCCCTGCTCATCTCAAAAAGGACTCCATCCTCAACCATAAGAGTATTGAAGTGAAGAGCATTCTCAGCCTGTTCTTCAAGCTCAAATATCCTTGTGTAATACCTGCCCTGCTTTTCTCTCGCAGCGGAACCCATGGAATCGTAGGCCATGTGGTAACCGGCAGCCGCAATACTCGCGGGAGGAATATCTCCGTCCGATGCGGAATCTCCCTCAGTACTCACAGAAGCCTGCTCTTCCTGCGGCAATGCAGGTTCGGAAGCAAGCTCTCCTATAAGAGCTGCAACTTCACCGAACTCCGGGTCCATGCTGATGGCCATCATATCAGCACCGTCTTCAGCCTTTGTATAAAGGGATTCAACGAGTTCTTTCGTTCTCACCAGTTTTTCGTTTTCAGGGCCAAGGCTGGAAGTGTAGTTGCTCACGGAGAAGCGGAAACCGTCCAGTATCTGCTTAACTGTCGCGTCCATCGCACACCTCCACGAATTTCTTCTCAAGCACTGCCATCTGTTCTTCGGTAAAAATGACGCGGTCCCTGTATGGCTTATAAGTCATGATCTTTTCCCATGAGACATCCGGATCAGCCTCTTTTATCAGTTTCCAGTACGTCTGAAATTGAATCAAAGATCGTTCTTCATCTCTTGAACCCGCCCCATCGGTATTCAGATGAAAAAGAGCGCTGATAATCGAGTTCACGGCATTTATGGCCTTGTTTTCGTTAAATGACAGTTCAGTGTTCCGCTCAAAATCCTCGAGTTTTTGACAGAGTTCGCTGTGGGTTTTCGCTGATTCTATTATTCCAAGTCGGAGTCTGTCCTCCTCAACCTTTTTCTCCTGTCCCAGCTCTTCGTAGATGAAAGCCCTGTTATCGTACCTGTCGCAGCCTTCGGCTTTTGCAGCTGAAACCATGTTCCCCGTCTGCTGAATCCTTTTCTTGAACTCGGCTGGAGAACCGGCTTCTTCCATCATCTCAATGTAATACTCACAATCCTTTATCCTGGCCCTGTTAAGTTCAGGTTTTGTCCTGAACTGCTTCAGCTGGGAGGTGAAGTACCGTTTCTGCATTTCAAAGGAGTTTTCCACACAACCCTCCGTTCATTGTTCCATGATCAGTGAAAGTTCACATTCTTTCAGCGTACTGAAACAGCCCTCCCGCAAGGTAGATTTCCCTGGCAACTTCGCTCATCGGGTTGCCATGATATACGTTTTCCCCCACACTGAGTATACCAGCTTCAAGGTTCAATTCAGCCATATCGAACTGGCTGAAAAGATCATCATGCAGATCAGGCAATTCGATTATGGGGAAACCACTGTTAATAGCGTTTCTTTTGTAGATGGCGCCGAATGATCTGGCCATTACCGCCTGCACACCCAGGGCTTTGAAACAGTCAACCGCATGCTGGCGTGAGCTGCCCGAACCAAAATTGTCACCAGCCAGTACAAGATCGCCCGGCTGCGCTTTATCCGCAAAATCTTTGTAACCCTCAAGGTTGCCGAATGCGAACTGACCCATTTCGTCTATATCCGTTACAGCAAGATGGGCGTTGTGATATATCATGTCCGTATCTATATCGCTGAGGAGTTTTCCATTCTCAATGAGTACCCAGAGCCTACCTTTTAAGATGAATTCTCCGGACATTATCGCACCTCCTTCAGTTCGCGTATGGAAGCAATTCTGCCAAATACCGCGGAGGCCACAGCTGTTCCTATACCGGCGAGATAGGTGTTACCTCTGCCCTGCTTGCCCTTGAAATTCCTGTTGGATGTGCTTATCTGCACTTCTCCTTCTCCGGTCATTCCAATCTGGCCGGAGGCACATCCGCCGCAGCCGGCGTTGCTGACGATGGCGCCGGCATCGAACATGTCCTTAAGAAGTCCTTCCTCAAGAAGTTTTGCCCAGGTTGCCCTGGTTGCGGGTACGACTTTCAGCATGACACCGGGAGCTACTTTCCGGCCCCTCAGCAATTCCGCCGCATACTTCAGGTCCTGGTAAGTACCGTTGGTACAGCTTCCCACAAAGACTCCGTCTACCTTCACATCGGTCTTTTCCGATACGGGATATACATTCGTCGGGCTGGGTGGAGCGGCGATCAGAGGTTCCAACCCCTTTATATCAAGAGAGTACTCTTCCAGATAATCGGTATCCGAATCAGCATAAACAGCTTCATGTCGTCTTATACCGAAGAAATCGAGCACTTTTTCATTCGGTGGTATTAGAGCTATTATGGCTCCCATTTCGGTGGCTAGGCTTGAGAGTGTTACACAGTCCTCCAGTGACGCGTTCTCGACCCAAGGGCCATATATCTCAACGGATCTGCCAAGCAGTTCATGATTGCTGAACCTTCTGAGCATGGCCAGAGCTACATCCTTTGCCTCTGTCCCTTCCGCCGGCATTCCTTCAAGTGTAACTTTTATGGATTCGGGAATTTCAAACCACACTTTCCCGGTCTTGAAAGCGTACGCGATGTCCACGTCTCCCATTCCCTGTCCGAAAGCCCCCACAGAACCCATGATGTTGAGGTGGCTGTCTGTCCCCACAGTAGTTGTTCCGGGTTTTGCGTATTTTTCTTCGATCACGACGTGAGAGCCTATACCGGCATCGACATCGTAAACCTTCAGGTCGTTCTTTCTGGCATAGTTTCTGATCCGCTGCTGATTGTTGGCATAGGGAATAGTATTCGCGGGAACGTTGCAGTCAAAAGTGAAGAAGGTTTTCGATCTGTCGGCTATGGGAAAATCTCCTCCGTACTTCTCAAGATTTCCAACAACACTGGCTCCGGCGAAATCCCTTGCCGTTCTGTTGTCAATGTCGATCCAGACCACATCTCCCGGATGACAGTTTCCCCCGCCGTGAGATGACATGATTTTCTCGATCAGAGTTCTGCCCATTTCTGCCTCCTTGTTATATCGTTGGAATACCATTTGCCCCTGGGGTCTCTGCCAAGGAGCACGCATTTCAGAAAGGTTTCTGGAAGACCTTCGTATTTGTATTTCTTCTCGTATAAGGCCATGTCAAAGGGAATTCTCTGCCAGCTGACAGAGGCTGTGGTGTTCTCTTCATTTATATTCAGAATAGCCATGGTCGACTCTTCGGGAAGAGTTCCTCCACCAACACTCCCGGGATTAATGATCATCCGTGTATTCCTGGGCTGAAGGTACATTTCGTGGGTATGCCCCAGCAGCAGAATATCACTTGAATTCCTCTCCAGCATGAAATCGTACACTTCTTTTGACATGTTTCGCTCGATACTCCCGCAGATGTTGCCGGGCAGGCCATGAACACACAATATTCGCCGGCTTCCCACCATATATCTCAATTCAGCGGGCAGTCTTTTAAGGTATTTCTTCTGCTCCGGGGTTATCTGATCTTCCGTCCATGCAAGCAGCTCGGAAGCCAGGTGTTCCCAGTGAATGTTATCAAATGAATCACCCGTATTGTCTCTCCCTTTTGCTACCGCCCTGTCGCAGTTACCCTGAACGGTATCTATTTCATTGTGCTGCATGAAATCGATGACCTCCGACGGGTACGGACCGAACTGGACAAGATCCCCCAGGCAGACAATCTTGTCTACACCTTCTTCGATAAGTGCTTTATAACATGCTTCAAGTCCGGGCAGATTGCCATGAATATCCGATATTATCCCAATCTTCAATTTCGAAACTCCTTCTCATATGATAAAATGTCACCAATTAACTCAAAATACTGACCAATACGGCCAGGCGCAAGCCTAAAAAGAGATTCGGTATCGCTTCTGTCGATTGCTTTCTTTTTACATTCCGGAAAAATGATTCGGACAGCACCGTACAAATGAAATATATTAAACATAATTCAAAGATATCACCAGTCATCCCTGGAATGGTGACAGGATTAACCGATTTTAAAGTATGTTTAGATTTCTATTGATTCGAATTTGCAGGATGGATGTGGAATGACTGAAAACAGATTGAGTGATTCTTCAGTCAGAATCATAAAATTGTCAGCGATTGTACTGGGCTGTCTGATGATTCTGCTGGCTTTGCTTTCGAATGTACTGGGTTTGAGCATCAGCCCGGGATTCAGCGGAAACCAGATAAGTTTTGCTGTTTCCGGTATCGCTCTCGTCATCAGTGGTATTCTGGGAAGGCGTTTCCCCGGATTATACAGGAGCGCTGCACTGATGCTATTGAACATCCTTCTCGTACTGGTTCTTCTTGACTTTGTATCGCTTGTGATTGTTAAGTTAATAGATACTGAGAAATACAGCATCACGGCAAGGAGAATGGAACATGCAGATTTTTTTGATACAGGACAGAGCGTTATTGTCAGTTCGTACATCCCTTACGTGATGTGGAGGTCAAATCCATCAACTCCCGGTGATCCGGTCACGATAGATGATAACGGCTTCCGTATTACTCCTGAATCATCTCAAAACCCTGATGCTTTCGGAGTATTCATGCTCGGAGGATCTGCCATGTGGGGTGCTAATGTAAACGATTCATGCACAATTGCAGCTTATCTGCAGAAAGACCTTTCAGAAATGATCGAGCGACCCGTTGCAGTGAGAAATCTTGCATCGAATGCTCACACATCGACACAGGAATTGATCGAGCTGATGTTTCAGCTCAGGGAAGGTAATGTTCCAGATCTGGTTATTTTCTATGACGGCTTCAACGATGTTTGGGCGGCATACGAGTCGGGAAGAGCTGGAGTGCACCATTCCTTTGAGGTTATCACTGCAAGAATTGAAGGTAGACCCGAAGCAATGGGATCAAGATCACCGATCGATTTGATACTGAAAAATTCGAATATATGGCTTCTCATTAATTCGCTGAGAAATAAAGGAATACTTGCAGTAGAAAATACTTCGGATATACGGAGTTACAGAACCATGGGGTTGGATTTGGATTCATTGGCTTCGGAAGTAGTACGAATATATTTAAATAATTGTTCAATAATTGAACATCTTGCTTACGCATACGATTTTGACTATCTGATTGTCTGGCAGCCTAACATCTGGTGTGGTGATAAAAGATTAACCAACAGCGAACAGAGGATTTATGATGGTGATTTTGAATCGTATCCAGCAGGCAGAGATCCGGCACTGAGGGAGCTTCTTGCAGCGGCCTATTCCCGTTTCGAAACATCGCTTCCCGATTCGATTCATTATTTCTCCCTCGCAACTGTCTTTGACGGGATCGAGGAAGAAATCTACATCGATCGATTCGGACCCCATGTTAATGCACGGGCCAACGGAATGATAGCCGAGGAACTCCTGCTTCGCTGCTTTCCCAGGTTTCTGACCATCCTTCCAGTGGCAGAATAAACTGAGAAAAAGGGAATTGAAAAGTTATATCGGGAGCTGATTCTGATACAGCGAGAAATTCAGTTTCCTTATGTTTAATCGAGTTTCAGCAGTTCAGCAGTGGTAACAGCATTTCCCGAACGAAGCCTTGCTGTATAGATACCCGAAGGGGGCATTGACAGTAAGGTTTCCAGTCGCTCTTGCATTGTTATCCTCAGTTGCTTCTATGTATTCGCGGATAACACGGATAACAGCCTATATGCCAAAGAAGGGTTTTAGATCGAATCTCCTTTTGTCTATCCCTATTTTCAACTTCGAAACTCCCTCTCGTACTGCAGGATGTCGCTTGTTAACTCATGATGCTGATCAATGCGGCCGGGGGCTAGCTCAAGAAGAGCTTTGAAATCGCTTCCGTTTATCGCTTCCCTTACCTCAGGTCCTCCCGAAAGAATATCAATAGGCATCTTCTCGTACTCGTATTCGTATGGCGGATCGTTCCACCTGGTCCGGGAATACCTGAAAGTTTCAAGCAGAATGCCCAGTCCGGTTCTGAGAGGTCTGAATACAGATCTGTCAAGTACATGAATCTCAGCACCATAACACATTTCTCCAGCATGTTTGTTGAAGGTCGGCTTAAATGCATGAGGTCTGAGAACCGCTCCTTCCATCCATAAGGTCCCGTTAAGCCTTTCACAAAGTTCTATCCCGCTTATCCAGGGGGCACCGAAAACAGAGAAGGGCCTTGTTGTTCCTCTCCCTTCGGAGAGATTTGTGGCTTCCAGAAGACACATTCCAGGATAAACTGATACTGCTTCGAGAGCAGGCATGTTGGGGGACGGATAAACCCATGGGTAATCAATCGGAAAACCTTTTCCGTCCCATCCGTCCATTCTGATAACCTCTGGTTTGGGCAAGGCATCAAACCGGGCAAAAAGAAGGGCCAACTCTCCAATTGTAAGACCATGTCTGACTGGAATCGGATAGAGCCCTACAAAGGATTCGTACCCTTTCGTGAGAGGCTTCCCCTCGATTACCGAGTTACCAAGCGGATTCGGTCTGTCAAGCACAACAACGGGAACACCAGCTTCCCGGCAAGCCCTCATGCAGTACGCCATCGTGTAAATGTATGTGTAATATCTTGCGCCTACATCCTGAAGATCCACCACCAGGCAGTCAAGTTCTTCAAGGACTGAAGGATCAGGTCTGCGGGTCTTACCGTAAAGGCTGTAAACCGGAATCCCGTAATGGGGATGTATATATCCTTCCCACTCTATCATGTTATCCTGGGTTTCACCATGAAAGCCGTGCTGAGGTCCGAACAGCATTTGAAGTTCGATATCCGGCATGGCCGCGAGAACATCCAGCGAAGACCTGTATTCGGAATTCACTGCTGCATAATGGGAGAGAAGCCCGATCCTTCCTCCGGGAAGCATTTCACGAGTCAGCCTGTCAAGACCTGTTTTCATCTTCCCTGCAATCGATATTCTGGCTGCTGTATGAATAAGAATGCTAAAAGTAAAGACCAGACTCCGTCAGAATTCCAGCCTGTCTCCGCGTCGGAGTATTACAATCCTGTCACTGAATCTTCGCGCAACATCCTTTTCTATTTCGTGTCTTTCCCAGGGTTTCAGATGAAAAGCATAAACAGGAACATCAGGTTTGTTAAGCTTTTCTAGTTCCTTTTCAAGAAGAGATGGAGTAAGATGATTGCTTGCTATGGCAACATCCGTCTTCTGATCCGGAAACGATATTTCAGCAATGACCATCTTCAGGTCATCCATCTCTGAGGCTTTTTTCCAGATGGAATAGGTTGGCCCGGTATCACCGGTATGCAGAATAGAACCGGTATTGGACCTGAAAAGGAAACCTCTGGCACCTGATCCGTGACAGACAGGCTCCGCCCAGGCGGTTATTCCCCCGGGCAGCTCGAACCATTTCCTGTCCTCAATGTTCTCGTAAACCAATGCAGGACCGCTTGATGTTTTTATATGGCTGAAGTCCGGCCAGATGAGATCGTTCATATAATGCTTTTGAATGATCTCGAGACATGCTTTACTGCCCATTACCCTCAAAGGCTCATCCCTGATGGTAACTGTTGCATCGATCATGAAGCCCAGTTCAAGCACATGATCCAGATGGGCATGGGTAAGAAGAACCATCTCAACTTTCTGCTGCTGCTGCGCTGAAAGCATGGATGCTGAACCTGCATCAAGAAGTACTGATTTTCCCAGAAGCATCGAACAGAGATTACACCCGAACTGTTTTGATCCGTCAACACCTATGACATCAATGTACACTTTCCGATCCTCTCTTTACGGTGACTCTGGGCATAAAAGGACTTATACGAGTTACTATTTCGTAGTTTATCGTTCCCACCCATTCAGCCATCATCTCTGCTGTAATAATCTCATTCCCATCTTTCCCGAGAAGAACAGCGGTATCCTCAAGGGAAGCTTCGGGAATGTCCGTAAGATCAACCATAACAAGATTCATGCATACCCGCCCGAGAACGGGTGCCCTTCTTCCTCTTACCAGTACATGTGCAGAATTACCGCACTTTCTGTCGTAACCGTCGGCATAACCAACCGGTAGCACACCGAGCATTGTCTTTCTGCTTGTTCTGTATGTGCATCCATAGCCAATATAACTTCCTGCTGGAAACTCCTTTATCTGGACTATTCTGGTTTTCCATGATAGAACCGGCCTGAGTTCCGGAACGGGGATGCCGTTTGACTGGGCTGATAGAAAAGTTTCCCGGGAAGGCCAAAGTCCATAAAGACCAATTCCGGTCCTGAGCATATTGAAATGTGTTTCAGGGAAGAGTATGGTCGCTGCGGTGCATGCGGTATGAATAATCGCAGGAGATACTCCCGATGTTCTGACCGTTTCAAGCACTTCCTTGAAAATACCCAGCTGATTTTCAGCGAACTCATGGTTCAGCGTGTCCTCAATGTTAGCGAAGTGAGTCGACAATCCCTCAATTTCAATACCCGGGATCCCTGCGGCCCTGCGCAAAAACGCGGGAACGTTTTCCGGAAGAATTCCCTGTCTTCCTGTACCAGTTTCGATTTTAACATGTATCCTGCAGATTGCAGCCCTTTGCAGTATCTTCTCCAAGTTTTCAAGTGTTTCAATATTGTAGACTGTTAGCCTGAGATCCGCCTCAACAGCTTCAGAAAGCCTTTCCATAAGAACATGCCCGAGCAGTAGAATCGGCCTGGTAATACCATAATGTCTGAGTTCAAGACCTTCATCAAGGGAATTGACAGCGAACCAGTCAGCCGAGGGAAGCAGAGAAGTAATTTCCCGGGCACCATGTCCGTAGGCGTTGGACTTCACAACAGCACAGAAGAGTATACCTTCATTTGCGGAACACGATTTCAGCTGTCTGAGATTCCAGTCCGGAGCGGAGTCCTCGATTTCTATCCATTTAAGATATCCCATGCCATAATTTATAAACACCGTATATTTTCTATGCAAGGATGAACATATTGAATCATCCCGGGAAAGGAGCAGAATAATGTCAAAGGTTTTCTTTTTACCAATTGAAAAGGCATCTATTAAGGGAGAGTTTGCAAAGCTGCTGAACAAAGCTGCTGACGGAAAGGAAATTCGCTCGATGGATACTGTTGCGATAAAAATTCATCCCGGTGAAGAGGGAAATTCTTCATACGTAAGCCCGGATAATGTGAACAGAGTCATCGAAGCTCTCGATCCGGGAACGGACAGAATATTTCTTACCGATACAACCGTCCTGTATCCGGGAAGGAGAATGTCGGCGCCCGATTACCTTCGTCTGACCCATGAACACGGATTCGGTCTGCCGGATACACCGCCGTTTATAATAGCCGATGGCCTGCGCGGGGAAAATGAGACAGTGGTGAAGATGCCGGAAGGCTTTCATACGGATGAAGCACACATCGCTTCCATTATCTCAAGTTCGGACGCACTGGTTGTAATCAGTCATTTCAAAGGACACCTTCTCACAGGCTTTGGAGGAGCTCTGAAAAACCTTGGTATGGGATGTGCTTCCAGAGCCGGAAAACTGTACCAGCATTCTTCCGTAAAGCCGCTGATAAAAACCGATAAGTGTACTGCCTGCGGTATCTGTGCTGCCCACTGCCAGGTGAAAGCCATCAGTATCGGCACATATGCGATAATAAATGCCGATATCTGTACAGGCTGCGGTGAATGTCTTGGCCGATGCCCGGAGGGAGCCATAAGGGTAAGCTGGAATCAGAATATGAGCATCTTTATGAGGAGAATGGTGGAGTACGCTTGGGCGACAGTAAAGGTTTCAAGACCTCTTGTTTACGTTAATTTCCTTACATCGGTTGTACCCGACTGTGACTGTATGCATGATTCCGCTCCGCCATTCGTTGATGATATTGGCATACTGGCTTCAACCGATCCCGTTGCGATTGACACGGCATCGCTTGATCTGGTAACCGCAGCGCCCGCTTCGAATAATTCGCCGATAAAGGCGGGAGCGGGAGTGGACAAGTTTACCGCCTACCGACCGGATATCAGCGGAATCCTTCAGCTTTCCATTGCTGAATCCATTGGACTGGGTTCCATGGAATACGACCTTATAAGTAATTATTGATGTTCAATACTCCTCGGAGAAAAGCTGCTTTATACATGTCCCTGGGCGCTCTTTTTCTTTCCATAGTTCCGGTATTCGTTAAACTTATTCCGCCGGAATCAGGAATACCGACAACACAGAAACTTTTCATGCGGGGAGCAGTCGCAACCCTTGCTCTGGCGGTTGTACTTCTTATGAGAGGGATCTCCTTCAAACCGGGTAACCCTATTCTACTCGGGGCAAGATCCCTTTTAGGAATAGCGGGAATGCTTGCTTATTTCCTTGCGGTGGAAGGTATGCACCTGGCGGAAGCGGTGACGATCAACAAGCTGAGCCCTTTTTTCGTACTTATCCTCTCATGGCTCTTCCTTGATGAGAAACTGAAGAAAAACCAGATACTGGCCATAATTCTGGGATTTGCGGGTGTGATCGTTATCCTCAGACCAACCTCCATTCCATTGACTCTTCCAGCGAGCCTTGCCGTAATTTCAGCACTGTTTGCGGGAAGCGCTTATACGACCCTGAGGGCCCTGAGAAAGACGGACAGGCCTCTGCTCGTCGTTTTCTGGTTTTCGTCTGCGGTAACCGTCTTCTTTCTTCCATCAGTGATCCTGCGGGGAATCATGCCCGATTTGAAATCGCTGGTTTTCCTTTTCTGCATAGGCATATCGGGAACGGCCGGTCAGCTGTTCATGACAAAGGCTTACCGCTGCGCCCCCGGCGGAGAGGTTGCCATATACGGTTATCTCAGTGTGGTGTTCTCAATGCTATGGCAGATACTCCTCTTCGATTCGATGCCGGTCGCAGCGGTATTCATCGGTGCTGGACTGATTCTTCTTGGAGGATGGATAAACTACAGAAACAACGGTGACTGAGGCATTTACCAGCATTAGATCAGAAAATGAGACCGAATGTATTATAGTAGTGCCATGTATTTATTATTTGTACGATTTGGCTTACGAAATACCATGTCATAAGGAGGAAAAGTAATGAAATATCTTCTGCTGATTGTAATCTCTCTGCTTGTTCTTTCAGGATGTGGTGGAGACGGGCAGGAAACCGCAGCTGTTCAGTATATTCCGATCCTTCCCGTTGATACACTGAGCTTGATGAATGAAATCGGAGTAGAAGTTGGAGACTCAACAAATACTTTTGGTTCCATAGTCAGCGCTTTTATCTATCAGAAAGACAAAATTCTGGTGCTTGACCAGGTTGCTTCCTGCGTAAAGATCTACGACAGTAATGGAAATTATCTTCAGCAGCTTTCCAGGCATGGCAACGGCCCCGGGGAACTGGTCATGCCGTGGGATATGTTCATTATGACCGACGGCAGGCTGATGATTCTTGATATGGGAAAGAAGGGATTCGTTGTATTCGATGATTCACTTCAATTCATAGAAGAAATCGGCCTGTGGCCACAGAATCCGCCAATGCAGGGAACTGCGGTTTCGGATAGTCAATTTGTCGCCTACAAAGTTGACATGGATATGGCCGATAATGAGATCGTGATGACCCGTCGGGTAGCTCTTTATATCTTCGGAGAAGAGGATTGGGATTACATTTTCTGGCAGGATTCAATTGAAGCAAGCATGAATGATATAATTGAAAATCCTTCCATGTTCATACTTGATCTTCATGATCCGATGAGTATCGGTGGAAACGGTTCAGATGGAATTTATTTCTCCCTCAAAGATGGCGAAGAGTATCAGGTTACAGGATGGAATCCTGCGGGAGAAGAAATCCTGAGCATCTGCCTTGATCTTGCTCCGGTGAATAAATCAATGGAAGAGATTGCCGCGGAAAGTACCTATGTGAATAACTACATCAGCCGGATAAGTAGCGGGGGCGACGCAGGATTGGTTTTCGAACCTGATCCTTTTAAGAATATGGTAATCGGCGTAGATATCGGACCTGACGGCAACCTGTGGGTAAGGCGGGGTACAAGTGATTCACCTTTCTTCGATATCTTCGATCCCGAGAACGGGGAACTTCTCCATCATACGGTATTCCCGGTGGACGGCTGGAGCTGGAAAACAAGTGTCTCTCCGGATGGTATTCTTGCATGGGAAGAAGATCCCGAAGAGGAATATCAGAAACTATACATTCTTGAGTAAAAAATAGTGACGGAGGGTTTTTAATCAGAATAGGCAAATAAACAAACTTTATCCAAAAGTAAACGTACTAATTATTTGCGAAAATAAAATAAAAAGCCTCCGTCCCTATTTATTACCAGGCGCTTCCCTGATTGCTGCTCATGTAGTAAAGGGGCATGGCAAGAGCCACAAGATCGGTGTATTCCTCAGGCTTTCTTTTCTTTCCGAAATTTATCATAAGCGCATTGCCATTCATCTCAATCGTCTTGAAAGCTTTCTTATTCTGAAGAAGGTGCTGCCTGAGATCCGGCCCCATAATCTGCGGTGTTCGAACTTCATCTCCTTTAAGAACGAACGCTTTTGAGAATTCCGGATCCTCATCGAAGTTTATGTCCTGAGCACCAACCTTGCTTCCAACCCAGTCAAACAGTGCTACCTGCCTTCTCAGGAAAGTTCCTGGCAGATCAAGGCCTTCCTTCTCAAGGATACAGATGGTCTGCCTGTAGGTTTTTGATGTATTATTTCTGCCGGTATGAGTACGAACAGTGTACTGATAATCTGCAAGATGCACTGTAACACCTTCCGATTCCCACTGAAGATGATTTTTCATCTTCCTGCTTGATCCCCTGTTGAACAGCTGAAATGGGTACGATGTGTGGACTGTAGAACCTTTTGGGGTGAACTTTCCACCAAGCCTCTGGGAGATGCCCTCCCAGGCGGCTGTTCTTTTCTTACCTGCCATCACCACTAACCATATTATTATGGCTGCGAGGGCGAGTACAATTATAACTGGAAGTGCCTGTGTCATAAACATCCCTTTCTTTTTTCTCACCTTATTACATATTGGTAAGGATAATGATATCCATTCATTAACAGGTCAAGCAGGAATAGTAACCGAAAAGTGATTCATGATAGAAATAACCGGTCAGATAAGAATTCCCGACACTGAACTGAATTTCGAGTTCGTCCGTTCAGGAGGACCGGGAGGTCAGAAAGTAAACAAAACTTCCTCGGCTGTTCTGCTTAAATTCGACGTTCGTAATTCTCCCTCCCTTTCCGATGATGTAAAGGATCGCCTGAAAACTGTGGCGGGAAACAGACTGAGTAACGATGGTATTCTTGTGATTCACTCAAGGAAATATCGTTCACAGATAAGAAACCGTGAAAACGCCATCTGCAAACTGATAAAACTCATAAGGAAGGCAGCGGAAAAGAAAAGAAGTCGCAGGTCTACTGAACCCACTGTTACCTCTGAACGGAAAAGACTTATTCAGAAGAAAAAGCGAGGCCTGCTGAAGAAAAACAGGAAATACAAACCTTCAAGAGAAGATTTCGAGAAGCCGGATGATCTATCGTTTCCCGAATCCTAGATCGGAAGCCATTTCGACAGAAGTAACAGTCTACCTGTCTGTTTTGATCAGTTTATGACTTGACAAAAGACCTGAGACTGAAACATTCTTGGGGGATAAATGAAACTGCAATATTCTTGTAATATGCTTACAGAGTGAGGATACATGTTTATCAGGTCAATAGTATTGATCATGCTTGTTCTGCAGGGTGGGGCATCAGCTGACATAACATTTGAACCTTCTTCTCCTCCTGGTGATGTATCCGTTGAAACCCTGATTGCAGAGGGAAAAGAATATCATCTTCTCTCAGTAAGAGGTTTCGATCTCCCGATGGTCGAAGTTCATAATGCCGGTCTGCCTTCAATTCCTTTCACTGCAGTAACATTTCTTCTTCCGCCCGGTACCGCGGTAGACACGATTGAAGTTTTGTCCGCAACCTGGGATACGCTTCCGGGCAATTACTATCTCTATCCCGTTCAGCTTGAAACTATGACAGATACAGCTTTCACCCCTCCAGATTCAATTGTTTACAACTCCATTGAGCCTTTCCCCGCACTGCCCGTCAAGGTATCTCGGCAGGGCTCCGCTATGGGTTATTCAGTTGTAACTATTGCAGGAACGCCCATCAGGTATATTCCCGCTGACAGTACAGTTATGATTCTTACTTCTGTAACGCTCGATATCCGGACGGGACCTTCTGAATCTGAATTGATTGTCCCCAATCGTGAGACTGAATGGAGCACAGCTATGAGGGAACGGGGCATCCTCAGTCTCGTGTCGAATCCAGAGAATCTAGTCTGCTACCAGCGACCTGTGAGTATGTCTTTCCGGAATCGCACGTCTCCTCTCAACATCACGCAGTCACCTTCATCTGAAGGTGACGGAGTAGACATGGTTATAATCACCAGTGAGGAACTTGCTGATGATTTTGAACAGGTTGCCGATTACCGAACACAGCAGGGAATCATCACTGTAATACGAACCGTTGAATGGATTAACCAATTCTACAGCGGATGGGATAGTCCCGAGAGAATCCGCAACTTCATCCGTGACGCCCACCAGGAATGGGGCATCCAGGCGGTTCTGATCGGCGGTGACAACGATGTTGTGCCGATCAGGGAATGTAACGGATGGAATTATACTCCCGGTCCTTTTCCAATCTACCAGGCTCCCTCTGACGACTACTATGCTGATATTGATGGCAACTGGTCATACAATGGCTCCATGTGGTCTACAGTGGTTTCGACAAATTATCTCGATCTCTGCACAGGCAGATGGCCTGTAGTTAACAGTGATGATGTAGATCTGTTCTTCACCAAACTGAAGCTTTACGAACAACCGGAGGAATTCCCAGAGGATTTCGCAAGGAAACTGCTGCTGATGAGTTCCAATATCCTTGATGGAAACGGAGCCGACGATATGATGGAGCTGATGGCTCAATTACATGAGTCATCAGCAATTCCTGAATACATGGATGAACCCACCGAATTGTACTATCCTCATTCACTTCCTGCCGGAGATCTTTGCCGAAGCGCGGCTCTGGATGAAATAGATCAGGGCTATAATCTTATTATCCATGCGGATCATTCAGAAATTCATAAACTTGCTACGGCAGGAAAGAATGCTCTCGGGCAGTATATCTGGGATTCGGATTTCGCCACCATGAGCAATTTCAATGAACCTTCTATCCTGTGGACGCTTGGATGCGATCCAGGACATTTCGATGGGGCTAACTGTTTTGCCGAAGCGGGGCTGCTTACATCAGACAGCACGGGGCTGGTTGCTGCAATTGCAAATGCAAGAATCGGCATATTCGGTCAGAAAACAACTTACTACGCATTCTGCGATGCTCTGTTCAATACAGGCTGGATTAACCAGTATGGGTATCAATTCAATCACTGGCCTCTCAGCTACCTTGGCGAGGCTAACAGATGTTCGAAAAACTACAGCAGTATATCCTTCCTTCATATGAACCTTCTCGGCTCACCGCTTATGTACGTCTGGCGCGATGATCCTGTAGAACTTCATCTGTCAGTTCCCTTGACACTGCTGAGAGAGGGAGTATCCAGTGATATAACAGTTACCGTTACTGATGGTACTGACCCTGTGGATAACGCTATCGTATGCCTGTGGAAAAAGGATGAGATATTCTCGATAGAAAATACAAACGCACAGGGACAATTAACGTTCGAGAATGTGTACGTCACCGATAGCAGCGGTGACCCGGATGTGGTGATTACAGCTGTCAAACAACGGATGGAAATCAATTGTGATGAGACAACCGTTTCGAACTACATCCCCGATCAGGTAACACTGAATATCGTTCCAGCTGATATACCAATTGTATCGCTTGAGGATTTTTCAGTTGATGTCACCGGTGATGGAACAGCCAATCCCGGCGAGACAGTGAACATTTATTTAACCGCGAAGAATAGCGGAGGTGAAACAGCACAGAATGTCAGCGCGCAATTGTTTCTGCTTTCAGGTGATGAGTATATCGCGAACATCGACGATAATCGATCACGTTTCCCTGACATTGACCAGGATCAAACCGGGGATGCAGCGGATCCCTTTACAGTAACTGTCAATCCTGATATTGAGAGCTATTCCACTGTTGAATTCGGAGTATTATTCTCCTATAAGGGCAGCTCAGGCGACTATCACTGGAAGTCACCACTTTTTCTTACTATTTACTCCGAAGGTTACGACCTGACTGTTATGAACTCTGCAGCTGATAACTCCGGCAAGGGAGTTGCTGAAATAACACTGAGCGATATGTTCCTGGCCAATTGCGGTCTTGGTGATGGCAGCAATCTGGACATCACCGTAGACAATCTTTTTCCTCCAGCGTTTTTCAAAGTTAATACACTGACCCATCCAGCAATTGAATCGAACGAAGTGGCGGAGTTGAGCGGATCAATCAGCCTGACAGTATTGCCTGGTATATCGAGCTCCTCCGCATGGCTGGAGAAGGGATTCCAGGGCTGCTCATTCGATGTTATGGTAAGCAGCAACGGTGGTAACTTCATCGCAAGACATGTTGATGTTCATATGGTGTATGCTCTACATCGGTTTGATCTCGATCCACCTTCAGAACTAAGGTCCTATGAAACCGGTCAGAATTACATCAGTCTGCATTGGGAACATGATGGAAACGTTACCGCTGAAGGCTTTTATATCTACTACGAAGGCAGTGATGCTCAGCATCGAGCCTATCCTCTTCCTGTTCCAGTAAAACAGGTAACTATAGAGGGCCTGCTTCCTGGAACAGAGTTCGAAATAAATGTTACAGCAGTGGACTCAATCGGCAGGGAAAGCGACCCCGCGACAGTTTCAATCAGCACATCCTGCCCGGCTGTCGATGGCTGGCCGATTCAGCTGGCAGGCTCTCCTGGTGGCGGTCCGGCAATTGCAGACATTGATCAGGATGGCAGTGATGAGATCATCGTCGCTACGTCTTTTGGTGTAGTATACATAATCGAGAAGAACGGCAGTTACCAGACATTGTATCCACCACAGGGCTATGACTTCGACAGATTTCTTGGCTGTGCTGTTGGAGACGTAGACGGTGATTCCCAGCTGGAGATAGTAGTTTCCTGTCAGAAGAATATAGAGATTGAGAATAGTGAGCAGTTAGCCATTCTGCTGTTCGACAGATCCGGTGCAACCTGGATAGCTGACGAGATAACTGCAACAGAAGTAAATGAGCAGGCAGCCTCACCGAATATTGCAGGGACTCCGGTCCTTTTTCAGGCAGACAACAGCATGGCTTTGGAAATCGCTCTGCGAACCAAGGGAAATAATGGCGGATCTCCTCACCTGTACGCCTGGCGGTTTGATCCGGATACGGACAGATGGGTATATTATAGTGAAGATTTTCCTGTTAACCTTCTGGGTTGTTACTACAGTGCGCCTTCAGCTGTTGATTTCGACAACGATGGATTCGAGGAATTGATAGTCACCACTTATGGTTCAGCTGGTATTGGTACTGCCCTCATCATCGCAGATTTTAAAACAGATGGCAATGTGATAATCAGCAAACATGATTTGCCAGAATTGGACACTGAGGGCGAGATCGCCAGAACATTTGGTACGCTCGCAGCCGCAGAGGAAAACGGTACTTACTACATAGCTGGTTCAGCTAAAAGTAATGTGTTTTGCAGTACACTTAAAAGAGTATTCGTATACCGCCTGGATAGCGATCCAGCAGGTGTAACCTTTTTATGGAAAACCCATTGGATGAACGGTAATGATTCTTATGGTAACATGCCAGGTCCCGCGATTGGAGACCTGGATGGCGATTCCGACCTTGAGGTGATCTATACTCTAAATGATGGAGAGTATTACAAGGAAGGAGCTATCCATGGCTGGGATCTTAGTAACGGAACCAGTGAATTCCAGAGTGCAAACATCCCTTTTAACCCTATAACAGGAGAAGGTGGAGCATACATAAAATCCCAGCCTGTTGTTGGCTTGACAACATCACAAGGTTCTACGGAAATGGTTGTTTTCGCTGGATTTTCCACGCTTTGTTGCGGTTTTGATCCCGGAGCCGGTTCATCAATTCTGGAAGGCTTTCCGGCATGGACCCGTGATGGGTCCTGGGCCGCTCCAGCCTTATGTGACCTCGATAGCGATGGTTCCGCTGAAGTTCTTTACATCGATTATTCGGGTTATGCCATGCTCTTCGATTGGTACGAGGGCAGTTATACAAATAACGGCTGGCATATGTATCAGGATAACCCCTTCCGTAATGGTTTTTACAACACAGGCAATCGCAGTGGTGACCTGGACATCAGTATTTCAGGCAATCCGTACATTACTACACGTAGCGATGCGCAGGGTTTCCGTCTTCTTGCGGAAGTTGAGATAACAGGTTGCTGTGATGTTCCGGCAAGCGAGATACCTTCTGCTTCCATATCAGCTTCCGTACCTGACCCGGAGCGTACCATATCTTCTCCCGATAACGGATTATCCTCATCGGCCTCATCAATTACATTGAGCGAGACCAGGAACAATCAGTTTGATCACTCCTGCTTTTCCACAGATATTGAGCCAGTTGCCAACTCCAGAACACTGGAGATAGCTGCTTTCTGCGGAAATAGACAGATTGGTTCGACGAAAATAAGACTTGAGAATGGATCGCATATGGTGCCGATTCAGCTGATATCAAGGATTCATCTGAATGGTGATATTACGGTTATCGCTGATCCCTTCAACACTTATCGGGAGACTGACGAAACGAACAACATTTCCCTGGCAGAGATCTCCGTAATCACGGGAATTTCTCCTGGAGTTGTGATCCCCAGCCCCGCTGAAACGATAGAATTAACCGTGACTCTTCCCTTACCTCTTCCCGACGGCGTGAGGATCAGGGTCTATTCCATCGATGGCAGACTGGTGACAAGTCTTGATACCGAAGAACTTTACTCGGGAACAACGAGTATTCTTCTGAGCAACGGCAGTGGAATTGACAGGCTTCCTACGGGAATGTATACGGTGTGTGTTGACGGTTTGGATTCAGGAACGATGATTCGAAAAGTAGTTATTATCAACAATTGAAGAAGCTGGTAAGAGAGTATTCAACGGATACAGGTGCCATTGCTTACCTGTATTCAAATCCGAAACAGAGATTATGAACTGCCCAAAGTGCGGACATGAGCAGAATGATGAAAACACGGAGTGTATTCGTTGCGGACTTATCTTCAGCCAGTACAGACCCCGGGATTACAAGGAACTGCTGAAATTATCACGATCTCTGGAAATGGAGAAGACATTTTTTTTTAAGCGAATTCTCAACTACATGTTCTACACAAAGGATGAAATTGAAGTAGTGTACTTCATCGGAAGGCTAATTGTTTTCATCTTTCTTTTCATCTGGAGCCTGAAATTCCTCCAGTGTTCCATAGAAAGCAATTATGTGAATAAGTCTTTCATGCATCTTGTGAACCTCCCTTTCCATGAGGCCGGTCACATCTTCTTCAGGCCACTGGGCAGAG
>JAUVLV010000009.1 GCA_030600545.1 Candidatus Aegiribacteria sp. | reverse complement strand
TTTTATACATGAAGATCATGTAGATGTTTTCTGGAGGATCCCAGTAATAAATCAAACGTAGTGATCCTCTTTTTCCTGAACCAGGCAATCTCCATCTAATTTTGCGCAAGCCACCGCTACCACTAATAACTGGACCGGCATCAGGTTTGAACATTAAAGCTGATTGTAGCATTCGGTAATTTTCATCAGGTAGTAGTTTTTGAACTTGCTTTGTAAATATTGATGTTTCTATAAACTTCATGAGTCATATATACGCCATTGGCGTATAGCCGTCAAGGTTGATATTTCTCGCAGAACAATGATTATGTAACTGCAACATATCTCGATGCTTGCATAATGTACCTACTAACCAATATCATGTTAATTAAGCTATCTAATTGTCAAAACGATCTGACTTGACATGTATCTATAAACACATGTACACCATTACCGTTGTAACACTGATATGGTGCAGTTACATATACAGGAAGGTTGATATGGAACAGATGAAATTAGAGGAATTCAAACAGAGGTTTCTGAATATGTAATTAAAGTGTTTTATCGAGAAGCACAGGGGAAATGATGGAGTTGCGGTGTATGACCTTTTTGAAGAATTTCTTCCAGCTTATTCCCCATTTGTTCTTGAAATATTCACGTGGATCCATGGTTTCCGGGCCGCTGAAACGGGCAGTTGTCCGCTTGGCGAAATGGTAAACAAGACTGTTCCCAACACCGATGAAATGCCGGCATCCGTAACTATGCATTTTCATGGCAAGATCGGGGTCGCTGCCGAAACCAGGGAAGAATTCCTCATCGAAGCCCCCAACAGCCTCCCAGTCTTTTCTGGAAAGAAGAACGGGAGTCCAGGTGCTAACCACATTGTATGGTCTTATGAGAGTTCTATACTCATTTAAGAGTTTCTCTTCTTCGAAAACGGACGGGGAATCACCGTAATTCCTGTTTCCGATGTAGCATGGAGTTGAATTGCCGGGTTCTATCGCCGTTCCTGACAGCCACAGCTTATCGGCAAGGCCTATGTATCCCGCAAGTGCGGTATCCCAGCCGGGAAGAGGATACATGTCATCGTTCATGTAACAGATGAAATCCGTTGTTGCCAATTCCGCTGCTCTGTTGACTGCGGGGCATACACCGGTATTCTTTTCGGAGAGGCAGGACAGGATGTTCTTTCCCCGTGTCCATTCTTCGCAGGATTTATCGAATTCGTTGAAGAAGATAATTGTCTCATGAGGCACAGCACTGTTCCTGGTGAGACCCCTGTAACAAAGATCCAGATATTCCAGATTTTTCCATGTTGGAATGACTACCGAAAATGGGTTCATATTCCTTCTTCGGGCCAGCCGTTATCAATCAGATCCTTCAGCTTATCTGCCAGTGTCTCAATTGGTATCCTCATCTGTTCGAGGGAATCCCTTTCGCGGATGGTGACCTTCTTATCATCAAGGGAATCAAAATCGTAGGTAACGCAGAAAGGTGTCCCCGCCTCGTCCATTCTCCTGTACCGCTTTCCGATCGATCCGGTCACGTCAAACGTTACCGGGAAAAGAGGTCTTATCGTATCGAAAACTTCCATCGCATTTTCGGAAAGTTTCTTTGAAAGCGGCAGTACGGCGGCCTTGATGGGAGCCAGGTTGCGGTGAAGGCCCAGAACAACCCTCTCTCGTCCTTCCACTTCCTCCTCGCGGTACGCATCCAGGAGAACAGCCAGCATGGTTCTTCCGATGCCCCCGCTTGATTCTATAACGTATGGAACGGTCTTTGTATTGCTGATCTGATCATGATACGATAGGTCCTGACCGCTACCTTCAATGTGCGCCTTCAGGTCGTAATCAGTCCTGTTTGCTACGCCCTCAAGCTCCCCCCAGCCGTCTGTGGCGAAAGGAAAAGTGTATTCTATATCAAAACAGGAACTGGCGTAATGTGCAAGCTCGCTGTCATCATGCCTCCGGGTTCTAAGATTCCTGCTTTTTATACCGAGTCCGTAATACCATTTCATTCTCTCGTCTAACCAGAATTCAAACCATTTCTCCGCTTCTTCGGGGAGACAGAAGAACTCCATTTCCATCTGTTCGAATTCTCTTGACCGAAAAATGAAATTCCGCGCAGTGATCTCGTTCCTGAAAGCTTTGCCCATTTGAGCTATTCCGAAAGGAAGTTTCTGCCTGGTCGCGTTTACGATGTTCCTGAAATTCACGAAGATCGGCTGGCAGGTTTCTGGGCGGAGGTAGACAGTGGAAGAATCGTCCTCCAGAGCGCCCATCTGTGTTTTGAACATAAGCCCGAAATCCCTGGGTTCTGTCAAAGGTCCCCCACATTCAGGACAGGTGTCCCCCTTAATATGGTCCAGTCGGAACCTGCTTTTGCATTTCATGCAGTCAACCATTGGATCATGGAAATTTTTCAGGTGCCCTGAAGCCTTCCAGACATCGGGATGCGTTATTATGGCTGAATCCATTCCTACAACGTCCGGTCTAGTAGTTACCATGAAATTCCACCAGCTGTTTTCGATGTTCTTTTTCAGTTCAATCCCCAGCGGACCGTAGTCCCAGGAGGATTGGAGCCCTCCGTAGATCTCTCCTGATTGAAAGACATACCCACGTCTTTTACAGAGAGATACAAGCTTTTTCATCAGGTCGGTGATGTCAGCGGTCATTTTCAAGAGCCTCCAGTACTGAAAGTGATTTCAATTTCATTCTTGTTTCCATATGTACTTCCGCGAATTTTCTCATGAGATCAAAACATTGTCTGTATCCACCCCGCCAGAGTTTCAGATTACGAACTTCATCGAGCCTGTTGCTTCTTGATTTACGTATGAATGCGATAAGCCCTGGAGGAATCTTTTCAGAATTGTCACTACAGTTCTTGCAGACAATCCCACCGGAAGTTGTGTCCCACATCGATGATTTTCCTGGATTCCCGCCACATCGCGTGCATCGGTCGATTTCCATACCGAAGCCTGAAAGCCTCAGAGCCTTCTCGATTCCGGAACATAACACAGGCCAGTAGGGAGCGCCTGCGGCGAAGTTATCAAGAACGCCGCTTATCAGGTGGTACATGGGATGAGATGGCTCGCTGCCAGTGATAGTGTTTAAAAGCCATTCAATGAAAATACAGGAATAAACAAAAGCATCAGGATTGCTGCGGATTGACTCATAATGGTTAATGACTGTGGCTTCAGTGGCAGTATCCATTTCCCTGCCTTCTCGCCGGGAAAGAGATATGTTCACCATCGAGAGAAGCTCAAGCCTTCCGTAAAAAGAGCTTTTTGGCCTGAGGGCTCCTTTGGCTATTGCAGATATCCTTCCGAAATCCAGCGAATACAGAGTCAGTATCAGTGATGATTCACTCCATCGAACTCTGCGAATAACAAATGAAGGAGTTGTAACTCTAGATTGCATTGTCTCCCGCGATACCGACCGGTTCTACTCTGACATAAAGAATTCGCTGCGCCTTTATCTGTTCAACGGTGAATCGGTAGCCTGACAACTCGGCAGCATCCTGCTGATGGGGAATTTTACCCATAAGCTGGTATACCATACCCCCGAGACTTTCATAGCCGACATCTTCGAAAGTTGTGTCGAGGAGTTCATTCAGGTCGTCAATGGGTATGCGAGCATCCAGAATATAGGAATTGTCATCGAGTTTTCTTATAAGAAGGGCTTCCTTGTCGTATTCATCAAGAATCTCACCGAAAACTTCTTCCATGATGTCTTCTATCGTGACAAGTCCCGCTGTTCCTCCGTATTCGTCGACCACAACAGCCATATGTATTCTGTTCGACTGAAACTCGCGAAGAAGTTCATCGATTCTTTTGTATTCGGGAACAAAATAAGGTTTCCTCAGAATGTTTCTCAACTCAAAATTCGTATCATCTTTTGAGAGAAGAACAAGAATATCCTTGGCATACAGCACTCCTTGGATGTTGTCTATCTTCTCTTCGTAAACGGGTATTCTTGAGTGCCCGGCTTTTTTCAGTTCATCAAATACTGTTGACAGGTCTGCTTTTATTTCCACGCAAACCATGTCGATCCGTGGAACCATGACCTCCCTTACGATCTTGTCTGAGAAATCAATAATACTGTCCATGAGTTCCTGCTCTTTTTCAAATTCCCCCGGATCACCCTTTTCTCTGCGCCGTTCCAGCCAGATAACATCCGGAGGGGTGATAAACCAGTCAATAGAATCAGGATTACTGTTCCTGTTTCTTCCGAAAAGAAGAAGAGCAGGCAGACGGAATGGGAGAGAAATCATTAAGTAGGGAGCCTTCAGTATGGACAGAAACCGGAGGGCATTATTTTTTGCGATAAGTGACGGCATTATTACAGAAAGAGTAAAAGCAGCCAGAACAAGGATGAGTGTTATAACCAAGAATGACAAGGAGATATATGAAGAAATCTCCCCTGCCATTAGTATTGCGCCCGCTCCGGAGAGAATCGTACCGGCAAAATTCATCAGCCAGAGTATACGCAGGTGAAAAATGGCTGCATGTCTGCGTTCGGAAGGATCCCTGCCCTCTGAGAGAGTAAGTTCAGGTATGCAGGATCTGATTCCCGATGAAAGGAACAAAATCAAAAGACCTGCTAGATACAGTGCGGCAGCGGTAATCAATTTTCAGCCTGGTTTCTCAGAGAGTTAGCAACAAGAAAATTAACTTTCCGTCTCATAATACCGGCGTCCTTCTCGTTGCTGTGTGAATATCCTTTAAGGTGCAGATACCCGTGGAAGATCCTTTCAAGAAGTTCTTCAATGGGAGGGAACAGTCGTCCGTCAACGAAGATCGTCCCCTCAGGCCTGTCCTCGTCACAAAGAGCCAGATCAAAAGTAAGGACATCAGTGGTTCTGTCAATGTGACGGTACTTCCTGTTAAGGATTCTCAGATAACCCGGATCAGCAAGGACAATTTCAACGGAACCATCGATCTGGTTCCCTACCAGTTTTTCCAGTTCATCCTTACAGAATCCGGCATTTTCAAGGATTATGCTGATGTCAGCCATTTGAATCCCCAATTGGATAATTGTCTACCCTTTTGTAAAATTTACTTTCCAGAACTAACGTGAAAACTTTCACAATTGTCTTAAGATTTCTTCGAGTAAGATGACAGTCATCAAGTTCTCCATCAAGGTCTTTCTGATCCACAATCCTGGCAACCAGTTCAGCTACTTCATCTGGAGAAGTCAGATTTTTGGTGATGGATGCCGTCTGATCCGCAAGCAGGACAATAGCTGCCTCTACAGTAAGGGGTCTTGGTCCGGGGTAGGAAAAATCGCTTTTTTTCACGCTTTCCGGATCATTTGATTCCTGCAGGGCCTTATTGTAGAAGAATTTAGTGAGACCCACTCCATGATGCTGCTGAATAATATCGATAACTGCCCTGGGAATCTTTGCCTTTTCTGCAAGCTCTACTCCAATTTTCACATGTGTGATGATTTTTCTTGCGCTGTCCCATGGGCTCATGCTGTCATGAGGATTCACCATGTTTCTTTGATTCTCAATGAACAGCTCCGGGGTAACTATCTTACCTATGTCGTGGAAATATCCTCCTGCGGAAGCGAGTGATTCCCAGGCATCAACAGCTCCCGCTGCCCGGCTTGCAAGCTCAGCGACAGTCTGCGAATGATTCCATGTTCCGGGCGCAACATCCCGCATCTGCTTGAGAAGAGGATGGTCGGTTTTGTTTACTTCATCGATGGAGAGGACAGTATAGACTCCGAAAATTCGTTCAAAAGGGAAAAGAAGTGCATTTGAGGAACCTATACCAATAAAGGGAACAAGTAGAAGGCCAATGATTGATTCCATCATTGAGGACGAATAGAGCGATGTATTAAGCATCTGAAGTAGAAGATAAACAGTAATACCTCCCGTTGCCGACAGACCTATCGCGAAAGGTACACTGCGCCTTTCCCTGACATCCCATACGGTTAGAGTAGCCAGAATACCTGAAACAGCAGAAATCAGAACAACGGAGTAAGGATGAGGATTGACAAGGCCAAGAATCAAAGAGAAAATCAAGGTGAAAAAGATCGCATGTCTTCTGTGAAAGAAAATACTGGTCATGGCTGCCCCGAATGTAACCAGCGTATAACAGGGATAACCTGTATTGTTCTTAAGCACCAGCCATAGAGTTCCGGTTGTAGTAAGGGATATTATCCAGATCAAACCAAGGAGAAGAAAACGGTTAGTTGCTTCCCATGTATCTGGCATGATGTCATGAATGTAGAAGAACGCTATTCCCATTAGTAAAATAAAGAGAAGCAGCAGACTTGAAACATGCTTAAAAAAGCGGCTTTCCATGGAGGTTTCTTTCAGGTGGTCAAGGTATTCGATAGTTCTCGAAGTCGCCGGTTCGTTCGCTTTCAGAAGGATACTTCCCGCAGTTATCGTTGTATCAATGTTACTGATCCCGGCAACAGCGATTTCCGCGTTAACCTGCCTGGAGGAATCGTTCACAATAAGATTGGGCAGAAGAATGGAGGATATCTCATCGAGATGATTGCTGGAGAGATCCCATCTTCCCATCCTTATTTCAAGAATTTCTCTTACGTCCTCTATTTCGTTCAGATCGAAAAGCTGTTTGTCCTCTGAGCCGGAGGAGCTCAGTATAACGGCCTGTTCTCCATCGTAGAACTCACGCATATGATCAAGGTTGAACACACCATCTTCGTAAATTGATGAAAGTTCCTCAATCATACCTCTTGCGAAGGATGAATCGTAAGTTGACAGAAGCATCAGGGGATAAAGCCTGTCCCTCAGGGGTTGCCAGACAGTTTCATCGTACTTCAGATGTACAGGGATCGATTCGAGCATTCCATCGCGAATTTCAGCGAATTCATCCTCATGGTATGGGAGATTGAAATCAAAGGGAGCAACGATATCATGAGGGAGAGTCTGCCCGATAGTAAGATTAAGATCAATAATATGATGGTCAGGAATGAAAAACGCGTAAAAGGCACCTATGAAGACAACAGCAATAATGCTGCCGATAAGTATGTTTTTTATCTTCATTATGATGAAGGATTCTGAGATGCGTGAAACCTGAAAACGACTGTCACTGCAGGTCCTTTTTGCCTTCATCTGAATCGCGTTGGAAAGCTTCAATAATTCTCTGGACAAGAGGATGTCTTACAACATCGTTCTGGTCAAGGTACGTGAAATCGATTCCTTCTATACCCGAAAGAATTTTTCTTATTAAAACGAGGCCGGAAGATGACGTTGGTTTCAAGTCTATCTGTGTAATGTCGCCCGTTATGATCGCCCTGGAACCGTATCCGAGCCTTGTCAGGAACATCTTAAGCTGTGTTATGGTGGTGTTCTGTGCCTCATCAAGGATAACGAAAGCGTTGTTAAGAGTTCTTCCTCTCATATATGCGAGGGGGGCAACTTCAATAATTCTGTTGTCTATTGATCGGCGTACCCTTGCCGGGGACAGAGTGTCATCGAGAGCATCGTATACGGGTTTCAGATAAGGATCTATCTTCTGCTGGAGGTCTCCCGGGAGGAACCCCAGGCTTTCTCCCGCTTCAACAGCAGGCCTTGAAATGATTATTCTCTCAACTTCACCGTCAGTTAGCGCGCGCACGGCGCTCGCAACTGCAAGAAAAGTCTTCCCGGTGCCCGCCGGACCTATGCAGAAGACTATTTCTGAACTTCTGATAGAACGCATATATTCTTCCTGCCCCGAGGTTTTTGGAAGAATCCTCCCGGCGCGCCCCGGAACAGAAAGCTCAAGAGATACGTCATGCTTTTCAGGGAAGCTCAATGCAGCATCAATACTGTGGTCGCTCAGGAGGCCGGCGGCATTAAGCTCGTGTTCAAGCCTTGCAATAACGGCCTTCGCTTTCTTTACTGCTATTTTGCTGCCGGAGATGTTAAGAATTCCGTCTCTGTAAACAGCTTTGATATCAAGAGATCTGCATATATTCCGAAGGTTTATATCTCCAGTTCCGAAAATCTTAGCTGCGGATTCCCCGGGAAGAAGAATTTTCCCGTCTTCTGTTGAAAGATCTTTCATTCAGTAAATACTTTCAGATAAAGAAAGGCTCTCCACAGAAACTGTGAAGAGCCTTCCATATTCGCTGATAATTCTAGCGTGATCCTCCGAAACTCCCCGAGCGAGTAATGTTAAGAACCTGTCCAGGATAGATCAGGTTAGGATCGCTGATTATGTTGCGATTAGCTTCGTAAAGCTGGGGCCACATGCCTCTGTCATCGTAAACTCTGCTGAATCCAGCAATCTTACCGAGGAAATCCCCCTCGATAACTGTGTAACTGTTGAGCATAGGCAGCGGTACCCAGAGAGTATGTCCCGCATAGATAAGGTTGGCATCAGTTATTGTATCGCGGTTGCGTTCGTAGATGAGAGGCCACTGCGAACCATCACCGTAGTTGTAGTGATAGGATGCAATTATCCAGAGACATTCTCCATCAAGAATTGTATGCCGGACGCCGGCGCTACGCAAACGTGCGATCTCGGCCCTTAGGGCGTTGATCTCGCTTGTGAGCTCAGCGATTCTGGCATCAACGATTACAAGTTCTTCTCTGAGAGGAAGAACCTGAGGCTCAAGCTCGTTTGTGCGGGCATCGGCCTCGGATTTTCTCCATTCCCAGTATGCGATCTGAAGATGAATGTTATCATTTCCCATTGCTTCGATTTCAGCTTGTGAATACGCTGAAAGCTCCTCGGCAGTCCAGGTCTTTGCAAGACCTGTTGAAGCAAGGCCGAGGCAAATCATAAGAGCTAATACTATTGTACGCTTCACTGGTTTCCCCTTTCCTTGCTAACGGCTTCCGCCGCCGAGTGCATGATATTCCTGCTGAAGTTCAGCAAGTTCCGCTTCAAGAGCAGTAATCTGTTCAAGTTCATCAGCAATGTGACCTGGAAGAGTTTCGAGTTCTTCCTCAAGGCCATCTGCTCTGGCTTCCGCAGCTAGAGCCGCTGCACGGGCATCGTCTCTTGCCCGAAGTTCTGCGGCGCTTGGTCCACATGCTGCAAACAGCAAAGACACGCTCAGGAGTCCAAGACAGAACCATTTTGTTCTCGCCTTGAGCATACCTGGCACCTCCTCTCGATTTCGTTCGTTTTAAGTTACTTACGACAATACAAATGTACGCATACATTTTCATATACTCGTACGGCTAAACACCAATATAGAATCTTAACGAAATAGTATTTAATGTCAAGAAGAATCCCAATAAGAAGATTCAGTCTTTTTCAGTTGCACATTACAATAATACAAATAAACGAAAAGACCAATCGTGAGCCCGACAATGTCCGCAATCAGATCCCCTGCTGAGCAATCTCTTCCGGGGACAAAGCTCTGATGGATCTCGTCACTGACAGCATAAATGACGCCGGATGCGAAAAGGACCGGAACGGGATGAAAGCCCCGGCATAGATCCCGGTTGATGATCATTGAAATAAACAGAAGAAAGAACATTCCTGTGTGAAGAACTTTGTCCTGATGAGGGAAAAGATGAGGAATCACTTTCAGTGAAGGCTGATCGCTGAGGTAGAATATCCCTCCCAGCATTAAAAGCAGGAAACCTCTTTTTGCTGCTGTATTTAAGTAACTCTTCGCTGTCATCATCTTTTCTCGGGTACTGAAAGCCCGATTTTTCTAACAATACAGGTCCCCGGGCCGGTAGCTGAAGCTTCAGAAGCAATTTTTTCCGCTTCCCCGGTTAAGAGCAGAACCTTTCTGTTAACGTGGGTGTAAACACTCCCAACAGAAGCGGATACCGATACGGAAGAGTCAGATGTCCTTTTTCTGTATTCGAACGAAAGGGCGTCTGTCGCTCTCTGGCTCATGGCTTCCATCACAGCTTTTCCTGCCCTGGGAATACAGGCTGCGAAACTGTCCGGTCCTATCCTGGCGATGAACACATCATCTGAGAAACAGTCACGGAAAAGATCTGCTGCATTCGAAAGAAGGCTGTCCCCCTCGTTGTAGCCAAGCATTTTGTTAAATGAATCAAATTCATCTAAATCCGCTACAATAACACCTACATTCCAGCCGTATGTCTGCACCTCTTTCGCCATCTGATGCAAGTGATTGTCAAGAAGGGTTATGCCCGGAAGACCCGTTAGAGTATCCATTCCCGAAATATTCATGAACCTGTGTCTCAGACCGGCAAGCTCCTCCCTCATTGAGAACATTGCTGCTGCTGAAAGCAGAATTCCTTCATGATGCTGCATGAAAGCACTATCATCTTCATGTTCTGCCATGATAAGGGCGATAACTATACCGTCTCTGACTACGGGAACCCCCATACAGCTTCCCGTTCTATTGCGCGTGTCTGATTCAGCAGTGAATGCATATACATTCTTTTCTCCGTACCTTATTCTTGAACGTTTGCAGGGAACCCTGTTTTTAACAATCCATCCAGCAATTCCATCGGTACTGTTAAAAATCTTCCCCCGGCGCCACCTGGCAAGTGGCCCCCTGGAGACCCATACCCTTGTTCTGCTGTTCTGAATGTCAACATCAGCTATGGAAATAGTGGAGTCAGGTACTATCTCTGAGAGGATCTCAGCCATTCCGTGTACGGTTTTATCCAGACTGTCTTCATTGCATGCGGAAACGAGCTTTGACATCCATAAGGAGTCATCCGCAGGGGGAAAAGATTTTTTGCTGCCTGATCCCTGAAAAATTACGGAAAGGCTCTTCAGGTCGGAAATAGTGCTTTCAGATGGTCTGTCTCTCGAAAAATCCTGAAGCAGAAAACCATTCAGCATGTTATCTTTCCTTAAAGGGCACAGGATGATCCAGAGCGGCTCCTCATTTGCAGGTCGCGGAATACGGTAAGGCGTAAGCTCAGACCGCTCTTCCCTGGAGTTTACTCTGATTGAGAAGGTTTCTTTGCTGTTCTCCGCAATTCTTGCAAGCCGGTGCTGGGAAGGGAGCATGAACCTGGAAATAATTGTATTATCCTCCGCGATGTACTCTGCCAGACGAAAGCAGCCATCATTGCTTCGAACAAAGAAACACGTTGAATTCGCTCCGCTGTTCCTATGCATAATCTGAAGAATAGGGTACAGAGTATTTGAATCAATCGACGAAGAAATTTTATCCCTTTTCGGTGTTTTACAGGGTTTAACCGGGGATTCAGGCTTTCCTGAAGAGAATTCCCTTTCCATGAGCCAGTCCGAAGCCAGTCCGAAAACGAAAGGAACGAGAAGTGCTTTCAATGCCGGTAGAAGTAATGGAATAAGCCTGGAAATAAAGGAATCACCTCCTATCCAGATCGAGGCATTCAGAAGAGAGAAAGCCTCAATAAAGCCAATAAGAAGGCCGAGTTCAGTCGCCACCCCTGCTACTGAAGGCAATGATGCCCACATCAGGAACAACAGATAGGCTGAATAAAAAATACTGCCGGAGCCTCCCGTAAGTTGTACGCTTAAAAGAAGACCCGCACAGATCCAGTAGATCGTAATTTTGCCATCTGTCCATGTAATTTTCTTCTGAACCAGCATTGCAAGTGCTGCCGAGAGCAGAAGCAGGCCTGTTCCAATAAGAAGAATAACCGGGTCCTGGGAGTTTATACCACTGCGGAGGAATCTGCCGGAAGCCAGTACGAGGAGCAGCACGAGCATAACAGCATATCCGGGAATTCTCAGGATTCTCAAAAGTTTTCTCTCCAGTTGTATTGTGATTAAGATGCTATTGAATAATTTCTAATATGTGAAAACAGATGATTAAAGTCGCGATGGTTTTTTGTTGCTCTACTGCAGGGGGTTGACGATCAGTATAAAATTTCAGATTTTTGACGTACTTATCTGTAAACCATAAATGACCCCCTTGTACACCCGGTGAACAAAACTTTATAAAGCCTGAGGACACATAATTTCTTGAAATTTCAGTATAGGCTTTCTTAGCCGATGCTATCGACCTATGTATTTCACTGGTCAAACCCGAACTGAAGAGGATAAATGAGCCGAAAACCACTGCCCGGATTATCGCAGAACGACCTTGAAGGAAAAACACTTGTTGAACTTCAGTCTATGGCAAAAGAAAAAGGTTTAGAAAAAGTAAGCGGTGTACGAAAGAAAGATCTTATAGTAAAGCTGCTTGAGAAGAAAACACAAAGCAACGGACTTGATTATTCAACAGGTGTACTTGAAGTTCTGTCGGATGGATACGGTTTTTTGAGATCGAACGAAGGCTGCTACCTTCCTTCTTCAACGGACGTATATGTATCACCTTCGCAGATCAAGCGTTTTTCCCTGGGTACTGGAGATACTGTTTCAGGTCAGGTGAGAAACCCGAAAAACGGAGAGAAATATTATGCTCTTCTCAGGATAGAAAGCGTCAATGGAAAAAGTCTTGATGAGTTAAAGAACAGACCGTCATTCGACAAACTTACTCCTTACTATCCGGAAGAAAGATTTAATCTGGAAACTACCCCTGATAAAATGTCTGGAAGAATTCTTGACCTTCTTGCCCCCATAGGCAAAGGACAGAGAGCTTTGATCGTATCTCCTCCAAGAGCTGGAAAAACAATTTTGCTTCAGCATCTTGCAAACAGCATTTCGGCAAATCATCCCGATACGAAACTGTTAATACTTCTCATTGATGAACGCCCCGAAGAAGTAACCGACATGAGAAGACATGTTAATGGAGAAGTAATCGCGTCCACATTTGATGAAGCTCCCAAAAGACATATCCAGATAGCTGACATCGTGCTTGAGAAAGCCAAACGGCTTGTCGAAAGCGGTTACGATGTTGTCATTCTTCTTGATTCCATAACAAGGCTTGCCAGGGCGAACAACCAGGTAATGCCCCATTCAGGCAAAATCCTTTCGGGGGGAGTAGACTCCAACGCGCTTCAGAAACCAAAGAGATTCTTCGGCGCAGCAAGGAATATTGTCGAGGGCGGAAGCCTTACAATAGTAGGAACCGCTCTGGTGGATACCGGAAGCAGGATGGATGAGGTTATATTCGAGGAATTCAAGGGAACAGGCAATTCGGAGATAGTCCTTGACAGGCGTCTTGCTGACAGGAGAATATGGCCTGCGATTGATATAACGAAATCGGGCACCAGAAAGGAAGAACTTCTGGTTGATGAAGAGAGCCTGAGCAGAATTTGGATCATGAGGAAGATCCTTGTTGACATGAACCCGGTGGAAGCCATGGAAGTTTTGAAAAAGCAGCTTTCTAAGCACAAATCAAATAAGAGATTCCTTGACGCAATGGGTACAATGTCAGAGTAGTACCGTTAATTCTGCTTGAAAACATGGAGGAAATAAGTTGAAAAAGGATATACACCCGGAGTACAATGAAGTCACATTCACGTGTACCTGCGGAAACAAAATCAAGACCCGTTCAACAGGCGGCGACAAAAGGTTCGATGTCTGTTCAAACTGCCACCCCTTTTACACGGGGAAACAGAAACTTGTTGATTCTGCAGGAAGAGTAGACAAGTATCTTAAGAGGTACGGAAAAAAAGAAGATAACAGTAAAAAATAGCTGTTGAATCTTATTATGACTTGAAGGGGGAGTAAAAACTCCCCCTTCACTATTCTCCGTTTCAAAACGGCACACATCAGTAGGAGAGACTATGACGAATCCTGAAATAGACAAAGAATCAGCTCCAGAGGAATCGAAAACAGGCGGCCAGGCCGTTATAGAGGGAGTGATGATGCGTTCTCCCATTTCTACAGCAGTCGCGGTTAGAACTCCCGGGGGACAGATTCTTGCCAGAAAGCTGAAAATGAAGCAGCTTAAAGACAGAGGCAACATCTGGACAAAGCCCGTTTTCAGAGGAGCAGCAGTTCTAATAGATACCCTTAGACTTGGTATGAAAGCTCTTAACTGGTCAGCAGACATTGCTGAGGAATCCTCAAGCTCAGGCAAAAAGAAAGATAACAAAGGCAGATCCAGCGCAGCGACCTTTCTAACCACCGCCTTTGCATTCATACTCGCAATCGTACTTTTCGCCTGGCTGCCTCTGCAGAGCAGCAAATGGATACTTGAAAACGGTTCTGCAGCAGCGGGCCAGCAGTTCGGAATTCACATGCTTGCAGGTCTGTTCCGGATCATCGCTTTTCTTATTTATCTGGGCGCAATATCGTTCATGCCTGATGTCAGACGGCTTTTCATGTATCACGGTGCTGAGCACCAGACCATTCATGCCTGGGAGAAAGGGCTCTCCCCTCTGGCTGAGAACGCTGTTAAGCAGAGCCCTCTGCATCAGAGGTGCGGAACCAGTTTTCTGCTGCTTGTTATGCTTGGAACAATAATATTCTATGGAGTTTTTGATTCACTGGTCGTACTGCTGAGCGGTTACAACCCCAGTGCTTTTATCAGGATACTTTACCATTTGCCTCTCATCCCCCTTGTCATGGGGCTGAGTTATGAACTGCTGAAACTGGCGGACAAGCATCTTGAGACTTCTGCGTTAGCAAGAGCGGTAACAGCTCCCGGATTGCTTCTTCAAAAGCTAACTACGAGAAAAGCGGGATTGGAAGAAATAGAGGTTGCAATTGCGTCTCTATACGTTTCTCTGGGCAGGGATCCCGGGCCGGAAGTTGAATTTTACGGCGGAGATACGAAAAAAAGTCCCGAGGAGGAAAATGAAAACCTCTGATATAGAATCCATGGAGCTGAGAGTAAAGGAAATCGATAAAAGTCTCTGTTCTCCGGAAACGCTGAAAAGACCTCCACTTATCCGTTCCCTTACTGAAGAGCGTGCCAGCCTTTCCAGAATTCTGGGCACAGTTGAAGAGATCAGTAAAACCGAATCTTCCATCAAAGAGATGAAGGGATTCTTAAGCGATAACGATCAGGAACTGGCAGATCTGGCAGCGACAGAGATCCCCGTAATGGAAAAAGTGCTTGAGAAGCTGGAAGATAAGCTGAAAAAGCTCCTCATTCCCCCCGATTCAAACGACAGCAGGGATGTGATCATTGAAATACGCTCCGGAACTGGGGGGGAAGAAGCAGCACTATTCGCCGCGGACGTCTACAAAATGTACACCAGTTATGCGCAAAAGAACGGATGGTCGCAGGAAAATTTCAGCAGCAGCGGTTCCGAAAGAGGCGGTTTCAAGGAAATTACCTTTGCTCTCAGGGGAAAGGGTGTCTACAGCCGAATGAAGTTCGAAGCTGGCGTACACAGAGTTCAGAGGGTTCCCGAAACGGAAACCTCTGGAAGGCTTCACACTTCCGCCTGTACGGTGGCGGTACTTCCGGAGGCTGAGGAAGTAGAGGTTGAGATCAACCTGGAGGACATCAGAGTCGATGTTTACCGTTCTTCAGGACCAGGCGGTCAGAGCGTCAATACGACAGATTCCGCAGTACGCATTACCCATGTCCCCACGGGACTGGTTGTTTCCTGTCAGGATGAGAAGAGCCAGCACAAGAACAAAGTGAAGGCTATGAAGGTTCTCAGGTCAAGGCTATTCGCTAAAAAGCAGCAGGAGGAAAAGGCAAAACGTGCTGAAGTCAGGAAAGGAATGGTTGGTTCCGGTGACAGAAGCGCCAAGATCAGAACGTACAATTTCCCACAGGGAAGAGTTACCGACCATCGGATTCATCTTTCCCTCCATTCATTGAAAGATATTCTCAGCGGGGACCTTGATCAGGTCATCAAGCCGCTTATTGAAGCCGAGCAGGAAAGACTCCTTGCGGAGGTTTCGTCGAACTTGTGATCAAATGAATTTTTTTAATTCCCGCGGGTGGGCTGAAGCTGAACTTGGAGAGCTCGAATTCCCCCGGCTGGAGGCCGAACTTCTCCTGTGTCATCTGATGAACTGGAAAAAGCACGAGCTATATCTTAATCATGAAAAAGAAATCAGTAAGTCCAACCTTAAGCAGTACAGGGAAATCGTCTTCAGACGGAAGAACAGGGAACCCCTTCAGCATATTACAGGTAAAGTGGATTTTTTGGGACGATCTTTCATTGCAGGCCCGGAAGCCCTGATAGCACGACCTGAAACCGAGTTTTTTGCTGAGCGGTTCATAAAGGAATTTATTTCACCCGATTATATTCTCGACGTTGGAACCGGATCCGGTGTAATAGCGGTTTCACTGGCTCTTGAATTTCCGGCCGCGGTGGTTATCGGAACGGATATAAGCCGGGAAGCACTGATCATTTCGCAAAGAAATAAAGAACTTTTCGGAACCAGTAATCTATCATTAATCAGAACCGATCTTCTGAAAACATTCAAACGGAATTCTCGAATATTCGATGGGGTAATAGCCAACCTTCCCTACATTCCTTCGAGTCAGATCCATGACCTTGAGCCCGAGGTCAGTGACGGAGATCCCCTTATTGCACTTGATGGAGGTACTGATGGACTGGATCTGGTCTCCGAGTTAATTGATACTGTGCCGGGCATTCTGAGAAAGGGTGGAATTCTCGCACTTGAACTGGATCAGGAACAGGTGGAACCCGTTTCAGAAATCCTTGAGAATGATCCTCTTTGGAAGGACATAAATACTTTTCGTGACTTTACTGGCCGGCCGAGAATTGTCATTGCCCGGGCTACCTGATATGGCGATATTGTCATCGGCGTTTGCGAAAAGAATATTGTACTGCTACTGAACGATATCTGTCCTGTTTGAAGATGCCTGAACACTTTGTCGAAAAGAGAATAATGGACGTTCATGAGGCTGCTCGGCAGCATGCACATCATGCAAATACCACAATTGATATCGCATCAATCGGTGACGCATGGTTGCGATTGCAGGAAATAGTGATGGAAAAACCAGCGCTGTTTGAGGATACGATATTGTTAGACATTTCAGGTACGGGTAATGGTGCAATCATCCGGGTATCTAGGTCAGCCTCATTCAGTGTACCTGGTCTCGAAGAGAGGTTCTCTGTCCTCTCATCGTTCCTTCGAATGCTCCCTCTACGGAGTAATTTGCGAGTGCGGGTATTGATAAATCTTCACGACAACCCGCAGAAACAGGAGTTTGGAATTCCTCAGCTGACATGGTCAAGCGATAGCCGGATTCCCCCCGGCGTTGCGCTCATACCGAATATGTACGCATTGAACGGGTCAATGCAGAGGTACGTGGATGAAGCGCGTTCTGCACGGAACCCCACTAATACCAAAGTTGCATTCTTTGCCGGATCCGATACAGGTTACGACGGAGGTCCTCGTCAAGTATTAACTTCTGCGGCAGCTGATCGGAAATGGCTCGATGTACGTATTATCGTAGCGCAACATGGCTTCTGGACACCTCCAAAAAAACAAACAATCAGAAAAAAAGTGAAAATAGCGAAGCAGGCCAGGCACATGTATCTGTTAAACGCCGATGGCAATAGCGCATCCTGGGACCGGATGGCATGGATACTGGCTTCAAAATGCGTACCGATCTATTTCAGGCCTCGTTGCATGAACTGGTACGATCTTGCGCTACAAAAGGGAGTTCACTATCTCGCTGCTGAAAACGTCGATGATATAAAGGATATTATGCACAAGTTCAACAACAATAAAGCATTGCGCGAAGAAGTAGTAAAGCAAGGCCAGCAGTTTGCAAGGAATTGGTTTTCCAGCGAGGCAGTCATTGCGTATATGGTGGAACTGCTGAACTCGCTTGACTGTTCTTCTTGATATTTCTGAAATGAATCAAACGCTGCTGTATACGGCGTTGTAGTAAAGTATTTGTGATGGGTCCGGGTTAATGCCTGCCAGAGCTGAAGCCTATTTCTTTACACGAAAGCAATGTCTGAACTATGAAGTTAGTGAAGTGTATTTTCTCGGTATGAAGACGCAAAACATTTGATGCTTCTGTAGAATGGAGTTACCAGCGAATGGAAGGTACGAAATGAGAATTGGATTTGATGCGTCCGGGATCTCAGGTTACTGTGGCATTCATACGTATTCAAGAGAGTTGATAAGGCATCTGATTCAGGAATTTCCGGAACATCAATTTGTACTGCTATCCACGTTCAGCAAATCAAGGAAGAGGAAACTGAAACAGAAATTTGGCGTTCACCGGAACCTCGAAATAAAATCTGTACTTCCTAACCGGCTTGCTCTTGGCTCCTCTTTTATTAATCTGATTCTCTTTCTAAGATCGATGATCATCAAACATCAGGCCAAAAGTTTTGATATACTGCATATCACGAAGCCTTTCGCAGAAAGAACAGGCTCACGTAACAGTATAATTACAGTTCAGGATCTTTTTCCACTTACTCTGGATGACTATCATGGAGAAGACGCGAAGAAAGAATTCGATTCCAACATTACCTTCATTCTGGAAGGAACAAAGGCAATTATCGTTCCAACGGAATATACGGCGAATCAGCTGTGCGATTTGTATCCAAAGGTTAGGAAAAAGGTTAAAGTTGTTCCACTTGCTGCCGGGTCCGGGTTCAGGCAGAACAGGAATTCTCCACCGGAATCCCTGAAAGAATTGCTGCCGGAAGGGACTTCATATTTTCTGTATGTGGGAAGCGCATATCCCCGAAAAAATCTGGACAGGATTCTTGAAGCATATCTTGGACTGCCGGAGGCACAAAAAGCAAAACACTTTCTGGTTCTGCTTCTGACGGGTGTTGCCAGTCACCTGTCGGATTTCAAAGAGAGAAACAGGAATATACTGTCATTACCGAACATCGTTGTACTTGGCGGAGTGTCAGAAGAAGAACTTGTGAGACTCTACTCCTCGGCGGTAGCATTTCTGTTTCCTTCTCTCGATGAGGGCTTCGGGCTTCCGATCGTTGAGGCAATGCGGTGTGGCTGCCCTGTGATTACTTCCAATGTATCCTGCATGCCGGAAGTGGCAGGTGAAGCGGCAATACTGGTTGATCCATATAACATTGGTGATATCCTGTCCGCAATGAAGGATATGATTTCAAATCCCGTCAGAAGAGACGAACTGATAGAGAAAGGTTTCGATCGAGCAAAGCATTTCTCCTGGAAAGACACTGCGCACAGGACAATGGGTGTTTATAGAGGAGTTCTCGATTCTGGTAGTTGAACATAAGGAAAACGGATTTCTATTTTCCGCCGTCAGTGCTGATGAGGTTTACTGTCTCCTGATGTGCAGATTGAATCTTGCGGCATCCGATGAGAAGTCAGTACCGATACTGCCTTCTACAACTCCTTTTTCAAGCATATCGATGATGTCTGTAGCAAGATGGCCCGAAAGGCCTTCTGGCAGTTGGCTGAAGTTAAGATAGATAGAAGTGGCATTGTCTCCGATACATGCAGGCGGATCTTGTAAAATAGCTTCACGGGATGCATATTTCTTTACTGTATGATATTGTGGTGTTGTGACAGGAGGATAATGGGCATCCGCATCAATAGATCCAGAACCAGGAAAGTTATTGCTGGTGGACTGCCGATAGGCGGAGGGTCACCAATATCCGTTCAATCCATGACGAACGTTCCCACAACTGATGTAGATGCTGTCTGCAGTCAGATAGAAATGCTGGCAACCCGCGGGGCCGAAATAGTAAGGGTGGCAGTGCCGGACAGGGAATCTGCTATTGCTCTGAGAAGTATTATCGAGAGATCACCGGTTCCGATAGTTTCAGATATACACTTCGATCCGGAGCTTGCCATAATGGTACTCGAAGCGGGAACGGACAAATTGAGGCTTAATCCCGGAAACATAAGGCGAAAAGCTGACATCTGGAGAATCTCCGAAAAGGCATCGGAACTTCAGGTTCCCATACGGATAGGAGTTAATTCCGGCAGTTTGCCGGGTGATCTCAGGGACAAATACGGAGGGGTGAACAGAGATTCAATGTGGGCTGCCGCGAAGAGACATCTGGAACTGTTCGAGAAAGCGGATTTCCGGAACATCGTTCTTTCTCTTAAATCGAGCGACCCAATGCTTACAGTTGAGGCCAACAGGCTGGCATCCGCTGAATGCGATTACCCCCTTCATCTGGGAGTTACTGAGGCAGGCCCCCGTTTGACAGGAAGTGTCAGAAGCGCTGTAGCCCTTTCAATTCTGCTGGCTGAGGGAATCGGTGACACTGTAAGAATTTCCCTTTCAGGTTCACCTGAGAAGGAACCTGTTGTAGCATGGGAGATTCTATCTTCCCTGGATATCAGACGTAGATTCCCAAGGGTAATAAGCTGCCCCACTTGCGCAAGGACCCGTATCGACGTTGCCGGGCTCGCTGAATCCGTTCAGGAAAGCCTTGAAGGAAAAGTCGGGAATATCACCGTAGCAGTGATGGGATGCGAAGTTAACGGGCCAGGAGAGGCGAGAGAAGCAGATGTTGCTCTCATCGGAACTCCATCGGGAATACAGCTTTTCATTGACGGGAAAAGCAAAGGCATGATACCTGAATCCGATCTTGAGGGGTATCTTGACAAAATTGTAGATTCTTACATTCAAAAATCGGAAAAATAGCAGGAGGATAAAAAGTGGTTTCTAACAAGGCAGTAAAAATTCAACTTGAAAGAATTTTAAGCGAGAATTATGAAGAGCTTGATATAAGATTCACCGATCTGAAGGGATACTGGCGCCATGTGACAGTACCGGCATCGATGGTGGACGAAGAATTTTTCCACCGTGGAGTAGGGTTTGATGGCTCTACCCTGACAGGTATGACCCGGACTGAAGCTGGAGACCTTGTTCTAAAACCCGACCTGAAAAGGGTTTTTGAAGATACGTTCACCGAGAGAAAAACACTTGTGATTCTTGCAGACATTGTAAATCCCATAAGCGGAGAAGCCTTTTCAAAGGATCCCCGGGGGATTGCCAAAAGAGCGGTCAGCTACCTCAAAGAATCTGATATTGCCACTGACAGTTACTGGGCGCCCGAGTTCGAATTCTACATTTTTGACGAGGCCAGTTTCTGGTCTGAACGGGGAAGCCAGGGCTATCGTGTTGGCAGCATAGAGAATCCGGAGAGTTCAAAACTCACCGAATCAAAAGGATTTGTTCATCCCTGCAAATCAGGATACCATATGATGTATCCTATGGACAGTCTTCATGATATACGATCTGAGATAACAAAACAGATGCAGAAGGCTGGAATACAGATTAAATACCACCACCACGAAGTAGGCAGGATGGGGCAGTGTGAGGTGGAAGTAACTTTCACTCCTTTCCTCAGTGCTGCGGATAATGTTATGTTGACAAAGCACATAGTCCGGAATGTCGCCCTCAGTAACGGCCTTTCCGCGACATTCATGCCCAAACCGGCGGAGGGCGAACCGGGCTCCGGTATGCATTTTCATATGTTCATGACAGACAAGCAGAAAAGGATATTCTTTGACAAAGATGGATATTGTGGCGCAAGCCAGGCGGCCCTGAGCGCAATTGCCGGAGTTCTTTTTCACGCTCCCGCTATATGCGCTTTCAGCAACGCTACGGTCAACAGTTACCACCGGCTTGTTCCCGGCCAGGAAGCGCCTGTATACAGATTCTTTTCCGGCCCCAACAGAAGTGCTGCTGTAAGGATCCCATCGTATGCCAGAACGGCGGAATCAATACGATTTGAGTACAGAGTTCCCGATGGAAGCAGCAATCCGTACCTTTCCATGAGCGCTATACTCATGGCCGCGATTGATGGAATGAAAAAAGAAATGAATCCTGGCGAACTTGGTTACGGACCGATCGATGAGAACGTATTTGCGGACGATTACAATACGGAAGATCTCCATAAACTTCCGGCAAACCTGGGTGAGGCCCTGGATGCCCTGGAAGCCGACAGGGAATTCCTCGAAGAGGGAGACGTTTTTTCAAAAGAAATGATAGATAGTTATCTTGAGATTAAAAGGAACGAAGTCGCGAGTTTTCTTGGAAGCCCGCACCCGAGGGAGCATTCCCTCTATTTCAGTCTGTAGAAAAAAGGAGTAAACGATGAAAAAGATACTGTTTGTAATTTTCAGTGCGCTAATATTCGCGCTTTCGTGCGGTGAGCAGCCGGCAACGGATGAATCCACCGGGGGAGATAACGAAGGAAATGCAGTTGCGGAGGCCGCAGAATACGTTCTTCCGGAAGCCGATGTTTACATAACCCTGTCAGATTCAATCGGAGTCGAAATGGGGGACAGCAACTACGTTTTCGGCCAGATACTCGGAGCCGATGTAACTCCGGAGGGGAAAATAGCAGTACTGGATATGCAGAAATCCTGTATCAGCATATTCTCTCCGGCTGGTGAGTTTATACAGCGTATTGGCCGCCAGGGTAGCGGTCCCGGTGAATTCCAGCTTGCAAGTGGAATGTCGTTCTTCCCCGGCAGTGAAGGTATAGTTGTTTCCGAGATAACTGTTGCTGATTCTCTGGAACCGGGCGTCGTGGTTTCGGATGCAATGGGGGGAAAATTGATCTATTTTGATACTGATATGGAATATATGATGGATGCTCAGGGCTTCTTCCCGTCACCACCAACTCCTCTCACAGCCGTGAATAATGGCGCCATTGTAGGGATGAAGCCTGAATTCCTTCAGAACGAGGAAGGCATGTTCATGGGTTTTACCGTTGCAAGATGGGAAATGGGTGAAGCCGAGCCGTCGGTAATCTATTTCGAAAGCATGTCTCCATTCGACCCTTCCGACCTGAGCAGTTTGCAGAATGACATTGCCGTTTTTGGAGCTACTCCCGAAGGAATCGTTCTTATCTCGCCTATGTCCACGGACATGTTCGAATTCACCGTATGGAGCCCTGAAGGAGAGGAACTGTTCACTGTAACCGATGAAGATTTCGAAAGAGTGCTGAAAACGCAGGAAGAGATCGATATAGAAACTGAAGCGGTGAACAACAGGATGGTTCAGGGAGGAATGCCGGAATCAATGGCTAACTGGGAACCCGATCCATACAGGACATCAATAGCAGGTCTCTGGGTTGATGAACTTGACAGAATGTGGGTAACAAAAGGAACAACACTGACACCTTCCTACAACGTTTACGATATGGAAGGGAACCTGCTTTTCACCGCCGCTCTCGATGCCGGCTCCAGGGCACAAACGTGGGCGATTGTAATCAAGGAAAACCGATTCCTTGCCTTTGATGCCGATCCCGAATTTTTTCCGCAGGTATTTATAGGAGATCTGCCGGGAACCGAAGATTACACTAAAACGGAGGATGAGCCCAGATAGCTCACCGCTTTCAAGCTGCGTCCCTGCTCAAACAGGGACGCAGCCTCTTTTAACTGTTTACTCTATAACAAACGAATAACTTCCCTGCCCGCCTGATAATTCCAGATAGTACGTTCCGGCAGCAGCATCGTCCGGAAGGCTCATCTCACAGGTCATTCCTGCGTCAAGGTTCCTCTTGTAGTCAAGATTATCCTGTTCAGCATCATAAATATCAACACCGAGATATTCTCCATCATCCCCGGGAATTACAGTAAATCCAGCGCTCTGTCCCTCTGCAACTTCAACGGAGAACCAGTCATGAGCATCGTAATCTCCGAGCTGACCTGTATAAGTATTCCCCGGCTCGACTGGAACTGCATCAACAGCCCTGTCACCCGCATCTGTTCCGATACCTGCGTCATTCTGCGAAGTCAGGTTTATTTCGAGAGTATAATCCCCTTTGCCGTCCGATACTTCTGCATAGTAATTATCACCGGAAGAAGAACTCATTATCACCGTTTTGGTCGCGGTAACACCTGGCTGAACATTTGAATTGTACCAATAATTATCCAGCTCACTATCAAATAAGTCGATATCGATTGCTTCCGAATTATCGCCTGGAGCAAACGTTAAAGTGAAAATATCGCCCTGAGGAATCTCGAACATATACCAGTCACTTTCGTCCAGATCTCCAACTTCTCCTTCAATTGATTCATCTGCAGCGATCTCAATTGCATGTACAGCACTGTTACCGGAATCGATACCGGAACCCGCGTCGTTCTGCATCTGTTTGGAGAGTTCAATTGAATAGCTGCCCGGCTGTCCCTGCGATACTTCTACGTAATAGTCGCCGCCAGCCTCAGCGGATGTCGTATAGCTGAAAGTCTGCGTTACGGGAGGTTTTACGTTGCTTTTGTACCAGATGCAATCCAGTTCGCCGTTCAGTACATCAAAAGAAATTGCCTCCGCCTCATCACCCGGAGCGAAAGTCAGCTCGAAGGTCTCTCCACCCTCAACACTGAAGACGTACCAGTCCTGATCTTCCTCAACTTCGAGTTCACCCACTGTCGTGCCGACATCAATAGCTATGGCATCAACAGCTGAGTTGGCTCCTCCCGTTTCTGCAACCGGAGTTACCTCGGTGCTTTCCCCCTGATCAACCGTTTCAGTCTCTGTCTCTTCAACTGTTTCGGTCTGTTCGGCAGGCTCTCCGCCGCCACAGCCCAACAGGGAAAAAGCCGCAATACCGCTAAACAGTATTACTATTTTTATTGAATTGTTCATAACAACATCCCTTCAATTTATTATGAAACTTCTATCATAGTATTTATGGATATTAAGAAACTGTCAATGATAAGTTGAAACCTGAGAGGAGGTTGTCATCAGGCAGATCTCATTCCCGGACAGGGTTTCCTTAGGCCAGAATCTGATTTGAGCTTCTGCTCCAAAACCTGTCATTCAGCAAGGCTGCAGAAAGGCTCGTACAGGAGAGCCATCACCTGATTCTATCTTCAGAGGAAAACAGATAAGCAGATAATTTCCCGGGCGAACATCTTTCAGTACAAGGTTTTCAAGTATGGGTACAGATAAGTTCAGAAGTATTTCATGAACGCGTATTGAATCTGGCGAGTCCACGGAAAGCGTATCGATACCGACCGTTTTTATTCCCCTGTTTACAGCCAGCTCTGCGGCTGTTGCGGTAAGGTACGAGTAATCCATCGTATCAAGAATTTCTTGTGAATGACCTGACAATGTTTTCAGAAGCAGGGCTTTTCCATCCAAAGAAAGATTCTCGATAAGATTTTTCCCGATACTTCGATTCCCTTCGCAATCAACGACAACTGCGGGGAGGATAAGGCGAGAGAGAGAAATATCGTTAACGAAAGTGCTGCAGGAGGCCAGGTGTGCCGGGGAATCGATATGAGTTCCGCAATGGCTGCTCATGGTGAGTTTGGATGTTCGGAAACCGTTAATTACTGAAGTGTATTTACTGAACCGGATATCTCCGGGCCATGCCGGTGTACTGTGGGAAAGAGGCATTGTTATATCGATCAGTTCCTCTGGTGATATTCTGTATTCCATTAATCAGCCTTTCTCCTGAATTCTGGAAGGGCATTGACCGTTTAACGGGCATTTGTCGCAGAGCGGCTTCACCGGTCTGCATATCTCCTGGCCGAATCTGACCATGATATAATTGATTCCCGTCCATTCCGCCTTCGGGAAAAGCTTCTGAAGAGCGAACTCTGTTTCCTCCGGGGTCCTTGTATTAACCAGAGCCAGTCTATTCGAAATTCTGTTGACGTGAACATCCACGCAAATGGAAGGTTTACCGAAGACCATTCCCAGCACGAAATTCGCTGTTTTTCTTCCAACCCCGGGAAGGCTCAGCAGACTTTCCATATCATCGGGAACCTTGCTCTTATTATCTCTTTGGAGAATTAGAGCTATTCTTTTCAGCTGTTCGGTCTTCTGTTTGTAGAATCCGGCAGGGCGAAGCAGCTGTTCAAGCTCCTCTTTTTTAATTGCGATCATAGTATCGATGTCCGGAACTTTCTTCAGGACTTGCCTGGAAACCTTTCTGGTGACGGCATCCCTTGTCCTGAGGCTGATAATGGTTGAGACAAGGACGGGAAACGCTCTGCGGGATTCCACCAGGGGAGCGGGGATCTCAGAGGAGTTAAACGTATTTTTCATAATGTTCAGAATTTTAGATGGAGTGAATTCAGACACTATTCCGTCCTGATGAAATCCAGCCCGGAATTACCTCTGGAATTCAGTTTCAGGGCGAGTTTACCTTTAAGAAGGGATATAAGCCCATCTCCGAGGGCTTCCTTACGCCAGCCGGAGAGTTCCTTGAGAGAATAAAGCTCCTCCTCTGTATCCGGTGGATTTTTAGCAAGGGCGTTAATCAGGTCTTTTGAAAGAAGAAGTTCCGGAGAAATATTCAGCCTGCATGATTCCTGTTTCAGAAATATGCGAAGTATATCCTTTCGTGCAGAAACTCCGGGTTGCGAATGATGACGGGGAATTGAAGGAATCTCACTATCGGGAATTTTATCCGCATCTGAAATAGCCTTAATGATTTCATCACCCCATTTTGAAATAAAACCGCTTGATATTCCCCTCAATCTGGCAAGGCTCCTTTTGTTTTCCGGGGCCATAGTGGTAATTGCTCCGAGTACATAATCCTTGACAACGAAATTTCTTGGTTTGTTTACCTGCTTTGCCGCGTATTCCCTCCATTTGATAAGAGCCCAGAGGATATGCAGCCGATTGCTTCTTATCTTCGATTTTGATTTGACCTTACGAAATAGTTTGTTGATCGAACTGTTGTATGTTGCCGGGTCGGTAAGAGTTTTCGCTTCCTCGCAGTACCAGCTATATCGGCCCATTTCGTTAAGCCTTTTCACCTGATTCCTGTATATCTCCAGAAGGTACCTGACGTCATCCAGGGCGTATTCGATTTGATCGTTGGCCAGAGGCCTCAATGACCAGTCACTGAGAGTGTGTCCTTTTTTCGGGTAAATATTACATTCAGCTTTGACAAGCTTGAACAGAGCTGTCTGCCTGGGGTGTCCCAGGAAAGCCGCAGCGAGCTGGGTGTCGAACACGGAGGAAAATTCAATGTTCAAATGATGCATGAGAACATCGATATCGTTCCTGGATGAATGTATAACCTTGACCGGCGTTGTGGACTCAAAAAGTCTGCCAAGGGGAGAAAGGTCCTCAATTTCAAGTGGATCAATAGCTACGGGACCATCCTGGTCTGCTATCTGGATAAGAAACAGGTCGGGCCAGTATCTTCTTTCACCATGAAATTCGGTATCAAGGGCAAAAACTTCCTCTTTCTCGAGTTTATCTGTAAGTTTTTTCAAACCTTCCTGCGTACTTATCATTGCTGTTCTGTACAAATTTCTCCCAATTCAGATTCTATCAGTGAAAAGTGGAATCAGGTGATTCCGCTAAGCCCGGACTTTTAATAATGCCTGTTTCCCTATGAAAAGGGCAGTATACTCCATCAGACGTTATTTTGTAATATGAATAACCGTCGTTGGGACAATGGAATCCACCCCTCTGACTGAACGCTCCATTACTTCTCTCGTACATTTCACTGAAACTGGATGGATACTCGTAACCGGCGGAAACATACTCGAAAACTACCGCAGCCAGGCTGTCTCTTCGGGCGCTGCAGGCAGAACCCTCAACATCGATTCCATTTCCAAGATGACCGTCGGGGCAGAACAGTTTCCCATCTTCAACGTAATAGGGGGAACCGCTTACCGGGCATAAATAATCTCCCGGGTCTTCTCCTTCGGTAATCGCGGGAATAACTGTTCCCTTCGCGTACGAGAAGCAAAGAACGGTAGCGTTGCCAAGAAGATTATCAAGAGAAGAGTCTCCGGATATCTTCCATTTTCCATTGGTTTCTTCTCTGAGCCATAGAGTTCTTGAACCACCTTCTGCAAGTGAAATGGAAAGGGTAAACCCTCGATACTCATTTCTGCCGGTTCTGATGCTGCCGGTGGCGGGTGTACACTGAAGATAACCCAGGATACCAGGAGTCAGAAAACCCGCCAGGCTGTCCGAAAGAAAAGAGTACGCCTCCTCTTCTTCACCTGCAGCCAGATGTTCCATATAGCTTTTTCCGGTATCGATCAACTTTTTCCCGGTACTGTTTTGCCGAGCAACAAAGGCACTGAAAACCAGCAGAAGAACAGCAACGGCATAAAGGGCTTTTTTCATTGTCTGCTTCCGCCGGAAGAACTGGTTGATCCGGTGGAGAACAGGTCTGTAAAATCAAGACCGATCCCACTTATCATTAACCCCCATTCTTTTGCTGTGTTTTCACCTCCGAGCCTGTAGAATACCTCTGCCGTAAGGTTAAGACTTTCATTGTTAATGGAAAAACCTGCCCTGAGGTCACGCTGGCTGAATGCGCTTCCGTTCTGGTTCGTCCAACTTCCATCTATTCTGGCCTCAGTTTCTCCCCTTGTGGCTATTTCTCCTCCGAGCCTCAGGCAGAGTTCCGGGTTGACCGGGAGAACAAAGAACCCGCATAACCTGAGTTCGACGGGAGGCTTGGTTTCCGCCGAGTCTGTTTTGCTGGCGTGGAGCATATCCCAGGCTGACAGGTAATATCTCAGCCCGGCCGTTGCTTCGATATTGATGCCTGAACCAGCCGAAAGGGAACTCACGATTGTCATAGCGCCATCAAAGGCGAAATGCCTGTCACTTTCTGAGTAATGTCCGGATTCCAGTGCGCTCTTGAGAGGGATTCTGATAGCACCCCTGGCAAAGAGCCTTGGTTCTCTTGTAAGCCATCCGTCGAGGGAGATCCACGGGTCCGCGATTCCGACGCCTGTGGTATCCCCCGGACCCTGAAGCTGCAGATAACCGGGGATGATCAGTGATAATGTATGGCTATTTGTTAATCCGTACCTGCCGAGAAACTGGAATCTGATTACTCCAATACCGGTGACGTAATCATGTTCCTCATTGTTGCCAAGGGTATCCGTCCGCCAGTATTGATTTGCTCCAAAATACCCGAATGCAACGTCTCCATCGGCTTTCATTGCATGAAGTGCCTCTGTGAGATTGTTGTAGTAAAGAGGATCGTATGCCAGCGCAACACTGCTGGTAAGAAGTATAACAGAAATTAAGATTCGATATCCATACATGTAAAATATCCTTTCCTGAATAATTCTCCCGTTTTCAAAAGAGAATGTAAATAGTATTATCAACCAGTTGACATATATACCTTATGCTTTTCTAATAGTATAATTGTCTGTGCGCAAGTCATAATCAATACTGTACAAAAAGGGAGGTACAATGAAAAGCAGGGGTTTAATTCTGATCCTGACGCTCTTAGTACTAGCGGGATCTGCGTTTTCTCTGCCCTCAATAATGGGGTTCAGAGGAGTTAACAGGGTTATCGATGCCAGAACTATCGGGTCGAATCAGATGGCATTCAGCATTATCGGGAGGTATTGGAGCAGTTCGGACGATTACAGTAATCTTCATTTCCGCCCGGTTGGAAGTACGTCTGATACCATTTTAAGTGTAGAGGACTCCGAACATTTGGCTCAGGGGTACTTTGCTCTTGGTTATGGTATTACGAGTTTCATGGAAATAGCCGCAAGAATCAGCTACGTGGCCACGTACTACGAGTTTGATCTTACACCACCAAGGAATGAGAGCGTAGGTCAGTGGGACGGCGTCCACGGCATGGGTGACATCATGCTTGGATACAAAGTCGGTTTCAGCCCTACTCCATCCAGTGAAGTCCTCTGGCTCGGAATGGACAACTGGTTCTCATTCGCTCCATCGAGCAATCAGACTGTCGAATGTGAAGAATACGACGGCAGATTCAACGCGGAAACACCCATGTACACCATGCGCCAGCCCAGCCTGTCAACGGGGCATACAAGCATGGGAGTTGATGGGCTGATATCGGCCGATATGGCCAATTTGTGGCCGGGGACACCGCTTCGTATGCATGTCAACGTTGGGTACTCCAAGTACAAGCAGACTGTAACCTTGAACGATTACAGACTTCAGTTCGACAGTACCGGACACAGAACAGAGGCAGATCAGGTTCTTGTTAGTTCGATTGTTGATGATAACGCTCTGGATTTCGGTATTGCATTGGAATTTCCCACCGAATTCGCTGTTCTCTACACTGAGTATTCCGTGAAGAAATATCTCGACAGAGACAGTTATAACCATGTAGCATACTTTACCCCCGGAATCCGCGTTTATTCCGGTGGCGGAGTTATTATGGACTTCTGTTTCAATATGGGTCTTACTTCTTTCAATTCGGAATTCTTTGATTACGGACATGGTCTTTATCAGGATGGAAGCGTAGACATTGAGGAAAGGAACCAGAGAGCTCCACTTCCTGATGGCGGAACACAGGACTGGGGTGTTTCAGCAAGCATTGCCTTCTCCAGTGACCTGCTTGACAGAGGACCGGGCATCACGACCGGAACAGTATCCGGTATGGTTACTGAGCAGGAAGAAGGAGAAGCCGTTGAGGCTACCGTATCCTTCCCCGGAACTGCTGTTGCTGATGTGATTTCAGATTCTGAAACCGGATTCTACTCGGCCACACTTCCGGCGGGGAGCATTCCCGTAACGGTATCAGCTGATGGTTACAAAGCAGCATCGGCAACTGTAGTACTTGAAGTGGAACAGGATGTTGTTGTTGACTTCATTCTTGAACCTCAGGGCGGTATTGGCCAGATTGCGGGAACCGTAACTGAATTTGAGAACGGTGACCCTCTGCTGGCAACCATATCAGTAGTGCTTGAGGATACTACCATATCATTCGAATCTACTGAAGACGGTATTTTCCAGTTTGATGTTCCTGAAGGAACCTGGACGGTAAAAGCGGAAGCAGACGATTACAAGGCATCTTCTGACGTAGTCGTAATAGAAACTGACGGGACTGCGATAGTTGACTTCGTTCTTAAACCAGAACTGCAGACCGGACAGGTTATTTCGTTTGATAACATCTACTTCGATAGTGGAAGCGCAAACATCAAACCCGAATCTTACTACCTTCTTAACAATATGGTTGAGATTCTGAACGCCAACACGAACGCAGTTGTTCAGATAGCCGGACACACAGATTCGGATGGAAGCTCAAGTTACAACCAGACCCTCAGCGAACAGAGGGCGACATCAGTGTTCAATTATCTTGTGCAGCGGGGCGTGCCTGCGAGAATGTTGACCACAATGGGATTTGGAGAAAACCAGCCGGTTGTTCCCAATACTTCCGCATCGAACAAAGCGATGAACAGAAGGATTGAGTTCACGGTTCTTTCTACCAGATAGCATCATTATGAAAGGGGGCGGTTAATCCGCCCCCTCCTTCCTTTATCAGGCTACTCCTCCACGGATGGCTTGATGCCGGTTCTTTTCCATTCAAAAAACTGATGCAGTATCATTCTGTGATCGAATGCCATCTTATCCGGAAGTCTGTCGGGGGAAAATGCTACTGCCTTTGCGGCATCGTCCCCGCCGACTGGTTCTCCATCCGCTCTGCAGTAATAAACCACACTAACAGTATCTCCCCTGGGGTCCCGCCAGGGTTTTGAATAGACATGGAAGATACTGATGACTTCTGTATTCAGTGAGGTTTCTTCCAGAGCCTCTCTCCGGACCGCATCCGCCAGGCTTTCCCCCGGATCCACAAAACCTCCGGGGATTGCCCATCCCATAGGAGGGTACTTTCTTTCAACAAGGACTATATTTCCGTCTGGAAGTTCTATTATCGCGTCAACGGTAAGAAGCGGGGTTACAGGTCTCATAAATCCTCCGTTTGTTACGTTTGGAACAAATAGCTTATATTACAGTATATATACGAACAAGATCGAATGAGAACACCTTATGAAAGGGTAAAAATGACTAAGTACATGATAATAATGATAATTGCAGGATTGATGACCGGGGCATGCGGGAATTCCGAAAGCGCATCGGAACAGCCGGATAACGGCCTGCAACAGGATGCAGCAGGAGAACTCACATGGTTTATTGACGATTTCGATGCAGCAAGTGCCGAGGCGGCAGCATCAGGTAAACCTCTCCTTATCGACATGTACGCCGACTGGTGCGGGCCCTGTGTAACCCTGGGGGAGCAGTATTTTACCAGCGATGAAATGTATCCGATCCTCTCCAATTTCGTGCTTCTCAGGCTTGATGTTGATAATCCGGAAGTAGCTCCTTATGCCCAGCGGTACAACGTTTCAGCAATACCGTGTGTTGTAATCGCTGAAGCAGATGGATCGGAAATAAACAGGATAGTAGGAACCACTCGCACGGTAGGCGAATATGTGCGTGCCTTGGAAGGTGTTTACCAACAGATTTAGGAAAAACCGTTAATTGAAAAAACGGGGGGATTTCCCCCCGCTTCATTTGTAAGGCAGGATAAGGTCAGAACTTAACCGCTTTAACACTTTCCATATAATTCCCTGTTGTGAACTTTACGATGTATACTCCGGCCGCAAGCCCGTCTGTACTCCAGTTGACTGTATGCTGACCCGCTGCGAGTTCATTACTGAGCAGATTGTCAACTGCATGGCCGCTCATGTCGTAAACAGTGATATTCACTTCGCCCGGGCTGCCGAGGTTGAAGACAACGCTTGATAAGGATAATACCGGATTAGCCGTAATTGTGAGATCGACTGTTGATGGAATAAAGGAGTATTCGGAGTCACCTATGCCGGTTTCAATCAGTCCACCAAGGTAATACGTGTCGCCACAGCTGTCCGGGGTATCGTCCCACAGAGGATGCTCTCCGGCAGTGTCCCATTCCCTGGATTTTGTGGCTGCTTCGTACATGGAAATATGACCGTCACCGTTCATGTCAGGGTTTCCAGGAAGCGCTCCGGGTCCAGGGCCGCTGCTCGGTGGGATCGAACCGTGCATGGAGCCTGTCCAGTAGTATACATACTCATCGTATTCCGGATAAGTTGCTCCCGACCAGCTTGATTCAGTGGCATTCGCAGCGCTTGCAAATGTTCTGGGCTGGGTTGCTCCGGTGTTGATAACCTCTTCAAGGAATCCGCCAGAGTAGCACTGTTCCATTACCACATGAATGGATATGCCGGAGAATGTATCCATGTATCCCATAAATGTGTCGTCATCCAGCGTACCGTTCCAAAGGTTGAGAATGACTTCGGGAGGGCTGTCAAGACTGCCCATACCGGAGCCGCCATGATCCGTTGTGAATATAAACAGGTGATCATCGGCACCCACCAGGTTGTTGATGTCATTGAATCCGCTGGTTACTCCAGATGAAGTGGCGTCGTAGATAATATCACTGTCGCCGTCATCGTCAAAATCGGGATTAGAATTTATCCCGCCCGACTGGTCGGAATCGGGATTGAGCCCGTCCGCGAAACAGACGATGATATGATCATCCTGATGATTTCCATTTCACCATTCGTGCTTACGAACACCCATCGGCAGGGATGTTCCCAGTTAGCGTAAGCCATGTCATCGATTAGGACAAGGTAGCCATTAAAGGGCACAGTTACTTCATCGTGCCAGGTTTCTACTTTTGATCCATGGGTGAGTGCCCTGTCAAGCACCATGATGGATTTGCCGGTGATATTCTCGACTAGAATGTCAGTGTATACCAGATTCGCAGCCGAATTGGCATCTACAGCGCCGGTGGCTGCAGCGATAGCCGTGAGAAGAATCAGAATAGAAAAACTTGCCTTCATTATGCCTCCAAAGTTGATGGGAAAAAGCCTTATATTATTATACCATAATATTTTACTGCTACATGAGGATACAGTCAATAGCGTGGACTATGTAACTGAAGCAGATGCTCCTATTTTTTGCATTTCACGGATGAAGAAAACGGCTGTCACGCAGACTGCCAGAAAATCCGCTAACGGAAATGCTGTCCAGACACCTGTAAGGGGCGGCGATATTACACGAGGCAGAAGAAACGCCAGAGGAATGAGGAATAGGATCTGTCGTGAGATGGAAAGAACAAAAGCTATTCCGGCTTTCCCGAGAGACTGAAAGGTTCCCGCTGCAATAACTTGAAAACCCACAACAGGCATCATGAGAACAAGTATTCTCAGTATTCCCGCGCCGGAGGAAATAAGATTCTCATCGTTGCTGAAAAGGCTCAGTATGAAACAGGGGGCCAGTTGAAAGAGAAGCCAGTAAGCTCCGGAAAGAGCAGTTGCGGAAATAATTGAGTATTTCAGGGCTTTCTTGACCCGTTCGAAGGATCCTGCGCCATAATTGTATCCTATAACAGGCTGAAGTCCCTGGACCAGGCCGAAAAGAGGCATGAGGGCGAAGATCAGCATCCTGTTGGTCACCCCGAGTACAGCAAGGTGCATTTCATTGCCGTAATGCATGATGGTATTGTTTACTACAATAGCCATCAGACTTCCTCCTGATATCCTTGCAAAGGAAGAAGAGCCTATCTGCAGCACCTTCAGGGACTGGTTGAATCTTGGAACAAGATGCTTCCAGTCGAATTTCAGATGGCTTCTGCCTGTAAAGAAATACCTTGTAATCCAGGCGAAGGCGAAAAACTGGCCGGTGACCGTGGCAATTGCAGCACCCCTTATTCCCATGTTCAGGGCAAAGATGAAGATGGGATCCAGTATGATATTTATTCCCGCTCCAATGAACATGCTTATCATAGCTACCCTGGCGTTGCCCTCTGACCTTGCGATATTGTTGGAGCAGACGGTTACAGAAAAGAAAGTGCCACCGAGAAATATTATGGAGAGGTAATCCCTGGCGTATGGCATAATCCTGCTGCTGGCACCGAACAATTCAAGTACAGGATCAAGAAATACCAGACCCAAGAGAGAGATGCAGAACCCGAGAAAAGCTACCAGAACGAATGAGCCGCCTGCAATTCTTCCGGCTTCTTTTTCCCTGCCGGCCCCAAGCATCCTTGATATTATTGATGCTGCTCCTATACCTACCATCTTGCTCACCGCAAGCAGAAAAATTTGGACAGGGAAGCATACAGCAAGGGCTGCAAGCGCCAGGGTTCCTACTCCCTTGCCTACAAAGATGGTATCCACGAGGTTGTACATTGACTGGACCAGCATCCCGGTTATTGCGGGACCCGAAAGCCTTATCAGAAGCCTGCCTATGGGCTGGGTTCCCATAAGACCGGTTCGCTCCGCTGCAGAAAGTTCTTTCCGTTTCACTGCTGAATATTCACCAGCACCAGAGCTGTCACAGTAAGACCCACTGCAATCCTTTCCCTTTTTTTCAGTTTTTCTTTAAAAAACAGCCAGCCGGCAAGACTTATCAATACAATAGTAGCAGCGCTGTAAACGGGGAACACAACCGCAGTTTTCAGCCTGGAGAGAGATAGAATAAGAAAGAAAGAAGCGAAGTAATTGGGTATGCCCACCGCGATGCCGGTGAGAAAATGAGAGACATGAATCTTCTTCCTCTGTTTGAATGTTTTCAAGCCGCTAATTAGCAATGCGGTAGTGAAAACGAAGAACAGGAAGAAACTCTTCATTTCCAGAACACCATATCTCTGATAGACTTTATTGCTGAATTCCGACAATCCGATAATAAGAAACAGTATCAGCAACACGGGTTGAAAACCTGCCATTATCCCGCCAGGATTTGAAGTGTCTATGTTTGCGAGCAGAATGGAAACCAATGCCAGAAAAATACCAATCCATTGTATTTCCGTTGGCAGTTCATTCCACAGGAAAATTGCAAGAACCATAGGAACCAGAACTCCAATTTTTGAAAAACTTCCGGCAAGGCTTACTCCGCTTTCTCTTATGGCTTTCTGAAGGTAGATGAAACCCAGGAAATAGAGAACACCCGAAGGAAGACCGGTGACCAGTGCCCAGCCTGCGCTTCCCGCGGGGCTGAATGTTCCTCCTCCGATTACAGATGAGAACTCTGTCGAAAAACTGGAAAGGGCTTCGGTAAAGTATGCCTGAGGGGAACCCTCCATCAGAACGAAGAAGAAAGATACCAGAGATGCGATCAGGTAATTGAAAGTTGTGACGGTGTAACGGTTCATGTCCCGGGTTTCACTTACTTTGAATATCAGGGCAATTGAAGTGCTGCAGACTACCGCCAGTGATAGATAGAGCAGTTTAAACCATCCGGATTATCTGCAGACTGTAAGGAACCTGGAAAATGTTGAATCGCCTGTTCCGATCACGTTGATCCGAAGCAAGTAAAGCCCTGCAGAAAAGGATGACACGTCCAGCTGCATGATATCAGTGAACCCGGTGAACGAGATATTTGAAACAAGTCTTCCCGAAGTATCGTATATTTCTATCGATACCCCTTCATTTATGGATGAGGGGCATATAGAGACAAGCTCTCCGCAGGGATTCGGCCATAAGTGTATTTCCTGAGGCCGGACAGCTGATCCATCCCCGTTGATTTCAGTTCCCGATGGGCTGAAAAGGGCAGCGTCGAAGGATATGTACTGACCCCCGGTTCCGGTGTAATCACCAAGCCTGAGGTAAGAACCATTATCGAGATTAAAAGTGCCCAGGGTAACCCATTCTCCACTGTACAATCCCTGGTTAAGGCTGATTTCTATAATGCCTGTTGATGTCTGCAGCTTGTATTTCCCCGTTGCCGAGGCATAGGCAGGAGGGATATAAACGGATACATCGTAATCTCCTTCGAAAGGCAGTACCGGATGCCATTCGGCGATGCAGGTGTCAGGTAGTGCCCCGGTTGAATATGTCCACCATGCGTTACCGTTGTAGCCGCTTCCCGTCAGGTGCCAGTAGCGGCAGTTGGCGTACTTGTAAAAGCCCCTGCTGCAGTCGTCCACCAGAGTGTCCGGTTCGGAAGGTATCTGTGCCTGGGCGTAGAAGAGCTGGCTTACTCCTATTTCTACGTGGCCGTTATTGTAGCCCGGCCAGTCGTACAGAACGTCCTTGCCGTTGTAGTAATTACCCCAGCCGCTTTCATTTGCGTCTCCGTAGGGGTCATTTACCACAATTGTATGGTTGGAGTAGTAACCGTTCAGGAGAATTATATGGCCATGGCCCAGAACATTGCTCGAACAGACCACCGGGTAATCACTGTCTATCTGACCTGTGAGGGTAGACCATGAAGTACCCGCCCATGAAGAGCTAACCTCATGCCGGTTGAGAAAATCAACCATGTTGTTCCACCAGGCTCCGCCATCAGGGCATATGAACCCGTGGGCGCCGGGAACCGAATCTCCGGGACAGTCACCAAATTCATCGTAGGTATAACCAAGGAAAGTGTACTCTACGGGAATATAGTTGCCCCACATGCTCCAGTGACCTGGGGAGGGATACGAAGCCCATATGGAATCCGGGGTGAGCATCATGTAGTACTGAACTGTCATCATGCATGAAGTGGGGCCGCACGACCAGCTTCCGTTGAACCAATCGGGCGTATCCCATCTCTGGTGCATGTAGGAAACATCGAAATGAGCATCGGGATCATCCGTACCGGAATCTGTTTCGATAACTGGAAAACGTGATGTATCAATTCCGTGAATAGAGCCCTCATCGGCATCGGTCCAGAAAATTTCTCCATCCGCAAGCTCAAGAGGATACAGGGGGATACCTTCATCGGCAAGGAATCGTTCTGACCCGTTATGGGGATTAATGCTGCAGATCTTTCCTGCTACGGGTTCCATTCCCTCGAATTCAAGGTACGAACACAGAATGTTACCCTCATCGGTCCATGAAGGGAAGTAACCTTCCCGGTTTTCAAGGATTACATAACCTGAAGGATCAAGAACTGTGAAACCACAGGGCGATTTTTCAGCCAGAAGCATGCCACCGGACCCGGTTGTAATACTTGAAAAAGTTGTCTCTCCGTAGTTTGACATTTCCGAAAGTTCTCCGGACAGGATATCGACCATTTCAAGACCGCCCGATTCTCCTGTATAGAACAGAGTTCCTCCAGAGGAGGCTACCCATGCAGGGAAACCGTTTATGATCCAGCTGGACATTTCTTCACCGTTGAAATTGTATTCGATGATTCTGCCTCTCTCGGCGATCAGAAATCTGCTGTCCGTGTATTCGAAAGGACCACTGAAATAATCTCTCTCGAAAAGAACCGTTCTTTCACCTGTTTCGGTAATGCTGATGACTCTCTGGAATTCACCTGCTGCACATTCCTTGAAAAGAATACTTTCACCGGCAATGACAACATTGCGTCCTGCTCCGGGCTGAAGTGAAAGTACTTCAACTTCTGCTCTGTTACCGTCAAGGTAAAGCCCGGTATGGCGGCCATCGGTGCAAAGCAGTCCTTCCGGAGAATCCGCAATAGTTATGGTGAATGCTGCGGGATCTGGAAAACCAGCAAGCATAAAAACGAAAATGATTGCATTCATGAAGCTTTTACCTTCTTCGTCCTACAGGAGCGATGTATATCACGAATTCATCATCGCCATCGAATCCAAGCAGGGAATCCATTGCTTTCTGATCGTAGGCTCCAATGCCGCAAGTGCTAAGACCGGCAGCTGTGCAGGCAAGGTACAGGTTCTGGCATAGATGACCGGCGTCAATAGCTATTATCTTGTGTGAGACAGGGCCGTATCTCCATTCGGTTCTGTAAGGGATAACGGACCATACGAAAGTGACAGCACATTCCCCGCAAAAATTCTGACCAAGACAACCGCTGATTACCTTTTCCCGGGGGATCTGTTCGTCAAGATGGGCAATGGAATGATCAAGAGGAAGGTATCTGTACAATCCCGGATCCAGCCCGTTAACGTTGTTTACAAGAAGATACGTCTCGAATGGATGGCGGGCTCCCCCTGAAGGGACAGTTCTCAATGTTGCAATCCCGTTTTTCAGTACCTTCTGGACCCCCTGCGTAGACCAGAGGAGCCATGAGAGTTCCTCGAGACTGACGGGGTCATCGGTGAATTTCCTAACGCTCCTTCTTGAATTGATAACTTCCCGGACAGTTGCATCAGGAAAAATTCCTGATTCTGCCTCGGGAAGGTTTATGACAGATGTATTGCCATCCACCGGTTTCTGAAGATCGGGATGTTCAATTCCCTTTGCCTGATCGCTTTTGAAGTCTTCCAGGAGGTTCCAGTTGGCTTTCAGAAAATCTTTACCGGACATAATTACTCCTCTCTACCAGTTCAAAAGGTCTTCAGTGCTGGTGTGAACCAGCCATGCAGAAAACAATCCGTTTTCAACAGATTCCGTTCTCCCCGCGAAGAACAGGTTACCCTCAGGATCCATTGAAAGACCGCTACCAGTGTTCCAGAGGCTGTCACCTGCGCATGTCTTCCAGATGATATTTCCCCAGGGATCAATTCTGTAGAGTACAGCATCGTACTTACCGCTGCCTGAAGACATTGTATTCCCGAGGATAATGTAACCCCCGGTTTCCGGCTCAACGACATCCCACGCTGAATCGTTGTCTTCGCCCTCTATTTCGAAGGTCCATACCTCCTCCCCTGTAAAATCCGTTCTTACAAGCCAGATGTCAGACTGGTAATCGCCGCACCCCATTGTAGATCCGGCAAGGAGAAACCCTCCTTCTAAGGATTCTATAAGAGATCTGGCAATCTCATGACCTCCATTATCGTAGCTTTTGGCGTTTCTTCCAATTCCATTTTCGTCTGTAATAACCATATAGAAATTACCCCCGCCTCCTCCGGCAAGAGCAAAACCTCCATTTCTCAGGGCAGCCACAGAATAGGCTACTTCAGATTCTGAAGTGCCGAATGCTCTTGACCACTTGAGATTACCGCTGAAATCAACCAGTATAAGCCAGGCATCCTTTTCACCAGCTCCCATGGATTTGGTATAGCCAGCAGCGATATAACAACTGTCTCCCGCCTGGGCTACATCGTAGAGAATTTCATCGTTTGGATTCTCGATGCGATTGTACCAGATAATGTTGCCGAAATAGTCGAACTTCGCCAAAAACCCATCGTAGTCGGTTCCGGAGAAGATGCTTCCGCAGACTACGTATCCGCCGGGAATCTGTAGCACATTCTGGCCTGTTGTTGCCAGGCTCCAACCGGTAACGCATTCCCACTGGAGAAGCCCCTGAGATGTATATTTCACCAGGAAAAGGGAAGATATCTCCTCATCTTCAGTTGCGGATTCTCCTACGCATACAGCTCCGCCGTCATCTGTGCAGTCAACACCCCAGAATCGGCAATCGAATCCTGTAGTTATTGTTCTTTCCCAGATGATTTCCGGGGGGCCAGAATACACAGGGAATACCGTAAAAAGAATGACAGATATAAGTACAAGAAGAATAGTATTAAAAGATGGAGATTTCTCTGATGGAAACATTTACCTCATTCCTCCTCTCTGCATATCAAGTACAGTCGAAGTTTTTCTGTGATATGTCAATCCCATTGCATATTATCATAATATGAAACCAGCACAGAAGCAGTTCCCGGTATCATTATGCTGTATTCAACCTTATTATGGTCATAGTAGGAAGTTCTTAACGAAGTGCTATTATACTGGAGTGAAAAATGGTCGCAGTTCTGATGCATTTTGATAATGGCGCTCCCACGGGGAATCGAACCCCGGTTTCCGGCGTGAGAGGCCAGCGTCCTAGCCGCTAGACGATGGGAGCGCATTAATTTCAGGCCGCAAATATCAGGCCCGCAAACCGTTCAGTCAAGGCCGGTGGATGTTTTCAGATGTCTGCGAACAACGAGTTGTATTTCTTTTCCAGTTTTTTGAGCTTCTTGCCTGATAGATTTCCAAGTTCTTCCATTGCGGACCTGATTCTCATGCGGCTGATATCACTTCCAAGAATCTCCATCGTGTCAAAAAGAGGGGTTGAAACCGCTTTGCCGCTGATGGCTATGTACAAAGGCTGAGTAAGGTATTTCAGCTTGATGTCCAGCTTTTCGGAAAACTCTTTGAATAGCAAGTAGATGCTTTCTTTTGTAAAGCGGTCAAGTTTTTCCAGTTCCCAGAGGATCATCTGAAGAATCTCGCATATTTCAGTCTCATCCCTGTTCTTAATGAGAAGTTCATCCTTTGAGAGGGAAATATTGTTGTTGAAGAAGTGGTTAGTCATGTCACCCCAGTCCGAAAGGCAGCTCATCCTGCCTTTGCAGATATCGAGAATCTTTTCGAAGTGCTCTCTGTTAAGCCCCCACTCTACAAGCCTGTCGAGAAGATCATCTGTTGAAAAATCCTCTCTTATATACCTGCCGTTGAGCCAGAGAAGCTTATCAAGATCAAAAACAGGGCCTCCGAGGCTGATATCCTCAAGCCTGAAATTATCTATCATTTCATGGAGGGAGAATTTCTCCCTGTCATCCGAAAGGTGCCAGCCCATCATCCCTAAATAGTTGAGAAGGGCTTCAGGTAGAATTCCCGTCTTCCTGTACCAGTCTATGGATACCGGATTCTTTCTCTTTGAAAGCTTGCTTTTATCCTTGTTGCGGAGAAGGGGAAGATGGCAGAATACAGGTGGTTCCCACCCGAAAAATTCGTAAAGAAGAACATGCTTCGGTACCGAATTGATCCACTCCTCACCCCTTATAATATGGGAGATTTTCATAAGGTGATCGTCCACTACTACCGCAAGATGGTATGTTGGAAATCCGTCAGCTTTCATAATCACCTGGTCGTCTATGGATGCCCAGTCCTTCTCTATTTCTCCGCGGAGCAGATCCTCAAAAACACACGTGCCCTCAAGGGGAACCTTCATTCTTACGGTGAATTCCTCCCCGGCTTCAACTCTCTTTGTGGCTTCCTCCGGCGGGATGTCTCTGCATTTTCTGTCGTAGCCGCTGGACGCACCAGCTTTCTGTCTTTCGTTTCGTACTTCGGCAAGGCGTTCCCTGCTGCAGAAACAGGGATACGCATGACCTTCTGCGACTAACCTGTTTATATATTCATGGTAGATTTCAAGCCTCTCGCTCTGTCTGTAAGGTCCATAGGTTCCGCCGATTTCGGGACCTTCATCCCATTCGAGGCCGAGCCACTTCAGAGAATCAACGATAGCTCTTTCGGATTCCGGAGTAGATCGTTCCTTATCGGTATCCTCAATTCGCAGAATAAAACTGCCATTGTTTTTCTTCGCCCAGACATATCCGAAAAGGGCCTGGTAGGCCGTTCCCACGTGAGGGTCTCCGGTTGGTGACGGGGCAAGTCTTGTTCTGATTTTTTTGGCTGTCATAAGAACCTCTCAACTGTTTCATGATATTTCTTAATTAACGAATATAAGCATCGGATTATGCTTTGCAGTAATGGTTGGAATCTCGACTTAAAAAAAAGACTGCAATTCAGCTTGTGCAGGCGTGGTGAATAATATCACTTGTAAGGTCATTATGTATGTGATATTGTTTATGCTGGTTATTTGTGTGCTGAGTATTTTCCTTTGGTTTTCGTCTTACCGGAATAGTATGGAGGACAATGAAACTTGAAGAATTTCAGGCAAAGAGACTGTTCAGAGATTACGGTATCCCCGCTCCTGACGGAGTAATGGTAACTACGGCAGAGGAAGCCAGAAGTGCTGCCGAAAAGATCGGATGTCCGGTGGTTATCAAAGCTCAGGTTCAGGCGGGAGGTAGAGGCAAGGCAGGAGGGGTGAGACTTGCCGGAACGCCGCCGGAAGCCTACATGGCATCTGAATCTATACTTGGTATGGATATAAAGGGTTTTAAGGTTGAGAGGTTGCTTGTTGATCCGGCAGTATCTATTTCTGCGGAATACTACGTTGGCATCACAATTGACAGAAGGAAGAAACAGCCGGTTATGATGGTTTCCGCATCTGGCGGTATGGATATCGAGAAAGTAGCTGCCGAAACCCCGGAGCTGATATTTTTCCAGGAGATCAATCCCGAGAGGGGGCTTCGCTCCTTCGAATCGAAGCAGCTTGCATTCAAGTTATTTCCGGATAAGAAAAAGGCAATGGCAGCCGCTTCAATAATGGAAAAACTATGGAAGTGTTTTCATGATATTGATGCTTCTCTGGCAGAAATAAACCCACTTGCTGAACTTAAGGACGGTTCAATTATCGCGCTCGATGCCAAGATAGTTCTTGATGACAACGCTATGTTCAAACATCCCGTCATGGAAGAACTTCGGTTACCCACACCCTCAGAGATAAAGGAACTCGACGCGAAAAACCATGGTCTGAGCTATGTGCAGCTCGAGGGTGAAATAGGCTGTATGGTTAATGGGGCGGGTCTGGCCATGGCAACAATGGATATCATAAAGCATCTCGGAGGCACTCCGGCCAATTTCCTCGATATAGGGGGGAGTTCAAGCCCCGAGAAGGTTATTCATGCTATGGAGCTTCTTGTCTCGGACTGTAATGTAAAGACCATATTCATAAATGTTTTCGGTGGTATTACCAGATGCGATGATGTCGCGAACGGCCTGGTTGCGGCACTGAGCGAAATCAAAACAGATCTTCCTCTTGTAGTTCGTCTTACCGGAACCAACGAGGAGGAGGGTATAAAGATACTTTCCGATTTCGGTATTACAGCCATGAAGGATATGACAAAAGGAGCCAGGGAAGCCATCCGCCTTGCGAAAGAGGGAGGAGGAAGCTGATGAGCATACTTTTAGATAAGAGTACAAGGGTAATGGTACAGGGTCTTGGCCGTGACGGCTCTTTCCATGCGGAACAGATGATACTGTACGGAACGAATGTTGTCGCGGGTGTTCACCCCGGAAAAGGCGGGAGCAGTTTCCAGGATTTTCCTGTATTCAACACCGCTGAAGAAGCGGTAAGGGAAACGGGTGCTGAATGTTCGGTTATTTTTGTTCCCGCTCCCTTCGCGGGCGATGCCATTCTAGCAGGAGCCAATGCGGGAATAAAACTCGTTATAGCAGTCAGTGAAGGCATCCCGGTTCTTGACATGTCCAAAATTGTGAGGGAACTAGATGAACTGGGGACAGCTCTTATTGGTCCTAACAGCCCCGGCCTGATCTCCCCGGACAAATCAAAGGTGGGAATCATGCCCGGAAATATATTCAAGAGAGGTTCTGTAGGCGTAATTTCCAGAAGCGGAACACTTACATACGAAGTTGTTAACCATCTTACTGCCGCAGGATACGGCCAGTCTACAGCGATAGGCATGGGAGGAGATCCCATAGTAGGAATGAAATACAACGATTACCTTGAACGTTTTGAGAATGACGCAGAAACGGAGCTGATGGTTATCGTCGGAGAGATAGGTGGAACCGACGAACAGGACGCAGCTGCCTTTGTTAAAAACAATATCACCAAACCTGTGGTGGGCTACATAGTCGGTCGCAGCGCTCCTCCGGGAAAGAGGATGGGGCATGCAGGCGCTATCATCTCAGGCGCTGACAGTACCGTTGACGCAAAGGTTGCGGTTCTTAAAGATAATGACATACCTGTTGCGGATACTGTGGAGCAGATTGTTGATCTTGTTAGTGATGGATTGGGAGGAAAAAGTTGAGAGAACTTGATGTTGCCAGGATAACGGAAGCGGTGAAGGATCTGAGCATCAGAACGAACATCTATCTTCCGGATGATGTGAAGAAGGCTCTCAGAGAATCACTTGAGAGGGAGGAGTCCCCTATGGGGAAAGAGATCCTTCAGGTTATTCTTGATAACCATGATATCGCGGAAAAAGAGAAAATGCCCATATGCCAGGATACCGGAGTGGCTATCGTTTTCATGGAGGTCGGACAGGAAGTGCATCTCGTTGGAGGTGCTCTGGAAGACGCCGTCAACGAAGGTGTGAGGCAGGGATACAAAGAAGGCTATCTCCGTAAATCGATGGTTGCGGACCCCGTAATTGAAAGGAAGAACACAACCGATAACACACCGGCTGTCATCTATACAAGAATCGTTCCAGGGGATAAAATTAAAATCGTCTTTGCTCCCAAAGGCGGCGGAGCTGAGAACATGAGCGAAGTACGCATGATGACGGCTGCCGACGGTATAGATGGAGTAAAGGATTTCGTGGTTGACAGGGTTTCCAGATCGGGAGGCAATCCCTGCCCTCCGATAGTCGTGGGAGTGGGTCTGGGCGGCAGTTTCGAGAGATGCGCCATGCTTGCGAAGGAAGCTCTCATGAGAACTATCGGAGAACCAAATCCCGACCCGGTTTACGATGAGGTTGAAAAGGATCTTCTAAAGAGAATTAACAATCTGGGGATCGGACCGCAGGGGCTTGGAGGCAGGACCACCGCGCTGGCGGTTCACATAAAGATGGTTCCATGCCATATCGCTTCGATGCCGGTTGCGGTGAACATTCAATGTCATGTCAGCAGGCATGGCGAAACGATTATCTAGTAAGACAGGAGGAGAGATAATTGAAAACGGTTGAACTGAAAACTCCCCTGGATGAAAAACAGGTATCAGAACTTGAATCCGGGGACAAAGTATTCCTTTCCGGCGAGATATATACCGCAAGGGACGCCGCGCACAAAAGGCTTGTTGCCCTGGTCGAGGAAGGCAAGGAACTTCCCTTTGATCTCAGGGGAGCCGTTATCTACTACGTCGGCCCGGCCCCCTCAAGACCGGGACAGGTAATGAATTCCGCCGGTCCCACAACAAGTTACAGAATGGATGTATTTACTCCCCTTCTCCTTGAACACGGATTGAAAGGATCCATTGGGAAAGGACCCAGATCCATGAAAGTCCGGGATTCGATGGTTAAAAACAAAGGCGTTTACTTCGCTGCCGTGGGAGGAGCCGCAGCCGGAATAGCTTCTTCAGTCAAGGAAGCAGAAGTTATTGCTTACGAAGATCTTGGACCTGAAGCCGTAAGAAGACTGGTTGTTGAAAGAATGCCTCTGTTTGTTGTCAACGATACTAAAGGCAACGATCTGTTTGAGGCCGGAGTGGCAGAGTACCGTCGCGAAGGATAAATATTGTACATTTCACTTCTGACAGGATGGTAAAATGATGGGTTTTGACCTGACACTGAATAATCTCGGCGACCTTTTTCCCGATGACTTTTCCGAGGAACAGATAGCTAAAGCAAAAACTGTTTTTCTGAAAGAACTTGCGTACAGAACGCACAGCTTCTACAAGGGAAAGATGATGACCGTTCCCAAGGCAGGGCTGTACGGTTTCAACTGGTTCAACGTCTGGTATACTCCCGGAGTATCAAAGGTATCAACTACCATTCGTGATAACAACGAAGCTGCATACGAGCTTTCGAACAAGGGCAATTTCATAGGTGTTGTCAGCGATTCCACAAGGGTACTGGGAGACGGTGACTGCACTCCTCCGGGCGGACTTGGAGTCATGGAGGGTAAAGCGTTCCTTATGAAATATCTCGGCGGAGTGGATGCTGTGGCTCTGTGCATTGACAACCGGGATAAGGATGGAAAGCCTGACGCCGACAAGATCATTGATTTCGTGAAAATGGTTCAGCCAAGCTTCGGTGGCATTAATCTGGAAGATATTTCCCAGCCGAATTGTTTCAAGGTTCTTGATACTCTCAGGGAGGAGTGTGATATTCCCGTATGGCACGATGACGCTCAGGGAACCGGATGCGTTACTCTTGCCGGGCTTCTTGGCGCCCTTGAAGTAGTCGGAAAAAAACTGGAGGATGTCCGTATAGTATTTATCGGCGCAGGCGCTTCCAACACAACAATAGCCAGGCTGATAATAACCGCGGGCGGTGACCCTGAAAAGATGGTTATGTTCGATTCAAAAGGCAGCCTTTCAAGCGACAGAGAAGACATCAAAGCTGATAAGCGGTTTTACAGAAAATGGGAGCTCTGCCAGGCCATGAATCCTGAAAGGATTCAGACCCATGCAGAAGCCTGTGCCGGAGCAGATGTTCTGATTGCAGTATCAAGACCCGGTCCGGGGCTTATTCCCCATGAATGGATAAGATCCATGGCTAGGGATCCCATCGTGTTCGCGTGTGCCAATCCCGTTCCAGAGATTTACCCGTACGAAGCAAAAGAAGCCGGCGCCGCGATAGTCGCCACAGGGAGGGGGGATTTCCCGAATCAGGTAAATAACTCGCTTGGATTCCCGGGGATTCTGAAGGGAGCTCTGCTGATAAGGGCCAGGAAGATCACGGATAACATGGCCGTTGCAGCAGCGAGATCTCTCGCGGATTTCGCCAGGAAAAAGGGACTTAACGCGGATTACATTATTCCGACTATGGATGAAGCGGATGTTTTCCCGGAAGAAGCGGCAGATGTGGCCATGCAGGCTATAAAGGACGGAGTTGCTGGATTGGATAAAACGAGGGAACAGGTTCTCAAGGAAGCCAGAGCCGATATAATGGAATCAAGGAATCTGGTTAACAGGCTTATGGAGGAAGGTTTCATAAAGGAACCGCCGATGGAACTCATTGAGGAAGCTGTCAGGCTGGCAGTTGATTCTGTCAGCTGATGTATCTGCGGGGGGCGGCGTTGCCGTCCCCCGGGTTAAAGGAATGTTTCACTGGCTTTTTGCAGGCATGAGTGTAGATTCAATAAGAAATGATTGCTTTGTACAATGCCGGTGAAAGCGCGGGAAAGGAAACGTAATGAACGAAATTCTAATGACACGAAGAAGAAAGATTACCCGTTTCACCTGTCATGGGGTTCCGGCTAAACCGGGTACAGCAGGTACGCTTTTTACCGCGCTTGGGGAGAAGAAAATAAACGTTATTCATATGTTCAATACGGAACATGGAAGCGAAGAGGGAGACATAACCTTCAGCGTAGCTGAAGGCTGCTTCGAAAAGACAAGAAAAGTTCTTGAGGATGTAAAGGAAAAAATAGGAATCGATGATATTACCGTACAGCATGATCTGGCGATACTCAGCTTCGACCTTGAAGAGACCGTATGTGAAACGATAATAGGAACCATGACTCTCGCGCTGAGTGCCCTTGCCAAAGAGCATATAGATATCAAACATATCGCCGCCAGCAGGAACAGAATTTTTGTTGTACTTACGGATGCGGAGGCTGATACCGCTTCCTATACACTCAGCAGGGTTCTGAAGGAAGACCCCATAATACATCCCATCTGATCTATGTTCTGATTCTGCATTCAGGCCTTCTTCATCCTGCTGAAACAAATCTTGCATTCCTGGATAATTATCATCGTGAAAGGGAAAAGTATGAGAGTATTAAGTATCATTTCAATTCTGTTTATTCTTGTATCGCTGGCGGGAGCATACGATGTGCCCGGGCCGAAAGATGTATTCGACTGGGTTGCATATCCCGAGGTGGGAAATCCCGAACTTGTTAATCCCGCCGGTTTCAGTTTTTTAAGCAGTCTGAGACTTAGATTGGGTATGGCCGCGTCCGACAGCGCGTTTGAGGGGTTCGACAGGGTTTCAATTGCATTTCCCGGCGCCGGTATTTCCGGATGGTGGGAAGATGACGTCAGCATGAGAAAATTCACCCTTTCCTCCAGTATGAATGTCTTCGAAAATATTGCATCGTTCGGCATGGCTTATTCCTGGTTCGATCCTACAGTGAAAGCCAGCCCCTTTTCAGGGAAGAATTTCTATACTCTTGGCATGATAGTCCGTCCCCTTGACTGGTTCAGTTTCGGTCTTGTGAGAAAAGGGGGAATGGATATTCCCGGTGACATCGATGTTGAAGCCGTTTACAGAGCAGGATTCGCGGTAAGACCTCTGGGCGAAGACCTTACGATTGTTACCAACCTTGAAACAGGAACGGTGCTTGATGATTACAGGTTCTCAGCGGGACTCGAAATTCGTCCCCTGGAAGGGCTTGCCATCAGAGCTGATGCGGGAGAGGACTATCTGAGCTTCGGAATGGAAGCCGGATTCGGAAAAGCGGGTATTTCCTTCGGAGCAGTCAGTGATGATGATTATTCGTATTGCTCTTCAAGAGGAGATATTACATTCACTACCGGCCCGGGTGCGAATCTGCTTGAACCATCGGACATATTCGTGCGAATTGAAACGAGCGATTTTGATGAACTCAGGCAGAGGCCGTTCCTGGGCTCAGTTCAGCCCTGCTTTACTGAAACAGCCCTTCTTCTGGATAGAATAGTTTCAGATAATACCGTTTCTGGAGTGATAGTCGACATAAAGAGATCATCGGGTTATCTGGCACAGGCTGAGGAAATAAGGAACCTTCTGCAGCGAATAAAGCAATCCGGAAAGAAAGTCTATTTCTATGTTGAAACTATCGGTAACGGAGGATATTATCTGGCTTCCTGCGGCAGCAGAATCTGGATACATCCCGCTGGAGAGATTTCTTTCCTCGGTCTCGCGTCGGAGGCGTTCTTCCTCAGGGAATTTCTTGACAACGTGGGTATCTACCCTGACTTCCAGCATATAGGCGAGTACAAGAGTGCAAGTGATATGCTTACCCGGTCGGATATGTCCGATGCCCAGAGAAGAGCTATGACCGCTCTTCTTGAATCTTTTCAGTGTGAGCTTACGGCAGGAGTCGCCAACGGCAAGGGGCTTGAACCGGCACAGCTGCGTACTATCATAGACGCTGGCTCTTACACTGCTTCGAGAGCGGTAACAGCAGGAATGGTAGACGGTATCTGTTATCAGGATCAGGTTGAGGAAAAGGTGGGAGAAGAACTGGACAGGGATATCAATGCAATCTCAATAGAGGCTTACGCCGCTTCAATTCCTGCGGATGATACATGGGGGCCGGACAAGTGTATCGCGGTAGTAGTGGCGTCAGGTGCTATCATGAGAGGAGAGAGCGGTTCATCTTTCCCCTTTGGCAGGGTCATGGGCAGTGAGACCGTATGTGATATTCTTTCCGAGACCGCATCGCAGCCCGGGGTTCAGGCTATTGTACTTAGAATCAATTCCCCCGGAGGGGATGCACTCGCCAGCACCGACATACACCATGCCGTTGAAAGGATACGCAGAGAGATTCCGGTAATCGTTTCCATGGGTAGCGTGGCAGGTTCGGGCGGTTATTACATTGCCTGCGGGGCGGACAGGATCTTTGCCGACAGGATGACCTTAACAGGTTCCATTGGAATAATATCAGGTAAATTCTCCTTTGGCGGATTGATGGAAAATCTTGGAATAAACATTGAGGAAGTTTCGACAGGCTCTATGGCATCGATGTACAGCTCGTTCCGCCCGTATACTGAAAGAGAGAGGGAAAGGTCATTCGACCTCATGGAGGATGGATACAACCTTTTCGTAGAAACGGTGGCTGAAGGCAGAGATATGACCTTCGAAGAAGTGGATTCCATAGGACGTGGCAGAATATGGTCCGGTACCGACGCTCTTGAAATCGGTATTATTGACGAATGTGGAGGAGTCGTTGATGCGGTTTACTACGCTGCTGGGCTGACCGGGATGGATACCGATGAAGTTCCCGGCGTACGTATTTATCCGACGCCGTCTTTTCCCGGAACCATGGAAATGCCGGGATTTGGAGTATTCGAAAGCCTTATTGAATTCCTGGGTTCCGATCAGCTTCTTTACCTGATGCAGCCGGTAAGCATCGAATGACCCCTTTTTCTTTTTCCTCCTTTAATTTGAGGCAAGTTCGAGTGTATAGAGTTTCTGGTACCCATCAAGCGGGTTGAGAGACCATGCGAGTATTCCGAATTCATCTACGCGCACCTCCCATAGAAGACCGTCAGCTCCGATAATAGATGGAATGTGCGCAGCAAAGAGGTGATTCCCTTCGTAATCGAATACATCGAATGTGGGAATCTCTTCGGTTCCTCTTCTGACCCAGAGTTTACTCTGACTGTCGATTCCCATCGAGTGGATCTTCCAGCGGTACGGATCAGGCTGGTAGTTGAGCTGGCCGCCATACCCCATGTTCTTTGCCCGTTGATTCCAGAATTCAGTCTCTTCAGCGATCTCCTCTTCTGATTTTTGAACCGCAGGAAGATCCATCGATATTTCGACGAATTCATCTCCATTTGTGTCAAATCCGGTGATCAGATACTCCTCGGTGTCCCTGGAGGCAAGGAATACATTTCCATCTCTGTCTGAAGCCCATGTTTTGGCGAAATAAGCATCTTCGACTATCTGTGAAGAATTCGAGAAATCGAACACGAAAGAGTTCTCCCAGTAGATAAGGGATGGTTCTGTCTCGTTTATCTCGAATCTGCCCACATAAGCCGTGAGAATCGGCTGATCATCAATAATCTCGAAATCGTTAATTGTTCCAATGTATCGATTACTGTCAGCCGCGGTTAACCACATAACCGGTTCTCCGAAGATCTCGGCGGTAATTCCATCCCATTCGCCTTCTGCAAGAAAAACGCTCATCCCGGTCTGCATATCAAATATGGATACTCGTCCGTCATTCAGGCGAACCATGGATAGCGGATTGTAAAATTCACCGGGGCCTGAACCCCGTCTTCCAAAGTTCTTGACGAAATCGCCATCGGGAGTGTACTCGCGAACACAGCATGCAGGCCGGTCGAGAACGAGAATATTGCCTTCCGCAGTATGCGATGAAGCTTCTATTGAGCCGAAAACGTAATTCGAGTCGCCGAGTTCGACACCTATAGAGTCGGTAATCACGAGTTCCAGAACAAATTCTGTGTCTGCTTCCGGTTCGTCCGGAATCCGTTCAGTCTGTTCTTTGCCGCAACCGGAGAGAGTAAAAATTAGTACAGCTGATGTTAAAAAAAGTTCATATTTCATTACGGAATCCTTTCCATATGTTTAATGGCAATCATAAAATTATACATAATACTAAAATATTGTCAAATATTTTCACTGGTGTCCTATTCACTGAGAATATCTTCAAGAATAAGGCAGCTTGTCATCTCGCCATCTACAATTAGACCTTCTCATATTGTGGATGAGAGATGTTGTCTATTATGCTAATACTTTCTATAATAGAATTAGGAGGCTTTCTGAGTTGTGTCCGATATAGTGTGCACTTTCCCTGGGGTTGCCTTGGAAGGAGGAATGGGCCATCCTAATTCCTTTGCTACAATGCTTCCAACCAGATGAATAAACCTCAGATATGCTGTGACAGTAACGGAAATGCTCATATTATCTGGCAGCAGTGGACGGGATCATCCAACCTTCTTTGTTACATGAAACTCTATCCCGATGGAAGTATCTGTATCGATGAGAGTTTCCTTACATCGGCAAGCAATCAGGTCTGGGCACCTCAGATGGATATCGATGAGGAGAACAACATCCATATAGTCTGGGCAAAAAGTTCCCAGCAGACCACATCAACTTATTACACGAAGATCAACGGTAATCTCGATGGCGCAGTGCAGTCAATGAGTGATAACGATCTGACGCTTGTGCAGGAAGCTCAATCGCAACCGGAAAGTGACTGGTTATATCGGAATAGATAGAGAACTTATTGTTTTGAAATAGGAAGATATTGTAAAGTGAAGTATTCATATAACCGTAGAGGAAGGTCATAATGAAGAATTACCCGGGCTCAGTTCGTTCTTTCGCGAATGCTGGAAAAGCTGGCACTCTCCTTGTTCTCCTGTGCCTTTTTTGCATCTTTGCCGCGCCGGTCACGGCACAGTGGACGGCGGAAAGAGGTTCATTCAGGTATGCGGTAGTGATTCGGGATGATACTTACCTGGAGGCCGACTGGGCCGAGGTGGTGGACAGCCTTGTAGCGAAGTATTCGGCTGAGGTTTTTAACTACTCCGGCAGTATCTATAGTATTCAATATCCCCTCAGCCTGTACGCACCGGATTACATTGCATTCGTATCTGAATGGGATAACGCAACAGCGACATTTGTGGATACCGTATGGAAATTCGGCCGTGAACTGGATGACGATCCATACGGAGACGCTATATGGGGAATCATTACAGGGTACTATGCGTCCGACGCACTGAGAATTGCCACCGGTCCTGAGGGGTTTGACGTAATAACCGTTCTCGGAGGAACTACCAGCTGTGACCTTACCCATTATCCGCAGGGTATTTCCACAAGCGAAGCCAACTATGGACTTTACTATACCAAAGCACTGAACGACCCCCTTGCTGTTCAGCATACTGATGGTCCTAGGGACAGAACGGAATGGCTTGTTGAATGTCTGAATGCCGACAGTATCAATATTTTCATTACAAGCGGACACGGAGCTCACTTCCAATGGCAGATGCACTATCCAACTCCCGGTGACGAAGGATATTTCAAATCGTACGGCAGCCTGGGATGCCAGGCAATCGGCCGTACACATGGAGGAGACACGCTGCATATAAATTCTATCAATCCGAAGATATTCTTTGGCCTGGGAAATTGTAAGATCGGTAAAATATACAACGACAATTCGATGGCTCTTGGATGGCTTCATACCGCCGGAGCTTATTTCTATACCGGATACGTTATCAATGAAGGTACTTTAAGTCAGCAGCACGGAGGCACAAAGGCTTATTTTGAGCGCCAGGCGCATTACACCTGGCCGCAGGCGTATTTCCTTGCGAATCAGGCTCTCTATTACGACATGCACAACGCAACTCCCGGAGCGGGAGGCGCACCCGATCTGAACGGTTCCGCGCTTTACGGAGATCCCGCTATGGAGGCGAGGGTTCCCATCGATGTGGGTGTTTACGATACACTGCTCTATTCTGAAGATGTAGTGGTTGACTGTACGGACACTCCGTGGGAAGTCACTGTGACTATAACTATGAATATAGAGGGAAGTCCCGGTTATACGAATAAGTGGGGTTACAGGTCTCCAATAGTCCTTCTCCCCATCAGAGCCCAAGATATCATAGTGGTAAGTCATGACTGTAAGGATGTTGTCGTTACTGACAATTTCGCTATTATGCATATCTGGAATAAGAATGAAGATCCTCTGCCGGCGGGTGCTACAAGAGAGCTCACTTTTACATGCAATCCTCTGACAGGTATAGGCGGCGGAGGCGTACAGCCTTTTATCGACTGCAATCTTGCAAGCAGCCCGAATCCGTTCTCAGGTTCTACAGTTATTTCTTTTGATCTTACTGAACGGGTGCCTGTCACACTTGAGATATTCGACATCACGGGAAGACTTGTTGACACATTGATCAGCGACAATATGCCGGCGGGAACGAATACGGTAACATGGAGCGGAACCAGCGGGAACCAAACGCCCAGCGGAATCTATATCTGCCGCCTTACGGCCGGATCCAGGAATTACACAACAAGACTGGTACATCTGCAATGAGCGGTGGTATCAGTTATAGGATCATTTCTACAAACTCAGGGATATTCTTCCCGGTTTTCACACTGTTTGTTGTCCTGCTTTCTCTGCCCTGTGAAATAACAGGTGCCGGACTTGAAAATGAACTGCAGCAGAATAGTTATGAATGGGTACTTGTAGATTCGATTAACGCTTCGATTAGAGTTCCCACCGGCGAAAATTGTGTGATAACCTTTTCAAACAGCTCGGGAACACTGCAGTTCGAGCCTCCCCCGAGCGATTTGACAAGCAACGCTCAGGACGCGGTCGAGAAGGCTCCCGAATGGCTGCAGATCGATCTTGCAGATAATTTTTCAAGGCTTTCGAGTTACTATCAGGACATATACGCTGATATTATTATGACAGCTTCCGATCCTTACGTTGATGAGATCGCCTTTGAAATTGCGCATATTGCTCCGCAGACACTCGGCAGCCATCTTTTTCATCCTGAAGTTCTTACATTCAATGTGTCGCTACTGTACGATACAGATGCATTTCTGGCTTACGCCGACATAATAGACTACGGAACTTCATCAAACGGCGGTAACTACTACTCGACCATCGAGTACAAGGTTTACCAGGATCCAGACACGTTAACGTTTGAACTTCCGCAGGACATCTATTACTGGTTTGTGGCTCACCCTAAAATCCACAGAGAGAGGCCGGATTACATAAATCCAGCAACGGGAGGTCATGCCGATCCCCCTACCGGTGTTTTCTGGAGGGATTACCTTTTCAACCACGCGGATACGGGATATCCTCTGCTGAAAGATTTCCTTTCGGTTTGCAAAACCCTCTGGAACTGCAATGTGAGCAGTCTCGACAACGGAGCGATTGGAGCCCTGAGCACATGGGTGACGGAAAGCATGTGGTTCCATTCACATACACACCATAGCCAGCCTGTCAGGATATATAACTGGCATGAAGGGACCTGCAGTGTTCATTCCTATCTGACCGCTGCGGCTTCGAGAACCGCCTTTGTCCCCGCGACAGTATCGGCAATGTACAGAGACAACCACAAGATAAACGAATTCTGGGAGAGGGAATGGATAGCCTGGGAGCCGGTGGGAACGCATATAAACAACCCCAGAGTTTACGATCCCGGCTGGGGATGGGATATGGCCAGTGTGTTTAACTGGAGGGGAGACGGTTACACATGGAATGTCACGGAGAGGTATACCGAAGTATGCACGCTGACGGTCAATGTGAAGGACAATCTTGGAAATCCGGTGGATGGAGCCTGTATAGTACTGGACAGTGATGGGTCTCCGGGCCCGCGATGCCTGGTGGGTTACACCGCAAGCTCAGGTACCGGGCAATTTCTTTTTGGCGACAGCAGGCCGCTCTACATGAAGGTAACAAGCCCCATCGGGAATTATCCGGTTTCAGGTTACTCCACTGTCACGACATCAACTGTTACAGGTCTGCACTATACGGTTGATGTAGTACTATCCGGAGAAGTAACCTCGCTGGATATCTCACCTGATTCACCTCCCGTACCACCTACCGATGATTACAGGCTTATGATTGATTACGATGTTTCGGGTGAGACCATTTACGGTACAAATTTTGATGATGGTGATGTCTATTCAGAAACGCTTTCTCCGGGGAACGTTGATTTCTTCATTTGTGATGAGATAAACTACTCGAGTTATATCAGCAGTGATCCGTTTGAAGCGTATGAAATATCAGAGAACGCCTGTTCGGGGAATGTGGATTTTGTTATTCCCTCCGATGAACAGTACAGGTCGATAATATCGAATGAGTCATCTCTCAACGTAACACAGCGCATTAACCTGACAGCCTATCTATACGAAGACCAGACAGGGATTGCTGAACAGACGGAGCCAGGAGGGGTTTCATCCCTGTGTTTCCACAGTATCTATCCCAATCCGTGCGGGTCATCTGCTTCAATTTCCTTCTATCTGGGAGGTCTTTCCGCATCGGAAGCAAGAATTGAAGTGTACGACATGAATGGAAGAATAATATCCGTTCTGGCTGATGATATGCTCGATCCGGGGAATCATATTGTTTCCTGGAACTGCAGAAATGATAACGGTGTCCCGGTTCCTTCAGGTATATACTTCTGCAGGGGTATTACGAACGCTGGTATTTCCGATTCCGCAAAACTGATCGTGCTGAGGTAAGGAAAGCGGGAAGCTAGCTAGACTCCATCCGAAAACTCTTTAATCTTTGTCTTGGCGGTTGCAGGGGTAAGGCATATATGAGAACAGGCAAAATTAATGGGTTCATAGGTGATAGCATATGCCGGTACAATAAAAATATGAGATCCAATCAGATACTTGATCAAGTAGGTGAAAGATAATGAAAGTTTACTGTATATTAGTACTGCTCATGTGCATTATTGTAACATCTTTCGCATGCAGTAATGGTAGATCTGAAGATAACGATACAACCTCGGATTTAACCGATTATCTTGTCCATCCGGATACTCTTGACAAATGGGCCACATGGGCAATGCGAACTGATGATGGCTTATGGGAGTACAATCCAGAGCATTCGGTGAATCTTGAATTAGTCTCTACATATGGTGGTGAGGATCTTTTGAACCCTCCCTTCTACAAAGTAAACTGGATGCACATCACCGGTGATACTCTCTTCGTTTCAGATCAGGCTCAGGAAACACTGGTTTGCATGGGACTGGATGGTTCTTTTTACTGGAGCTACGGCGAGGAGGGAGAAGGTCCGGGTCACTTCTGCTATATAGGAGGCATTGACACAGGATCAGGCTGGGTTGCAGTCTGCAACACCTACGGTGATCGTGTGGAGATACTGAATCGAAGTGGAGAAAGGATTAGTCTGATTACGGTCAGTAATCCGCAGGATGTCATCGCTTTGTCTGACAGCACTATTGCTGTACTTTCAAAAGCTGAACACGGTGGCAATGTTCAAGTGTATCAACTACCCGATTCGCTTCTTTACTCCTTTGGAAGACCTGAATGGACACATAGTGGAATTAGAGCTAACAGCGATCTTGCTGGTATGCTTGTTGGAGACACATTGATTGTAACATCCAGATTCTGTAATCAGATATTTTTCTTTTATCTTGAGGATAGAACTGTCTCAGATAATTTTGCTAGGGAGTATCCTACCGAATACGAAACAACTCGTGGTGGGGTGGCTTGGAGTGTTATGGGACAGCCCTTTCTTGGTATTGATAGCACGATTTGTGTAGAATTATCATCATTCAGTGCAGATGCTGAGTTTAAAGTTACAAATATCCCATTTGAAGAATGGGCGCCTGTTACAATAATAGACCGCTACGATTATACTGGCAACTATCTTGACAGTTTCTGCATACCGGTTCGTGGAGGGTCTCATTGCATTTATACAGATGATGATGAACTATTTGTCCGGCAGTATTCCACCAGTACTATATACCGATTCAAGGTCATTTAACAAATATCTCATCCATACATGTATAACAACTATTAATATCAATCAAGTGTTTCAGGTAATGGCCAAAATAATAAGGGTTTATTCGATAATATCGGGGAAGGATCTCGAAGCTTATGGTCGAATCTGATAAAATCTTGAGCGAGGATGAATTTAATAGGTCCAATTTCTGATTGAACGTAGTACTCCAGGCGCTGACATTCTTACTCTACAACGATCTAAGAGACAGTACTGGCATAACTGCGCTAGGACTGCCCTTTACCCATAAGTGTTCTTTAACTGTTGTCATTCAATAACTCCATCGACAATTCAAAGCCCCTGCACATTAATTGAAGTGTGGAATATCCGCTCCATAGTATCTGATTTCCGGGAGGTGGGTCATTTT
>JAUVLV010000030.1 GCA_030600545.1 Candidatus Aegiribacteria sp. | reverse complement strand
AGTCGTTGAAGTTACCTACAGCACGCCGGAAGAACTGAAAGAATATCTTGCAGCTTGCCATGAACATGGTCTGGAAGGTGCTGTTTTAGTTGGAGACCTTCCGGTTGCCTGGTCGATGATAGACAACGATTTCCTGGATTCGAGTGAAGAGTTCCCGTCCGATTACTTTTTTATGGATCTGGATGGAAGCTGGCAGGATTTATGGATTGGATATCCATCCGGGGGAGTACCTGGCCAGGATGGAAAATACGATACTTTTTCAGGAGAACTTGATCCTGAGATTTACATCGGCAGGATTCTCACAAGCAATCTTGGTGATGAAGTATTACTTATAACATCATATCTGAATCAGAACCACAGCTGGCGCGATGAGGGCGATACTGAACCTCTTCAGGCACTCTGTTATGTTGATGACGACTGGGCTTTTTACGGTCCTGATTTCCAGCAGGATATGCAGCTGCTATATCCAAATACAGATCTTATCAATAATAATGCAGTAACTACCGACTCTGATTACGAGAACATTCGATTGCCGGCAGTTTATTCCTGGATAAGTCCTTTTGTTCATTCATGCCCTTCTTATCATCTATGGTATCCGGGAATGTACCCAACCTACAATTACGAAGTTGCTGCAATACAGCCACCAGCTCATTTCTATAACCTGTTTGCATGTTCCAACTGTAGATTTACTACCAGTGGTTATATGGGTGGAACGTACGTATTTATGAATACTAATGGTCTTGCTGCCGTGGGAAGCACTAAATCCGGCGCCATGCTTCGGTTCGGTTATTTCTATGATCCCATGGGTAACGATGGATCGATTGGAGAAGGATTCAGAGACTGGTGGAGCTATATAACCTCAAATGGATTAACAGGAAATGAGAAATCATGGCATCTGGGAATGACACTGCTTGGAGATCCAACACTGGTTCAATCAATGGCATTGGTATCAGTTGAGGAAGATGATAATCCTTTATCGGAATCAGCGCATATATCCGTTGTCAGCAATCCCTGTGTCGGAACTGCCGTATTTAAACAGGAAATACTGAAGAGAGTCTGCTCAGGATCTGGGATATTTCCGGTAGAATTATTGATGAGATGATCTGTAACTCAGAAGATATTCTGCTTGATGTTTCCACATACTGTCCGGGAGTATATCTGGTTGAGCTTATTCCAACAGATGGAATCACCAGATGCTGCACAAGGTTCACCGTACTTCACTGACTGAATGAAGAAAAGAGATTCCTGGTTAATAAAGTTGTATTACTCATTACTATGAAAGGAGAACTCTCATGAAGACCATCACCATGAAATTGTTCCCGATGGTTGTGCTCTTTTTGCTTGTTGCGGTTGCCTTAGCTGGTTCTGGTCGTTACTACGATGTTACCATCACACTTACAAGTGATCAGGCAGATCAGATTCTTAATTCAAGAACTGGAGAAGCCGAGATCGAATTCACGAAGGAGCAACTCGAAATTATCGTTGAAGTCGTGCCTGTATTCGAGTATGAGGTAATAACTCTCGCACTGGAGCATCTTAGTAGATCAAATGCTGTTGTCATCGAGCTTCATGTTCCTGATGATATGCCGAACCCCGGCTCTTTTATCAGGATGGATCCTCAGCCTTCACCATGAGCTGATTCATCGGGATTCCAGTCATTAACCCCAACCTCATAACCAGTCTTGCAGAATCGGAATACTGTTCAACAGGTATTGTAGAATCTTCGGATATCTACATTTGAGGTATGCCTCAGGCAGTTCGTCTTTCCTTTACTCGAGCTGCCGGGGTACTGATTATGCCTGCCGATCTCTATCTCAACAATGGTCTTCCGGTTATGCACGACGCTGTTATCATCTAGGTGAAAAATGTACGAATTACCTACATTTCAATGGAATCTCCGGATGCCAGTATTTTCGTGCGGCTTCCGAACGTTTCGGCGAAAGCCTCAATCGCTCTTTCTCCCGTACAATGCATCGGAACGAAAAAGGAAATATCCTTCGTGGCTAACTGCTGAAGCACTTCCCGGAGTTCGGTTTTGTCATGATGATTCAGGTGAAATCCCCCGGCAACAGTATAAATCGAGTCAACTGAAAAATGTCTTTTAACGTTATCGACAATTTTAACAATGCCTGGATGAGCACACCCGGTAATGATGGAAATCCCGTTGTCCGATTTGAGAACCATGGCCTGTTCGGCCAGGTAAGATCCCTTGTAGTCAGCGGGTATCTCTCCGGTCAGGAAAATACCCGGTTCTATCTCCCGGTATCCAGCACTGGATATAAAATTTCCTTTTTTCAGTGCAATTGTCTGTTTCAGTTCTTCACTGAATCCGGGACATCCGTAAACGGTCATGCCCGGTTTAATCGCAAGTAGATCTGAAAGTCCTCCCGTATGATCCCAGTGATCATGGGAAATGACCACTGTGTTTATTTCCATAGGATCGATACCGAGAACCGACATGTTCGCAATAAGGCTTCCACCATCGTTACCCGTATCAAAGAGGAGATCATTCCCTATAAGGGCACTGAAACCGATCCCGGTGGCAAGATCGGTTTGCCGCGCGATATTGTTGAACAGGATACGTATTCTAAAAGTCATATACATAACTCCTCAATATGTTCAGCGAGGTCATTCATTAAAGTGAATCACCTTCATTATTATTTTTCATAGTTTCAGGTTCCGAATACTCCTCTTCAGACGCAATTTCGGGTTTACAGGGAAAATGCAGCCTTATCGCCCCGCCGGACTTTTCTTCCTGCCTGTAGATCATGAACCCGCCATGTGATTTTAGAATACCGTGGACAGCGGGCATTCTCAGGTCGGTTTTCAGAACGTCTCCAGGTGTAAAGGGGTCGAACATTCTCCTTAGTTCTTCACTTGAGAATCCTTCAGAAGTTCTGCCAACTTCAAGGAAAAGATAATCACCTTCAGATGAATCGGTATTGTGTACTGCTTCCTTCACGTAATCGGAATCAGCATACACCTTACCGGTTAGAATGTCCACCTTTTCATCATCATTTATCTCCTCTTCCAGAACCGACAGAAGGTTCTTCAGAGCCAGATGCAGCTGGGAGGGCGATATATTGATAAGCGGCAACCCTTCTTTCAGATTTGTATTAAACTTGAAATGCACTTCCGGATCGAAGGTAAGGGATTTGAGAATAAATCCAACTTCCTTGGAAAGGTCCAATTGTTTTGAGATGAAATTGCCCCCTCCCGAGAAAGCCAGCAGCTGACTGCAGAGTGATGATGCAAGCCTTGCGCTATCGGATGCCTTTTCCAGGTTTTCCCTCGACTTTGCATCGCCTGTCCGTCCTATAACCAGTTCAACGTTGCCCATTATGCTCAGAAGAAGATTTTTAAAATCGTTAGCTATACTGCCTGCCAGATATCCCAGGCTTTCAAGTCTTTTTGCTTTGTCGGCTAATTCCTGGAGTTTTTCCCTTCTCTGTTCCGTCTTTTTTTCTTCCGTAATATCAATGGCGAAAACAACAACTCCATCAAGTGTACTCTCTACTCCCTTGAAAGGAACTCGGTGACAGAGAAAGACATGATCTCCATCCTTCAGGGAAACTGTTTCTTCACTGTTCAGCAAAGGCTCCAGGGGATCTCCTTCATCACTGTCATGCAAATCCCTGAGAGTTTTTCCCAGTGATCCGAAAAAATCCACCGCTTTGCCTCCAACAAGATCCCTGGGCTCTTTCTCTATAAGGTTGGACGCATACCTGTTCAGTCTGATTACGGTTCCTTCATTATTTATAAATACTATCACTGCCGGAACGTAATCCTGAATTAGCTGAAGCTGTTCCTTTTGAGCCGACAGCATGTCTGAGAGATTCTCAAGCTTACGGTTTTTATTCCTGAGAAGTTTGGCCTCTCTGACCCTGTGTTCGGTTTCAAGTATTTCTCTTGATTCCATTAACCTTTTTTCCACCTGATCACTGTAAAGATTTCTTGACATCTCCAGAGCCCGCATGCTCAGCTCATAAGCTTTCTTACTGTCTCCCAATTCATTTCTGACTTCGGCCAACATTTGAATGGTATCCATCATTATTTCATCGGGCCTGTTGTTTTGCTGATAGTTCAGACACTTCTCAAGAGATGATGCGGACTTGTGCAGCTTTCCCGCCTTTTTCCATGCCTCACCGAGGTTGAGCAGGGATGATGCCATGCCGCTTCTGCTAGAAATCTCCTCACGGATGGCAAGCGCCTCCTTATGATACTTAATGGCATTATCCGTGTTCCCCAGGGACAGATGCATATTCCCTATGTTGTTAAGAATGCTGGCTGTTCGTGCAAGTCCCCCTATTTTTCTTCTTGCTTCCAGAGCTTTCATGTAGGACTCCAGGGCTTCCTCCAGCCTGCCCATTTTCCTTAATGTCATCCCTATGCTGTTCAGAGTATCTGGAAAACCCCACGAGTCATCTCTGTTTCGCTGCATTTCAAGGGCTTCGTTTAAACACTCAAGGGCCTTCTGGTAATTCTTCATGTGGTAGTACGCAAGACCAAGGCTGTTGAGGGAACTGGCTTCATTAAGTTCTTCTCCGAGTTTCCTGCTTAGATCAAGAGCTTTTTTGTGATGGTCTACTGCAAGGGAAAAATCACCCTGGTCCTTGCATATGATGCCAAGCCAATTTGTAACATCGGCTACAATTTTAAGGTTTCCGCTCTCCTCTGCGACTTTCAGCGCATCGTGCATGACTCTATACGCCTCAGACATTCTGTTAAGTCCGTGGTAACTCGCTCCCAGACCAAGGATATTTTTTGCCTCGCCAGCCTTGTTTTCCTCCTGGTGGTAGTTCTGAATAGCAGCTTTGAATTCTTGAGCAGCTTTATCAAAAACACCAGCTTTCCAGAAGGCAACGGCTGCTCTGTGGTACAAACGGCTCCGGTGAGCGGAATGATTCTCGGCTGCCTTATGGAAGAATTCCGCCGCTTTCTCGTAGCTGCTTTTCTGAAGGAGTCTTTCCCCCTTGATTTCCTCAGGAATCCTGCTCTCTTCCTCAAGCATGTCGGATGCCTCCCTGCATGGGGTCGAACGTAACTTCTGGTCACTTGCAAAAGCCCATACGGCTTTAAGCCAATGTGTTTCATTCACTTATAAAATAAATACAATAACTTGATCGAGTCTATTCCACACTGGAAATCTCTGTATGTACCATTCCTGTTAATTCTTAACTATCAAGCTCCATACATGTAGTATACAAGGGACAGCGCTGAAAGCACCCAGATCCCGGCAGGTACTTCTTTCCCCCTTCCTGCGGCAATCTTGAACAGCGGCCAGGTCAGAAGACCTGCGGTCATGCCTATACCAAGATTGTACGTGAAACTCATAAGAACGATAGTAAGAAACGCAGGTGCGAGTTCAGTCATATCGTCAAATTTCAATCCGGTGATGGGCTTCAGCATAAGCATCCCAACTACAATTAGAACCGGTCCGTAGGCGCATGCGGGAACAGCAGTGAGAACTGGTGTCAGGAACAACGCAAGCAGGAAAAGAAATGCTGTAACCACTGCAGTGAAACCGGATTTTCCTCCCTCCTCTATTCCCGATGCGGATTCTATGTACGTTCCTGTGGTAGTTGTACCAAGCATCGCCCCGGCAACCGTTGCAATTGCGTCGCAAAGCATTGGTTTCTTTATCTCGGGAAGGTTCCCGTTTTCATCAAGGAATCCCGCCCTGTACGAAAGCCCCAGAAGAGTACCCATCGTATCAACGAAATCCATAACGAACACCGTCAGCAGAACTGATATGAATCCCCAGGTAAGGGCTCCGGACAGATTGAATTTCATGAATATTCCGGAAATCGAAGGAGGCGTGCTTACGATGCTGTCCGGCGCGGGAGCAGACCCGGTAATGAAAGCCGCCAGGGTTGTTACGATAATCCCGATCAGAAGGGCTCCCCTGACTCGCATTGCCAGCAGTATAATCATAAGAAAGAGCCCTCCAATGGACAGAAGTACAGTCGTGCTGCCTATATTTCCCAGTGTAACCGGAGCACCCGTGGTTCCAAGTGTCACAACTCCTGTATCATTCAAACCTATGAAGCACAGAAAAAAACCTATTCCAACGGCAAAGGAAATTTTAAGTCCCGGGGGAATAGAATTCGCGAGCCAGCTTCTGGCTCCGACCAGAGAGAGAATTGTGAACAGCACCCCTCCGATGAAGATGGCCCCCAGGGCGGTCTGCCAGGAATATCCAAGAACACCCGTAACTGTATAGGCTATGAAGGCATTCTCCCCCATATAGGGAGCAATGGCGAAGGGTCGCTTTGCGTATATACCCATAAGCATTGTTCCTACAAATGCGCTCAATATCGTGGCGACCATTGAGGGGCCCTCCGGTATTCCCGCAGCGGAGAGAATCGCGGGATTTACCACAATAATGTAAGCCATTGTAAGAAAGGTTGTAATTCCGGCAATGGTTTCGGTCTTCCAGGTTGTATTCAGCTCGTCTAATCTGAAAAATTGCTTTGCTGTCATATCTTCATTCACTGTTTTCGTGCACATTCCCGGAAAACAACAATATGTATAGTAATATCTAATTATTCTTCATGTGAAAAGAGCAGGGGTTTGTATGAAGATTCATTATGAATAGATTAATGGAAGTAACCCTTGAAGGAGGATATTTAATGACAAACGAGGAAAGGTATTTCAACGCGCCCTGGGGGACTCTGCTCAAAGTAATAAGTACACTTGCTACAGTACTGCTGCTGGGAATCTTCGGCGGCCTGGCTTTTTCTGATCATGCTTCAACAGCAGTTACAATGGTGCTGTATATTGCTATACCGTTCCTGATCATGTTCATAAGTCTCCTGTTTACTGTAAGGGGTTACACCATTTCGGGAAATAGCCTCCGCATAAGAAGACTGCTTTGGGATACAAACGTTGACATAAGCATGCTTTCGTCAGTTGAGTACGATCCGAAGGCCATGACAGGATCCATAAGAACATTGGGCAACGGAGGACTGTATAGTTTTTCCGGGAAGTTCAGAAGCGGGAAACTCGGTTCCTTCAAAGTGTATGTGACCGATTTCAAGAATTGTGTTATCATTAAAAAGACCGGAGGAACATTTGTAGTGTCTCCAGAAAATCCTGAGTTATTTGTGGAAGTTTTGCGCAGCCGGGAATGAGTACAAAAATGAAAGACTCCTATCCGTCATGCGCGAGTTGCCCTTTCCCCAAGGAAGAGCGGCTTTGCTCTGTCGAGAATGGGAAAAGCCCGGCAACATGCCCTACTCGTGACAATGATCTCATTGATGAGGTCAGAAAAGAGTACAGTGATCCCGGCATAAGGGAATTCGTGCGTCAAGCTTCCGTCCAGGAGGGTGAAGGTTATTCGGGAAGGGAACCTGGGAATACCACCCCGAAGCCTGCAAAGCCAAGAATACTGGAAATAGCTGAATTCGCAAAAAGGATGAACTACTCAAAACTGGGTCTTGTCTTCTGCACAGGCCTCTCAAGGGAAGCTGCAATAGTAGAGTCTTTCCTATCCGATAAAGGCTTCCGTGTGGTCTCGGTCATGTGCAAGGCCGGGCGCACTCCCAAGGAGGAAATAGGCGTTGAGGATCATGAGAAGATAAGGCCTGGAACAAACGAATCTATGTGTAATCCCATGCTCCAGGCATTTGCCCTTAACAGAGCGGGCACGGAATTCAATATTGTGATGGGATTGTGTGTAGGGCATGATTCTATTTTCCTCAAGTACTCCAAAGCATTTTGTACCGTTCTCGCTGCAAAAGACCGTCTTACCGGACATAATCCTCTTGCAGCGATATATACACTGGACAGCTATTACAGATATCTGAAAAAGGAATAATCTTATCGGTTCAGCTGATCCAGCTGTATCCCATATCCCGATTCTTCCGCAATCCGCTTCAACTGCTCCAGATGTTCTCCGACAAGCTTCTCATCAACCGCTGAAAAATTCACCAGCAGCCTGCCGGTTCCAATTCTTACACGGAACCTGCCCTTAACTGAAGAACGAAGGGGTGCCTCCATTTTTTCTATGAGGCGAAGCAGTTCAGATGTAATCCGTTCTCGATGAGGAATCCTCGTTGCAAGGCAAGAATCGGATGGATGATCCTCTTCCCGGATACCAAGGAAGGTTCCCTTCTCTGAAATATCTTTTCTACTCATCCCGGCTTCAATGAACGGATGTACAATTCCTGTTTCAGCCGCAGCAGCGAGACCCGGACGGTATTCGTTCAGATCATCAGTACTGGACCCATCCATGACAGTTTTGCAACCACGGGAAACTGCCTCCGCTTTCAAACGGGTAAACAATTCATTTTTACAGACATAACAGCGCCTGTCAGAATTCACTGCAAATTTCTCGATGGATAGCAGGTTCAGCGGGACTAACAATGGCTCCACACCAAGTTCGCCAGTAACGCTGCGAATATGCTCCCTGTAAAATCCCGCCAGTAATTCGGTATCCGCGGTAAGTGACAAAATACTTGAAGCTCCAAGGACCTCTACGGCAAATCTCAAAAGCACTTCGCTGTCGTAGCCGCCTGAAAACAGAATGCCGCAACATCCCCTATCAAGCAGTTTTTCTTCAAGAACTCCTGGATTGGACAATTTTCCTCCTATAGTAATCCAACAGGTTTGACCATTATATTATGTGGTAATATTTTCTAATAAGGAATATCAGCGGGGTGTTTTTAATTGATTATCTTGTTTTGTCCTTCCTGCAAATCCCTCTGGTTCCCTCTGATGCGGTTCTGAAATATTGATCTGCTGTTTATTGAAGCAAGAGGATTACGATGAAGATAGCTATTTTTGATCCCTTCTGTGGCGTCTCCGGAAATATGGTTCTGGGAGCATTGGTAGATTGTGGTCTGCATATTGGCCAGCTGGAAGAAATGCTCCAGAAACTTGATCTGAAGGGGTGGGAACTGTCAGCTGAAAAAGTTCTCAAAAATAGTCTGCAGGGAACCCTGGTTACAGTCAGCGTTCCGGAGGAGACTTCTGCCCGACATCTTTCAGATATTCTCCGTATTATATCGGAATCAGACCTCCCTGAATATGTCAAAGGAAAAAGCAGCGATGCCTTCAGAAGGCTGGCGAAGGCGGAATCACATGCACACGGGATTTCCATCGAAGAGGTTCATTTCCATGAAACCGGTGCTATGGATGCCATTATTGACATCGTCGGATCTTTCTGCGGCCTTTACCTTCTGGGAATAGAAAAGGTATACGCATCATCTGTCGCAACAGGTACCGGAACGGTCACGTGCGCTCATGGCACTCTACCCGTGCCTGCTCCCGCTACAATGCGTATTCTTAAAGGTATTCCCACAGCACCCTCAGGTATAGAAGGTGAAATAACTACTCCAACCGGAGCAGTAATCCTGGCTGCAGCGGTTGAATCCTGGACTGGCCCACACCCTCGCATGGTGCCGCAATCAACGGGAATGGGTGCCGGAACAAAAGATCTTCAGCGCCCAAATCTTCTCCGCGTTACTATCGGCGAAGAAGTGGGTGATGATCTGTGGCGCAGTGACAACTGTATCGAGATAAAAACTATTATGGACGATATGGACGCTAGGATCTGGCCCGATACTTCCGGCAGAATTCTGGAATCAGGGGCTCTGGACTGTTACGCCACAATGTGCATAGGCAGAAAAGGAAGACCCGCAATGGAAGTAACGGTTCTGTGCCCTGTACACAGGAAAGATGTTATTATCAAGTGTATATTCCAAAATACTTCGACCCTGGGAATAAGGTTCAGCACCGTTGAAAGAGCTGTCCTGAACAGGGATTTCCGCACGGTTGAAACCGAATTCGGTCCGATAAGGATGAAAAGGGCTTTCCTGGACGGGAAATTGCTTCGAACGGAACCGGAATATGAGGATTGCGCAAAAGCAGCCAGACATCATAATGTACCCGTGCAGAAAGTTATTAAAGCCTCTCATTGCGCGATTTCAGAGATTGAAAGAAACGGGTGACTCTTCTGAAGGATTATTCGCAGGAACTTCCAAAATCTGATTTGACCCGCAGGAGGATGCGGTCCGCAGTTATTTTTATTATCGCGATGATTGCAACAGCCTTCCTTATCAGTTTTCTCTTCGATCTCGGACCGGAGCTTCCCGTTCAAAATGTACTTTCCGCTGTAGGAGATTTTCCGGCGGATCATATATGGCTTAACGCAAGTGAGCCTCTCAACCTTTACGACCAGCTGAGTAAACATGTGGTGGTAATTTTCTTCTGCAAGCTTTCAACTCTTTCCGACCTGCAGTATTTCTCCCGACTCGAGCAAATCCAGGAAGAATTCAGCGATGAGCCACTTGCTGTGATCACTGCTATCCAGACGGAAGAAACCTCCATAGATGAGCTGCGCGGTATTGTGGAGGACTGGGGAATTGAATTCCCGGTGATAATAGATAACAGGGGAATAGTATCCAATCGCTTTAATGTATGTTCTTCTCCTTCGCTGCTCGTGCTTGATGCAAGGGCACGGGTTGCAGCCAGGTTCTATACCGGATGGGAAGAGGCCGACCTGAGAGGTATAGTCAATGACCTGCTGCAGCAGCTCAGAGCGATGCGCTTCTCCTCGATTGAGATCTATCATTCTGACGGAGGGTTCTATGTTCCAAACTGATTGGGGCCGTATGTCACTTGCGACACTTACGAAGTTTGCAGAACATACGCAAACGGAGAAATATCAGATCTCTACCGGATAATAAAACAGCGAATGTTACTGAATGTTCTCAGACTCTAATCGAGTTTGACAAGGTGTTGAATCAAATCTTCAGAGCCCTGTATGCAGACCCTCGCGATGTAAATCCCGGAAGGGATATTCTGCCCATTCCATAGCATCGTCCTTACTTCCCCTGGAGCATTCAACTCAGAAGATACAACAAGCCTTCCTGAAAGATCAAAGATTTCTATGTTTACTTCTTCTCCGGGTATACCTGAGACTGTGAATGTCAGATTTTCACTGAATGGGTTAGGGTATGCTGAAAAAAAGTAGTGAAATCCTCCTCGTATCCAGGTTCCTCTATCCCAACGGATCCTTGAACATGGATATCATCTACATACAACCCCTCCCGTGTGCCAGCGTCATCGCTCCCGAAGACGAAGCGCAATTGTCCGGGGCCTGCAAGCGAATCGGGTATTGTGAGTGTCCAGAACAACCATCCGGATTGCCCGGAGAAGATGCCAGTATCCTCCTCGAAAGGTCCGGTAGAGGAAGGTATGATCTGATATGGGTAGCCGCCTGATGGTTCAAGGTTAATCCAGGTTCCACAGCGGCCATATTGCAGCAGGCCACCATCAAATGCGAAGTTTCCTGTTCTACTATTTAAAGGAATCTGGGCATCGATCCAGGTCCAGAAAGAAATGTCACCACCTGTAGGAACATTCAGCAACGGTGAGGTAAGCGCAGAGAAAAGATGATTGTCATAGTCCCCCGAACCTGTATCGCCACACTTGAAACTCTGTGTCCCGCTGGTTGTGTGATTTCTTGTGGAAGAAATGTGCCAGTTGTCCAGCCATCCGGTTTCTGCTTCATTCCATGACCACTGATCTGTTCCGGATTCGACATCGCAGTCAATTCCGCAACCGACAGGAATACTGAATTCTACGGTATTCATGTATCCTCCATCCGCGAAGATGGTAAGCTTCATGGGATATGCCTGGTCTTCCTGTGTTGAAGCGGGTGCAATCAGATCATAGCCGCCCGTTCCCCAGGATAGACCTCCCACCGGGATATTCCCGAAATCATCATAATTATCACTAACGACAATCTCGGGTGAAAGGCTTTGAAGAATTGCGAATACATTAGTCAGAGGAGTACTCTCCTGATTTGACAGTTGAAGGAAGAGGTCAGTCTGCTCGCCGGATTCAAATGCCATATTGCCATTTCCAAGTTCAGTATCGTCAGTGTACATCCATGAAATCATCGTACTATCCGCAGGAACAGCGCCTGATGAGACGGAGATCCAGTCCCAGTAAGCGTTTGACTCATTTCCCATTGCCAGTCCAAACTGACCTATCTGAGGGAAAGGATCTGTTGCACTCAGTTCCCAGCTGTCACCGGTTGAAGGAACCTCAATATGAAGCTGAAGTGAATTCCCTTCGCAAGTTAGTGTTAATTTGTACCAGACACCACCTGGAAAGGGAGCATACAGACTGTTATATATAGTTGATGTAACACCGTTTGAGACCCTTCTAATTCTTGCTACATCATGATCAGGAGATACATATGCATATATTCCTATATCGTCTGAATCCAATCTGGATACCATTCCCAACACATGAACAGCCACTCCACTTATTGTAATTGAACAATCCTCTCGTTGAATATTACCCGGAGGAATAAGGGCTGAACAAACATTTGATGTGTTCCCATAAACAAATCCAAATGAGGAACTCCAGCTCCCAGGTAGACAGCGTTGATCCCAATCGTTTATATTTCCACTTGAAAAATCATCGTAGAAGATAATGTTTGAATTATCAGGAGTGAATTGAAGTAAAACTGATAACAGCATTAAAATATACATCATAATTATACTCCTTCTAATTGAATATCAGTCTGGATGTGAATATAAGTCAAGACTTAAAAATGTTACTATACTGTAATGTATATTTACTAAAAATAAATAGGAGTAAAATGTCCGAAGCAAAAAAACCCGGAGATAAAGGAAGAGGGATTCTTCAAGAAGTATTCGGGAAAATTCAACTTCCATCCAGGCTCGATTCATTCGACCCAAACTACGATAAGTACTGGGAAAACAGAATAACTGATGATTTTTATACAAAACCTGCCAGAAGAAGAGCTGAAGGTATCAGGAACTTCATAAGTAGCGGAGATTCTGTTCTTGATGTTGGATGCGGAACTGGAGAAACTCTTGAAAGCCTCCGTGAAATCCGCCAGGTAGAAGGAACAGGTTTGGATATTTCGGATACGGCACTGGCCGTTGTATCTTCAAAAGGATTTAAAACTCTGAAAATCAATCTGACTGATTCGGATACAAAATTGAATTCTGTTTACGATCATATTGTCTTGTTCGAGGTTGCTGAGCACGTCATTAATGCAGAGATGATGATGATGAAATTAAAGGACAAATATAGAAAGAGTTTGTATGTATCAACCCCAAATCTTGGATATATCGCGCACCGCTTCAGATTGATGTTTGGGAGATTTCCACTTACTTACATTTCCGATCCGAGGGAGCATGTTCGATATTGGACAGTAAAGGACTTCATCGATTGGTCAGATTGGCTGGGATTCAAAAGGCCTCAGGTACTTGGACTCAGAGGAAAAGTCAAAATGTTTGGACTTCCAGCAAGATGGCCTTCACTCTGGGCAAGTGAGGTCGTATACAGATTTACACCATGAGATTATTATTTTCAGTTACACATTCTTTCCAGAATTGTAGATATTAGTAATCCAGACAGGTCGCTACATTTTAACGATCGGATGAAAGTTAAGTCAGGAGATAATGGAAAGAAACAGTATTGAAGCTCTGCTCGCATCTCTTAGAGAAGGTGGGATCACACCGGAAGAAGCTCTAAAATTGCTTAATTCCCATCTTACATCTGATCTGGGATTTGCGAGGGTGGATACGGGAAGAGGGATAACCGCAGTCCTTCCGGAAGTGATTCTAGCTCAGGGCAAGAGTTCTGAAGAGATACTGAAAATCACAGAGAATCTTTTAAGCAGAAACGGGCTTGCCATTGTTTCCAGGGTAGTCGAAAATCAGGGCAAGATTCTTCTTGAAGCATTTCCTTCGGGACGGTATTCTCAAAGAGCCGGACTGTTCGTAACTGGCGAATTCAATGAACTTTCCGACCGTAGCGAGGGTTCAGTAGCAGTTGTTTCAGCGGGAACTTCAGACCTCCACGCTGCTGAGGAGGCTTCTATCATTCTGGAAACAATGAAGGTTGAAATACACCGTTTTTATGATATTGGTGTGGCTGGAATTCACAGGCTTTCTGAGATCCTGCCACGTCTGAGGGAGAGTTCGGTATGCATTGTATTCGCTGGAATGGATGCCGCTCTGCCCTCTGTGATAGGAGGGCTCTACAGGGGGCCAGTGCTTGCTGTACCAACTTCAACAGGCTATGGTACGGCATTCGGTGGGGTTACCGCACTGCTTTCCATGCTTAACTCATGCAGCCCCGGGATATGCGTCATGAATATAGATAATGGTCTCGGAGCCGCAGCAGCGGTACTGAGAATACTGAGGGGAACTGAATAAATGTATCTTGTAACTGGAGGAGCTGGTTTCATAGGAAGCAATATTGCCAGGGAAGCTTTGAACAGGGGAATCAAAGTAAGAATTCTGGATAACTTCTCGACCGGACACTGGGCTAACCTTGTGGATATCAGGAATGACGTTGACATAGTCGAGGGTGACATCAGAAGTTATCATATTGTCAGAAATGCCATGGAAGGCATAGAAGTCGTCTTCCATCAAGGAGCACTTCCCAGCGTTCCCCGTTCCATTGCTGACCCTATAACAACCGATGAAGTTAACGTACAGGGTACTCTGAATATACTTCATGCGGCTCTGGACGCTGGTTGCAGAAGGGTTCTATTCGCTTCTTCTTCCTCGATTTACGGAGATGCACCCGAACAGGTTAAGAATGAAGACCTTCACGTAAGGCCACTGTCTCCCTACGCTGTAAGCAAGCTTGCAGGTGAAAAGTATATGAAGGTATTCCATCATATTTATGGACTGGAAACCGTGGCCTTGCGGTATTTCAACGTATTCGGCCCATATCAGGACCCTGACAGCCCTTACTCAGCCGTTATTCCCCTTTTCATTCGCGCATATCTTGAGGGACGCAGACCTTTAATAAACGGTGACGGGGAGCAGTCAAGAGATTTTACATACATAGCAAATGTTGTCCATGCTAATCTTCTTGCAGCGGACGCTCCGGATGCCCCCGGTATGATGATGAACATTGCCTGCGGCGACAGCATTACAGTAAATCATCTTGCTTCTGAAATCGGCCGTCTAACTGATAGAACTGACATCGAGCCCTCCCACGGACCCGAACGCGCTGGAGATGTGAAACACAGCAGAGCGGATATTGCCCTTGCAGGTAAATTTCTTGAATACGAACCGGTTGCGACCTTCGAAGAAGGACTTGAAAGTACAGTATCTTTTATGCGAGAGCACTGGATGTAGAAATCCAGCGCCGCCTTGATTAAGATTAAACAATTTTCTTACTACTGAAATTTCTCTGAAATTCATGATTATCCACGGGATTCAGAACCATGTTCATTTAGCTTTAACCTGCAGGTTAAGGGTACGACAGGAGCAGAGGGATGACGCAGTCGGAAAAACTGAGGAATCTCCTACAGAAAAGGGTAGTCTTCCTTGACGGGGGAATCGGAACCGAACTTCTTATGAGGGGGATGCCTTCTGGCGTATCCACTGAAGAATGGGCTGTGTCAAATCTGGATATCCTGAGTGCCTTGCATTACGACTATGTCGAAGCCGGATCAGATATAATTCTAGCCTGCACTTTCGGAGGTACCGAAGCAAAGCTCGGGACTTCCGAAAGAGTAACGAATCTTAATCACAGGCTAGCGGACGCAGCGATTACTGCAGCGGGAGACAAGGCATTGGTTGCTGCAAGTATCGGCCCCACCGGTAACCTGATGCATCCTTCAGCAACAATGACATGGAAGGATGCCTATCGCTTTTTCTCTGCCCAGGTAAAAGCTATTGGTGATACGGGCATAGATATTTTCTTCCTTGAAACGTTCTCAGACCCAAGAGAACTTAAGGCTGCAGTTCTTGCAGTCAGAGACAGTGTTCCCGATGCATTTATTTCGGCACAGATGACTTTCGGGTCAGGTGGATTGTCTCTATCCGGGACATCTCCCACTGCACTTGTCATTCTGGCGAATCAACTTCCGGTTGATGCCGTTGGGACCAACTGCGGAGACGGACCGGAAGAACTGCTGCCGATAATTCAGGAAATGGTCAGATTTTCCAGCAAGTGGATCGCAGTAGAACCCAATGCCGGCCTTCCGGTTAATGGAATGTATGACATGTCTCCGAAAAGATTTGCAGGATGGATTGAGGATTTTGCCCGGAGCGGAGCCGCCATTATAGGTGGCTGCTGTGGCAGCGGTCCTGCACACGTAAGGGAATATGTTTCCCTTCTTGGAAATCGTCCTGTGGTTAAATCAGAACCGGAAGAGCTTCATCTTCTTACATCCGTTGACAGAATGGTACCTCTTGGCGACAGAATGCTTACCGTTGGGGAATCTATCAATCCTACCGGTAAGAAAAGCCTGCAGAATTCCCTGTCACATGGAGATTTCTTCGCGGTTATTTCCCTTGCTAAAGCCCAGGGCAGGGCAGATCTTATTGATGTGAATCTGGGTCTGGAAAAACTGCTTCCAGATGGCTTCATCCATGAGATCTTCAGCAGGCTTTCCATCGGTTCACCTCTTTCCGTCGACATTTCCGGTCCGGAGAATATGGAAACCGCCTTCTGCGAAATGGGGGGAATAGGTATTTTTAACTCATTGATTGCCACGGAGAAATTCATCGGTGACCGAATAGACACCCTCCTCCGCCATGGCGGCTACGCTGTGCTTCTTCCCATTGATGAAGACGGGCTCGGTAAAACAACTGAGGAACGATTGAGCAAACTGGAAAAGGGAATTGCTATTCTGCGGAGTCATGGATTTCCCGAGTACAGAATAATTGCTGATCCAATTGTGAAACCCTTGGGTACAGGTGCTAATACCCGATTGATTCTGGAAACCCTCAAACTATTCAAACATAGAGGGCTCCTGACAATAGCGGGTATATCAAACTTATCCCACGGCCTGCCTAATAGAAGCGGCCTGAATGCAGCCCTTCTGGCATTGATGGCTCCCATTGGGCTGGATATGGCCATTGTGGACATTTTGGATTCCAAAGTGCTTGAAATGCACAGGAATGCACAGATTCTCATGGGTAACATCGAGCCGGTTGAGAGAAGGCTCCCCGAGCTTGATTCCCAGGGAGTTTCCCCGGATTTCATGGGAATTCTGCAAAAGAGCATCATCGTAGGAGACCGCCGGCAGACAGAAGCCACAGGCCGGGAATTACTTGAGAGCGGCATAACAGCAAAAGAAATTCTGGAAAATGGTCTCGCCCCCGCTATGAAAAAAGTTGGAGAACTCTACAATCGGAAAAAGCTGTTTCTGCCCCACCTGATAGCTTCGGCTGAAGCCTCGGAAGTTCTGACGAAACTTCTTGGACCTTACCTTGAAAAGGAGGAAGTGTCTTCATTCAAAGGCAGGATCGTTCTCGCGTCGGTTAGAGGTGACATACATGACATCGGCAAGAATCTTGTAGCCCTTTTTCTTAGAAACGCGGGCTTTGACGTTATTGACCTTGGCAAAGACGTACATTCCTATGAAATCGTAAGAAAGGCCAGTGAAATTCATGCGGATATAATTGCTCTATCAGCGCTTATGAGTACTACAGCTCCCGAAATGGAAATGGTTATTTCTCTTGCAAAAGCCAAAGGTGTTTCAGCACGAATTCTGGTTGGAGGCGCAGTAATTACCGAGGAATACGCGAATTCAATAGGAGCCGACTGCTACGCCGCAAATGCTTACGATGCGGTACAGTCAGCGTTAAGCCTTATGCAGAAAGACTGAAGTGAACTTCAGTGCGTTTACTCCATTTCCAGTAAATAGACTTTCTGGTAACCATCTGACGGATCCTCCGCATAAGCAAGAATTCCGTTGCCATCAATGTAAAATCTCCAGGAATTCCCGTCAGGAGGGTTTCCGGCAACTTCAGCGTTGAACATCGGTTCACCTGAGCTGTCGAACACGCTGAATGTCGGTACTGCAGCTCCCCCATGCTGAACCCATATGTTTCCTTCTTCATCAACTTCGAGACCTTTTATCAGAGGTTTGTAAGGATCCGGTTCAAGTGGAGGCATATGGTCGTTTCCCATGATAGACATTTTAGCTGTGAGGATCAGCTTTTCCATCTCTATTTCTTCTTCCGTCCTCAATACCGGTTCAAGATCGAGCTCGATTCGGCCGGTTTCCTCTCCGTCGGAACCGTAAATGATAACCGCAGCCTCTTCTGTAGATCTGGGCGCTATGTACGTATTTCCAGAGAAGTCGGCTGCCACATCGTACCCGTACCATACCAGTTCAATTATTGAGGCCATGTTACCGGGATTAAAGGGTGCCATATCTTCTTCAATATAAGTTATCACGGGATCTTCTTCACCGAAGGCGTATTTTGCAATACTTATCAGAATCTGCGCTTCTCCGGAAGAAGTATCAAATTTGATATCCTTCCTGACGTAGAAACTGTCCTCGGCACCTTCAATGCAGGTGGGAGGGGTTCCCAGTGAAGGAATTGAACCCAGCCATTCGCCTGTATAATAGTCGAACTGATGAACGCCAAGTATCTCACAGCCATCACCAGTCAGGAATACATGACCGTCTTCAGAAATTCCCAGAAACGCAATACTCTGAAGTTCTCCGGGGCCGTTACCTCTTCTGCCTATCTGCCTCAGGTACTCGCCCTCAGGTGAATAGATCCGAACGCAGGCCAGGGCGCAGTCAAGTATCGCAATATTCCCATCGGGACCGTACGCAAGCCCTTCTATTGCCCCCATAACGAGCGTGGAATCTCCTATTTCAATACCTATCGAATCAACAGGAACCAGATAAACCGTAGGTACTTCCGGGGCTGCGTGAACCGGTACTTCCCCCGTAGTGTCTTCTCCTCCGCAACCAATTAACAGAATCATTACTGCTGCTGTAAACAGTTTCATTGCATCCTCCTTGTTTCTACCCGAAAACCTGTCACAACCCATATTTCGATAGTTTAATTAAACTCCAGTATATGATTCCGCATTACTTATTTAATACTATCAAGTTAATACTACCGAAAGGGAGATCTGTCAAGAGTATATTACATAAATATCATTGAACATAGCTATAAAATAATTATATATACAAATTTATTATGAAAAATAGCGTTTTGCAAGTGTCGTAAGTTAAGTCCGGCCCCGAGTTTCCCGGGTTTCGGAGATGATAATTCGGGCCAGAGACGATGAATCGTTCTGGAAATGGTGTCTCTCATAGGGACGGATAATGACGACATCACCTTCACCGACCATATGCATAGTTCCATCACCGTCCATAAACAAAAGCTCACCCTGAAGCACTGTAACCACACGCTGAAAGTCAAACTCAGTTCTTGGCAGCCTTCCATCAGGTTTTATGGAAAGCAGTCTGACGGTAAGGCCGCCGCAGCCCTGTGCCTGACCCGCGAGAATTCTTGAAATAGCACCTCTGTAACCAGGCCCGGATTCCCGCACAACCTTTATTGAATCGGCTTTTCTGATCAGCGCCAGTTTCTACCTCCCCGGTCCATACGTTGATGAAGATCCCACAGATACAATCCATCTGTTATGAAACTCCGAAGACCATCCCCAGCTTACAGATGCAAGACCCATTGGGGTATCGAGACCTGCTGACAGCCCTGCTCCGTAAGTCCACTCGTTATCTTTAATCTCGAGGGGCGATTCCCAGTCACATACAGCACCCGCTTCCATTGAAAGAAAGAACGGGCCGTTCAGTTTTCTTTGAAAGGTCGCGAGTCCCGCTATCCTCTGTCTCGACGGAAGTGAATTGTAAGGCATCCCCGGAATTGGCCTTGAAGCTGAAAGCCGGCTTTCCTGCCAGTCCCACGTGGTTCCAGCAAGGAGCTGTCCCCAGACATTCAGAACAAATGTACCTTTCCTTAGAAAGGGCACCGCTCCCTCGAAATCGCAAACAACGCTCAAATGTTTATGAGTCATAAGGGGAGCCCATGAAGCTATAGCTTCGAACCTCATTCCCGATTTCGGATGTACCGGATTGTCCATGGTTTCGGTAAGATGGCTGATAAATATAGAAGAGAATCCCTGGTATTCATCGGATCCGTACCTGTGAGCTGTCCCGGAAATACCGATTTCGTTAAGCCCCGCCCAGCCTGCGGCGAATCCTCGCGCAAGTGACCCGCAGCCTTCCGTTTCTACTTTGTAAGACGAGCTGCCGTCCCGCTCGAAAGCCATTACCTGCATCTGATAGACTGAAATCGAATAATCGGCGAACCACTTTCTCCTCCCGGATGAAAGATCAAGTAACCGCAATTCGGTATAGATGTAATTATTTCCACCTCCAGTATTCAGAATCAGGTGATCGCCGTCATTCAGAAAATTCAGGTGTCTGTATGTAATCCTGCCATCCAGCCCGAACTGATTGTTGTAAGTCATTCCAATTCCTATGGATGAGGGTTCCCGTTCGGTAAAGGAGTAAACAACGTTAACGTATCCGGAATCCGTAGAAGGTTCCAGGTAATATTCGACCCTGTCGAACAGTCCCGAAGCGTAAAGCTTTTCAGCAGCATTTCGCAGATTCTCCGGATCTGCCATATCTCCCCTGCTCAGTATAAGCCAATCATAAACAGCGTCTTCGGATACTTCTATTAAACCTTCAAGTTTTACTTCATTGACCGGCTCTGCAATGTAAACAGTCTCTGCTGAATCAGTATTGACTTCTGCCAACCTTGGAATTTCAGGATGCTCACGGAGGTATTCAAGCATCTGGATGTATCCATATTCAATCAGGCTGTCAGCCGCTTCAGATGTAAAATTGTAACTCCTGGCTCCATGAAGATCCGGCCTGAAATAAAAATCCGGCTGTTCGCTATAAAGCTTGTTAACCCGCTCGGACAGTGCGCTGTAAGTCAGATTGCCGACCTGAATCAAGGTCGGGTTTTCAGGAATCTCAGGTGTCCCCGAGGATATATCCACAGCAAGCACGGGATAGTCCCAGGTCTGCCTGGCAACGTCAACCGGGATGTTATCTCCCACGCCTCCGTCAACCAGCAGCATATTTCCCATCCTGACAGCGGGAAAAATCGCTGGAACCGCCATTGAGCTCAGCTGGGACCTTGAAAGGTTTCCAGAGGAATGCACAATTCTCTCATGGTTTACAAGATCGAAAGCAACCAGCCTCAGAGGAACGGGCAAAGAATCGAACTGCAGCCCTCTTTCAACCTGTACAGGGCACGTTAGCGATGATAGAAGTGATGCTACCCTCTGCGTTGAGACCGCGCTGCGGGGAAGCAGTGGAGAGAATCCTTTAACCTGCAGCCTGAGAATATCATGGGAATTTGACAGCCGAAGCGGGAGCATCGTTAACCTGCTGTCTGGTTTTGAGGAAAATAGCAGGCCCCAGTCAGTATTACTCACCAGAGAATCTATGTATGAAGGCGAATAACCACAGGAGTACAGGCCCCCGATCAATGAGCCCATGCTTGCTCCGGTTACACTTCGAATGCATACATTTTCTTCCTCAAGAGCCAGCAATACTCCGACATGGGCAAAACCGCGGGCTCCTCCACCGGAGAGAACCAATGAGATTCCACCATTGCTGTTCTCCGTTTCAGCAGATAATAATGTTAAAATAAGTAATAAAATCTTCTGAAAAAGCATGAAATAAAACCCTTTACGCCGGGAACCGGATTCGGTATTCTACTGTTCTATAAATAAAGCAAGTTCTTTAAGCACCATATTTCTAATATTATACACTCCTTAACGAAAGGAAAAGGCATGAAATCTCTTTTCTTTATAATGCTTCTTATTTCCGGAACCGTCCTAGCATCGGGGCTCACCACGCTGGAATCATCGGCAGACGGTATTGTATTGAATCTATCGGCTTCCCAGCCCGTGTTCAGAACCATGGACATCAGGGGAGATAATTATTCCATTGTCACAATTGAAGACGCTGAGAATGTCAGCGTATTCTCCAACCCCAGAATGCCGGTATACCGCACCTGGCTGGAGATACCCATAGGCTCAACAGTTGAAGTTACGATCTCCGATGAAACTGTTCAGAATATCAGCGGCCCGGCATGGCCAATTAATCCCGGCATACAGTCCGCTACGAAGAATGAATCACGCGATGCGTTCATCATGGAACTCAATGAAGAGGTGTACTCCTTCGGTACGACTTACCCGCAGGAATGGGTAAGAGTTATTTATGCAGGACAAATGCGTGGCCGTAACCTTGCTCTGGTTGAAGTGCTTCCACTTCGCTGGAATCCGATCGATAACACCTGCGACCTCCTTTCTGAAGCAACCATTTCCCTTTCTTTCGAAGGCGGAGATCTCGGGGCAACATACGCGAATGCCAATAGATACTACGCACCTCCATTTGAACGGATTCTTTCCGGCTTGACAGAAAACTACGGGACTTTCGAGGGCGGCTGTGATACTCCTCCCGCCCCATATCTCATTGTCGGACATTCCGATTTCGTTACTTCCGGCATGGATGCTTTCGTCACATGGAAGGAAAGTCTTGGTTTTGAAGTAACCATGGTCGATCTCAGCATAACCGGCTCAACCTCCGCCTCCATCACCGCCTACATCCAAAACGCTATACTGACCTGGCCTAGTCCTCCCCAATACGTCCTTCTGGTCGGCGATACCGGCTTCCTACCCGGCGGTTCCGCTACAACATATGGCGGAGTGACAGATCTCTATTACTCCTGCCTCAATGACGGAGGCTTTATTCCCGATGTCTTCATCGGCCGGTTCTCTGTAACTACCACGGGCCAAGCCATACTCATGGCTGACAGAGTAATTGATTACGAGCAGAATGTCAGCGGATCAACACCGTGGGTACAGAATACATGCTGGATAGCTAGTAACGATCAGTACCTTGTTTCCGAAGGAACACACAACTACTGCATAAGCACTTATCTTGATCTTCTTTCATACACTTACGACAAGATATATCCACACTCCGGCGGTAATGCCGCCCAGGCCGTGGCTTCCATTAATGACGGTATATCCATGCTTACATTCTCCGGACACGGCAGCACTACAAGCTGGGGGGATATGTCTTTCAGTCAGGGCAATTTCAACTCGCTTACCAACGGAGACAAGCTTCCGGGTGTTCTTTCGCATGCCTGCGTAACAGGCAATTACGCGTACGGTACAGCCTGGTGTGAAACCTGGACAAGAACACCGGGCAGAGGCGGTTTATGGTTCTGGGGTTCGGTGCCATCATCCTACTGGGATGAGGATGATATTCAGGAAAAGGGCGAGTACGATTTCTTCCTGGGACAGGATATATACTGGGCCATGGGCTTCTTAAACGGCGGAAAGGCAGCCGTATACAATGCTTACAGCGGCGGTGGTTCTACGAAATATTACTACGAGGGTTACAACCTCATGGGAGATCCGTCGGTTGAGATGGCTGTATGGAACAATACCGGAATAGAAGAAGAATCTGGAGGAATTGTCCAGAATAACACCAGCATTCTGGTTTCCAACCCTGTCAGATCGGCAGCTGTTGTTACCATTAACGGAAACGGCCCTGCGGAACTTAACGTATTCGATCTTACTGGACGTCTTGTCGCGACTCCTTACCAGGGTGACCTCAACGGTTCCGGGTCAATCAACTGGAATACCGGGGAACTAACACCTGGAATGTATTTCCTTCGCCTGCAGCAGGGCAGCGAAGTATCAACCGTAAGGGTAATGGTCATAAGGTAGAATGACGTATCCGAGTTGATTATGCGGGAGGGTTCATCCCTCCCGCTTTTTGTTACGAAACATGGACTTTTCCGTTTTCTCTAACTATCGTTTGTAACTGTTATGCGTAATACTATTGATCATATAGAAACGGAAGTGAGTCATGAAGCTTGCTCTTATTGCAGTATCTGTACTGGTATTGACGGTAATGGGAGGGAATTTCTTCGGCAGATGCGCGGTTGTTCATGTTGATGAATCTTCCCTTCCAACGGTATACAACTTCTTTTCAACGGTTCCTGCCCTCTATTTCCAGGAATCCTCCGAATCTTACGGATCTCTCCTGATTACAGACGGAGCAGATTCCCAGTCGGGATATTACACCCTGGAAGACTGGTCAACTTACCTGACGGACCAGGGAGAAAATGGAAGTATCATCTATGTAGGTGAAGTTGATGCCGGTTTCAAGACCGTTGTTGAGGGAATGAGTTCCCCATTCAGAAATCCTTTCGTACAGCGGTACCGTTGACGAAATAGCAGCGGATATAGCTACAACCGAATGGCCATTACTTACAGAAGCCGTCATCTGCGTAAGATCCGATACAGAAGAGGAATACATAAACGGCGCAGCGGCTGCAGCAGGATGGGCCGCCGTGAACAACTGTCCGCTTCTCTGGACGGACGGCACCACACTGGGAACGGAAACTTACAACACGCTGACTTCAATGGGAGTGACGGATGTATACCTTATCGATTACCCGGACGCTGTTGCAAGTGGTGTTCTAGACGAACTGAGTGCGATGTCAATTTCAGTGACGGAATTTTCAGGTCCCGGCGATCTGCTGCCTGCATCACTCAATCTGACAGGGCAATCGGTTGCATGCGTTTACAAAGATGAAATGCAATCACTGCCAGCGGCGCTTGCGGCCGCACGGTATGGTGGATATGCTCTTCAGCTGCCGGAATCACTGGACCAACTCAACATGCAGGCAATGGCCGATCTCAGATCTTACCTGCCTATGGGAAACACTAAACTTGATGCACCGATTTCCGGAGCAAAGGCCTACGGGTCAGCGGTTCTCGCAGCCGAGTTCTATACTTTCCTTGAAAGCGTCGGCGGCTCCGATCCTTTGCATCTTGAATATGTGCTTACTTTTTCTGATCAAACCATTTTCCCGGACTTTCTTCAGTACACCCCTATGCTCGTTAATCAGAATTTCTGGACAAAATTTACTCTCGCTGGTTCTAATGGCACGATTAGCGTTTGCCCATCCACGACGAGTCGCAATTCAGCTCGAATTTCTACAGGTCCGGGTATTGCTGTTGATGGTAGCGAACCATAATTTGGTCCCCACGGACTAATGGGAAATCTCAACATATGTTTTCGCCCGGACACGATAGGAAAGGAGACCATCGACTCTCTCGGACTCAAGACCTTCATGTCATACGTGCAGAAGAAGTCAAACATGCCGTCTTCGTCTTGATCCTGGGTGACCGTGATAGTGCAGCGAGACCCTCTCTCACGATAAACTCCACCGCTATTCTCCGTGGGCGGCTCAATGATCTCATTGGGGGAAGTGTCAATCTGAATGGATTCGTCTGTATGATTCTCGATAACGATATCAACATGGAAATCCTTCTTGAAGGTGACGATATCATTAATAGCGATTCTTGCGCCAATAAGGCCAGGAGACGATACGGCGATCTCACCACCTGAGCGAGTACATCCGATCAAGAATATTAGCATGCAAATACTGAGCAAGTATCTCATTCTGGTTCTCCATATTTGTCTTGCGGTTCAGCAATCAGCGTAATCAGCGCCGCAACCTGAACATCGAATACCTGACCGGCGACTGGTTCATGCTGTGATTATATGGTTTATTCATTCGGTTTATGCACCACGAGTACAAGGTGATCTTTTTCTTTGTCATAGGGTCTACCACTAATACCGCCGAAGGTTTTGGGATTAATAAAGCCTGACGAGGTAAACAGATCAATGTATTCGGAAGTGCTGTACAACCTCATCCCATATGTATATTCTCGGCGTTCCGAACCTTTAATCAGAATCCATTTTGTCGTACGCCAAGTCCAATCATCATTTACAGTTGTTTCTTCAAGTCTTATCGTTCCGTCACTGTCTTCAAACCAGTCTCTAGACTTCCTGTTGAATCTGAAGGCAACAACAAAATCTCTTGTAACAACCTGGAGTATCAGTTTGCCACCTGGTTTCAGCGACTGGTAACAGTTTTCAATAACTTTCCTATCGTCTTCCGGATCTTGAAAGTATCCAAAGGAATTGTACATGATGATGATGTTCTCAAATCGCTCTGGTTCTATGTATTCACGCATATCCACGCACTTGAATTGTACGTTCAGATCCATTTCGGATGCCTTTGTACTTGCTTCCTCTATAAAACTTGGATTCAGGTCAATACCAGTAACAGAATATCCCAGCTTCGCTAAAGGCAATGAGTATCTTCCAAATCCGCATGCCAGGTCTAGAATGGATTCACCGGGTTTCATTTCAAGAAGTTTGGGAATATTAGCCGCAGCAGTATCGGACATCTCAATTCTCTTTTTGCTCCATATGAAGGAACGATTTGCCTCCCAATACTCTGAATCGAAAAACCAATCAGATGTTGGTAAATCCATTTTTACTTCCTTCCAGTGGAATATCAGCTTCAGGGCATTTCTGTCCCAGCACCCTTAACATACATGTCGAACCATCGGAGCTGCTCCCACAGCACGTGCTCCACACTCTCCCGAGCCCAGTAACAGTGGTCCTCGTATGGCAGCAGTACCAGTCGGGCTGTGCCGCCGGAACCGCGCACCGCTTCGAAAAAGATCTCGGATTGGAATGTTAGAGTTCCCGGGTTGGAGTCGTCATCACCGTGTATAACCAGGATCGGCTCGTTGACCTGATCGGCGAAGAAGGTCGGTGAGACCTGGATATAGACATCCCTCGCTTCGAAGAGGGAACGACGTTCGGACTGGAAACCGAAGGGCTGGTTGGTTTTGTTGTACGATCCGCTCTTCGCTATACCCGCTCTGAACAGATCTGTGTGCGCGAGGAGATTTGCCACCATCAGAGCTCCATGGCTATGACCGATAACGCCGATCCGATCAGGATCTGCAACTCCCATCTCGACTGCCTTGGCCACTGCAGCCTCCGCATCGGCGACCAGCTGGGGCACGAAGGTGTCGTAGGTGGTCTCGGGATCTCCGATCATCGGCATGGAGGTTCTGGCAAGCACCACATAGCCCCTGAGCAGGAAGTACAGCGATGAGGAACCGTACAGACGCATGAAGCGCTGAGCTGAACCGCTGACTTGTCCAGCTGTGGTTGCGCCGGAGTACTCCAGGGGATAAGCATCGACCACCGTGGGTAGCGGTGTGCCCTCCTCGTAGCCGGGGGGTAGATACAGGTGGAAGCTGAGGGGTACACCGTCCTCGCGCTCGAAGTGCACGATACGCATCTCGATTTCGCGCAACTGAGGCGTTGGATCCTCGAATCGCGTGATCGGAACTCGAGTGAGAGTCCGGGTGGCCTCGCCCTCGGCCGCTTCGACCTCTTCACCCAGGGTGGCCAGGTAATAGTTGGGCACGTCGATGGAGGACTCGGAGTGCAACACGAAGTGGTCCTCGTCCCCTGCGAATGCCTTGAAGTATTCGTAGCGCTCCGGATCGCAGCGGAACAGACGCTCTGTTTCGCCGGTGTACATGTTCCGAAGGTCCAGGAAGGGCCTGTCGCCCTGGTCGGTGGCACCGGTACCTCTGAAGTATACCGCGTCACCAGTCTGGTGCATCACCCACTGACCGTTAGGCAATGGGCGGAGAAGGGGATAGCCGGGATTGCCATATCGGTCACCTTCGTCAAAGTCGTACCAGAGGTTGGCTGTGCCATCGTCCACCTCCAGGAGCCAGACGTAACGCCAGCGGCGCATACGTTCGCGCTGACAAAGCATGAGCATGCCTCCCTCAGCACCCCAGGTCATTTGCCAGGTCAGTATTCGGTGCTCAGCCCGGAAGACTTCCTCGGGCTCAACTGTGAAGAGTGCGCGGAGTCGCATGAGCCGATCGCGGTGGGACACCTCGGCAACGGGATCACCACCGTCGAGGGCCTCGACCCAGTAGAGCTGGTGCGGTGCCGTGGCTCGCCATGAAACCGAGCGCGGTCCCATTGGCACACCATGAATAGGGACCTCATCAGACAGGGGTATAGACGCGACACTCACCAGAAACTCACCCTCTGCGTTCCACACCTCGATCTCTCTGGCGAATCGCCACCAGGCCACTTCGTGGGACCAGGGGCTCACCACGCGCTCCACAAGAATGTACTCACCATCCGGGGAGAATTCGGCATTGAAGTAGTGTGCGTCATCGCTGATTACACTCAAATTGCTATTAGCTGGATCGACGATCGCCAGCTCCGACTTGAAGTAGTAATCGAAGAGGGCATCATCGTGGGCGGTTTGGAGCAGGTTGCGTGCCTCGTAGGTGGATCGCGCCGATGCGCCTATCCCCTCCACTACCTTCGGCCCCACAGGAATGACCGGTGGTTCTGGTACCTGTCCCCGCTCCGGAATGCGGAGGACCAGCAGACGTTCCTGATCGGGCAGCCAGCTCACCGCAGTGCCCATGAGGGGATTGAGGGCAATGCCCTCTATTTCGATCAGGTCGCCATTTACCGAGCCGACCCAAAGGCCAATGTGGTCGGAGTGAATGACAGTGAGCGCAAAATGTCGACCATCCACAGTAAACTCCACGTCTTGGACCTCGGCACCAGCAGGCAAGGCGAGATGAGTGGTGGAGCCGCCCTCTACCTCGACCAGGCGCGGTGAGGTGCCCCCGTGACGACCGTGGATGTTGTTGATTGTGGGATTGACCCGCATACCGGCGAGCTTGAGCATCGGCGCGGCAAGCTCGGCAAGTGGGGGATAGTTTACAGGATCTGCGAGGAGCAAGTACTCCCCAGTTGGTGCAGTCCACACCCAGGGGAGCTGCGGCGCGTGGAGCACCTCCAGAAAATCTTCGGGTGGAGACTGCCACTCGATTACCGATTGCAGGCTGTCATCGGATGCACCTGCGCTTGGCACCATCATAAAAGCTGCCACTGTCATTACAAGCAAAACTGCTGGTATCACCAAATTTCTTTTCATTATTGACCCCCATAAAGTAATACTGGTACGATTATAAATATCATCGAGGTAGGACTGCCAGTTACCCGACAGCCCCCTCGCAGATCCTTTCTATTACCCACAAGTATTAGCCTGAGTCGCCAAGTCCCAGCCATCTGTCAAATCAGCCAATCGTTTCCAGCCTCTCCATAAAGTAATTGTTCCGGGGAATCCATCCCCTTTTCGAGCAAGGAATCCTCCAAGTCTCGCAATCCAGACTACCACCTCACCGATAGTGGGTGTTACCTCTGGCAACTCCTTGTTTTTATTTACCTT
>JAUVLV010000069.1 GCA_030600545.1 Candidatus Aegiribacteria sp. | reverse complement strand
GATTTGTATAGTTCTCTATTCATTCCTTCTATTTCAATCGGCAAAGCTTATAGTGATTGTTTTCAGAGCAGATAGAATGTTTGTTGAAATCCTGATGAGTGTTCTGTTCGTGATATTATTTTGTTTTCCTCTGGTATTATTGTTGGTAAGAGATAAAAAGGAAACGATACCAAATACATAGAGGATTAAGATGATACGCGGATTTATCCTTCCTCTGGAACTGGTATGTGAACCTTGTGCAGACTACGTTCCCTGGAAAGACGATGTCCCTGAAATAGTGGTTGGATAATAATTCACGAATCCGATTTCAGGGGAAGCGTCTACCTTCATACCGGATTCCCTGTGCGTATTTGTCAGCAATGATGTTTGACTGCAGGTATCTCAGGCCGTATGGTTACTTTCAGGCAGGAATCGGAGGTTTATTTGAACGAACAGGCTGCTTTTCGAGCAGTTCATGGGATTGCGTAGAATCCATTGTCCTGTTGATAAACATTTTTCGGAGGTGTGATTTCATGTTTAAGAAAACAGTATTGATAGTTTTTATTATGGTCATGTTTGCGAGCATTGCAATTGCTGACCAGGCAACACTTAACCCCACTGATGACGCCGATGTGTGGGAATTCATACCCGATACTAATAGAGGCACGGAACAAGGTTTCCAGGTCGGTTGTGGCGGCGCCGGGTATTTGAGGAATTCTCTTATCAAATTTGACCTGTCGTCCTATTCCGGGGCGACTGTCAACAGCGCTGTTCTACGTTTATGGGTTTATGATTCATTTGGTGATTTCCCGACAGACAACATCTTTATTGCCCGGAATAACGCTGATTGGGACGAGTTGACTGTAACCTGGAATAACAAACCTGGTTCTGCTGAGAATACTTCCATAATCGCTCCGTCAATCCTCTATGACTGGTGGGAAATCGATGTAACGGATTGGGTTCAGAATATTGTGGATGGAACCGATCCTAACTACGGCTTTCAAATATATCAGGGAGATACAGACTATGCAGGATTTTCCATGAGAACGAAGGAGGGTACGATTCATCCTGAGTTGGTGTTGGATTATACACCGTCTGCTCTCCAGTCCACAACTTTCAGCAGGATAAAATCTCTATTCGATTAGTATTGACAAGATAATGACTATTCCCCCTTCGTTTCAATCCATACTATCGATAATAGAGTCTTTCCGATTAGTGTACGAAGCTCTTGATCAAGATACAAGACCAACCATCTTAAGGCAAGTTAACCCATAACTTCTTAACTGTAGGGCGGCAGGGCTTTTTCGGGAAGTTACTGATAATAGTCCGGGGGGTATCTTCAAGTCCCAACTGATGATACCGCTAGAAACTCTTCCCGGTCAATTTGATAAATGGAAACTTGACAAGAGAATTCTGTTACCCGGGTGAATTCCTAAGTTGAGCACGATCACGTGCCAGAGCCGCAGCAACGGCGAAGGCATCAAAATACCGTAACAGGGAATCACCTGTGGATCGGTATTCATTCGAACCGGCAAGAAAATCGACCAGAACCTCCCTCGCTCGTGCGAGTTCGCGCAGTCGAGCAACTGATCGCCGATGTCGAGGATCATCAAGAGTGAGATCCATTAACTCCAATGCACGCTCAAATGCTCCTTGAGCTATTTGTGGATTACGGGTTTTCCAGCGCAGTGCCCGGCCTACCTCGCTGCCTACATTTCCCAGTTGCTCGTAAAGTGACAGCTCCCACCAGCGGCCTGCTGCGGAATCCTTATGTATAGGGGATTTCATAGGGACACCAATCGACCAACCACATCTCGAATCTGCTCGCGCATTGAAGTATCATCCACGTTTCTGGAACGATTTCCACTGGAAGGACGCAGGTTTATCATCGAATCAAATTCCAACCAGTCCTCCGGAGACAGCTCCGGGTAAAGGTTGATTCCCCACAAATCCTGTCGCTTTGAACCTGTCGCAAGCAACTCAGCTTCTTCATCGGAATGCAAGTCCGCGTCGATGATCATGATCCCACGGGCCACATCCACCACTGCCTTGATCATGTCCCCGAAGCGCTCAGTTGCTATTTGTCGCAGTGAATCTATGGAAATCGGTTCCTGCTCTGTTATTGCTTTCATATTCAGCCTGTCTTCCCTTTTTCAATCCGCATGGGATTTTCCTTTATCCGGTATATATAGTTGTTAGTACTTTAACTCTATAGCCATTCGGACTGATCAGGTGGTTATGTCAGTTGAATAATTCCCTTTTTAACTTTGGTATTTATCAGAATCCGAAGGGGTTTGTAAAGATGGATATACCTCAGGAATTTCGTTTCCTCCAGAGCGTTGTGATTCTCAAGAAAATCGTAATCAAGGTAATCCATACCTTTCCTTTTCAGCGTAAAGTAGCCGATTCCAAGAGAAGTGATATTCTGGAAAAAATGGGTCCCCTGTGAAGGTTCCACATCCATATCAGGAAGGGGAGTTTCAACAATGCAGCCCACCGATGATATCTGGTTCCATCTGACCGGTATTCCCAGCCAACTGTCGGAACTTCCCCATCTCCCGGGACCAATCAGGAGTGACTGACGCCGCAAGTGTCCTATTCTTCTATTAAGGTTCTCGATCTCACCGGCTATCTCAGTTGTCTGGCTCCTGTCGAACTTCCCGGAGGATACGTAGATTATATCCCTGATGTCATCTATATATCCGTGTCCCAGCACCTGGTGAGATATGCAAATGGCGTTTTCTTCATTGATGTCTTCAACTTCCGGCATAATTCCCACCGTGTGACCCATCGGTCTGATCTGGAGAAAACCGAATTCATGTAATTCTCCCTTGGATGCGTTTCCCAGGTTCACAGCAAATTCAATCTCAATATCGCTCGAAAAAGAAACCTTCCCTATCCTGAGAAGGTACTTTAGAATCGGCGCGATCGGGAAATAATCCCCTTTAAGTATTCCTGCCATTGTCACAAGCTTCGCTCCGGGACGGAAGGTTCCATCCACTATCATGTCATTGTCTGCTGAGTACACTGAACCAACGGGCGCCAGTGTACCGTCTTCCTGAGCCCTCGCAAGATCAAGGTAGACCAGGTGGTCATCTTTCCATGGATTATCTAAATTGACGCTTCTTGACTGTTTGAGATCAAGGGCAAGGAAATCCCTCTGTGAGTTCCTGAGATACTCGTCAGTTGAAGAGAACTGGTAAAGTTTCTCAGGGGAATCCGGAGAAAACCTTACACATTTACCTCCGTTTACCACCGTACCCCCAAGACCAAGAGCTACTGAAGCAACACCGCATTTCTCGTTCATGCCATCGAGGGGATAGAAATTGTAAGACTTTGCTACTCCTGCAAAATTCGGATAAAAAGCATCTCCATGTTCTCTGGCTACTATCTGCTGAATGACCACAGCCATCTTCTCTTCTTCAAGGCGGTTAGGCGTAGTTTCTATGTAGGCCACCGATTCACTGTAGTATGTGGATGCGTATACCAGTTTTATCGCGCTGAGAAGCTGCGACATTCGAACATCGATATCCGGGCTGTTGTTGGGAAGCATGTAAGTACTGTAAATACCCGCAAAGGGGTAAGAGGGACTGTCTTCGAGAAGGCTGGAGGATCTTACTGCCAGAGGATATCTGACTTCCTCAAGGAAAGCATGCAGCATTTCCCTGACATTATCTGGAATGAGTGCTTCCAGGAAGGCTCTTGCAATCGTTCTGTCCCGTTTCAGACTGGACTGGCTGTTATCAGAATTTTCGCTGTGGAAAATCAGTTCAATCAGTCCGGGATTTTCCATGAAGCGGTCGAAAACCTCCGTAGCAACTACTGCAGTTGGAGGAACATAAATTTTCACTTCGGGAAATTCATCGTTGATACTGTAGATGTTCAGAAGAGCATTTATAAAAGCCAGTCCCCGCCCCTTGCCACCGAGAGAACCCGAACCGATTTTTACGAATTCCGTGTCATAATCAAATGTCTCACTGGAGAATTCCTCAATCTGGCCTGCCCTGTACCTTTCCATCCACTGCTTAATTGATGAAAGCAGGTAGGAACGGAGTTTACCGACTGTTTCAAAATCTTCCACTTTCTGAGGCCGGAGGGCGTGAGCAAGATCGAATTCGGTCCTGGCCATCAGCCATGTGGAGAAATCATTCCTCTCAGCGTGGTAGAACAGGCTCTCGTCCGATATTCTGCTGAGAGCACGCTTCATTTCCCTAAGATCACCAGCCCTGGCCACCTCTTTCCCGTCGGGGTTCCTGAAAACAAAATCACCGAATCCAAGGTAACCCCTCATGAACTCCCTCAGGTCAGCAAGGAGAGTCGGTGAGTTTTTGTTAATGAAGGCGGATCCCAGTCTGTTGGCCAATTTCCTGTTGATTTCTTCGGAGGACTGAAAGAGTATCGGGCATTCAGGGTCATTCGAAAGAATCTCTTCCGCAAGCTGGAAACCGGCACGGGGATATTCAACACCTTCTTTCTCAAACCTTACATCAAGTATCATTCCCAGTACATGGTCCTGGAAAAGCCTGTAGAGCTCTATAGCTTCTTCGTAATTACTTGCATGCAGAATCTTGGGTCTTGCTCGCATCCGCATGAGTTTTTGCATCTGGTTCACGCCGTCCGTCATTAATGTCTGGGTCTGCTGCATGATCTCTGTATACAGCATGGGCAGATAGGAGGAAGAGAACCTTATGGAATCTTCCACAAGAATTATGCATTTAACCCCTGCAATTCGGGAATCATGCTCGGCATTCATCCTGTCTTCAATTGATTTAATAATTGCAAGAAACAGTCTTGCGTCCCCCTGCCAGACAAAAACCTGATCGACATACTTCAGCCTGCCCTTATCCATCAGGATCTTAAGGTCGCGTCCGGTATAAGCAAGAACTACGAAGGGAATTCCGGGCACTATTTCTTTAATTGCCAATCCCAGTTCATCACATTGCATGTGACCTATGCTGAGCATTGAAATAACCAGATCGAAGCTCTCCTGCTCAAGATATTGTAGAGCTTCCTCTCCTGTTGATACCCTTACTATGCGGGGAGCATATCTGAGGTTAAGTTGAAGGTACTCCGAGAACAGCAACTCGGTGAACTTTCCATCTTCCTCAAGCGTATATGAATCGTAAAGACTCGAAACCAGGAGTATATTCCTGATCCTCTTTGACATGAGAGCATGAAACGGCACGGAATCAATTCCCTGCCTTCGGACGATTTCATCAAGTTTTCTGTCCCTCATCGGCTATCCTCAAACTCTTTCAAAATTGCCTTCAAGTATTCCTGCCTGTAAAATAGGATTGCCGCTTTATTCACGGTCAACTGTAACATTCGCAGGAATATACCTACAATAAGCTTATACCGGCATAGCATTCATTCTGACAACCAGCCCACATCCATTACAAGCACTTTACTGCAGCGATGCATATAGATGCGTCTACTGCGTTATGCTCAAGCATCCGTCCTCGACGTACTGTTCAAGTACGCCTCCGGAGTCTGCTATCGCAAGCCTCGTATCCACAACCATTTGCAACGCTTCGATACAAGTGCTTGTGATGGATGCGGGCTTAGCCCTAGACATACCAATTTCTATATGTATGATACCACTCATTATTGGTGTTACGCCAATATCAGCACATGGAGGTAGATGGAAATCGATCTTGATAACGTTGCATACATCGGAGAAACATCTGTATCAATTCGCAGTAGCAGACGGCGAATAACCATACCCAATGAAATCGTCGAAGAACTAAATATATACGATGGCGACAAGGTTCGCTGGGTTCTTTTCAATGATGGAAATCTGTCCATCTCAAAAGTAAAACCACCACATGAATCATCAGCTGGTTCCGGCAAACCGGAACTATAGAAGGGCCAGGAAAATGGACCCAGTCATTGCAATTATTGTACTGTTTTTAATAGCTTTCACCAGTGAATTCGTAGACTCATCCCTGGGGATGGGCTATGGAACTACACTTACGCCCCTCCTGTTGATAATGGGTTACAATCCTCTGGTCGTTGTACCCGCAATACTCACCTCTGAGCTCATTACAGGTGGTCTTGCTGCTTTCCTGCATCACAAGGAAGGTAATGTTCAATTTGATTTTCGGAACGATCCGAATCACAGACTCGTTAAAAAATTCAGATTACTGGGTTACATGCCACGGTCAAATGCTTCAAAGATCGCCCTGGTCCTTGCGGCCTGCAGCCTTGTAGGAGCAGTCACAGCTGTTTTCGTGGCTATAAACATCCCCAAAACTCACCTTAAGGTTTTCATAGGCCTGATGGTTCTTTCAATGGGTATTCTTATCCTACTGAAAAGGAATTCAAAACCACTTTTTTCATGGAAAAAAATTGTTGGGCTTGGAGTTCTTGCAGCTTTTAACAAGGGACTTTCCGGAGGAGGTTATGGCCCTCTGGTTACCTCGGGACAAATACTTTCAGGAGTTGATACGAAGAGTTCTGTTGCCATAACATCACTTGCTGAAAGCTTTACCTGCTTCGTTGGTATATGCACTTTCCTTCTTCTTGGAACTGAATTCGATTGGAATATCACCTTTCCTCTGCTTGCCGGATCTGTGGCTTCTGTGCCGCTGTCAACCAAGTTTGTAAAAAAGATGAAAGTAAAACGTTTCACATCCATCGTGGGAACAGCTACGGTTATTCTTGGGCTTTTCACACTGTACAAGGTTATTCTATAGAATTCCTTATTCAGGCTGAATAAATGCCCTGATAATTTGGATTACTCACAAAGGACGTCGATGTAAAGCTTACATCATCGACGTTCTTTTGTGCATACAGCTTCCCGCCGTTCTTTATAGAACCCCATTGTGCTATTCTGCAGACAAAAATATCCTGGAATCCTGATAATCCGTTGTAGGCAAGACGAACCCTGCTGAGATCATCTTCACTGCAGCTTCCCGATTCAAGGCATGCATCTATCATGGAAAACAATTCTTCCGCAATAAGTGATGTTGAATAACCGACACTGTCAAGAAGAGTTTCCAGATCGGTTTCCTCCCGCAATCCTGATGCCTCTCGGAGCCTTTCGGGGATTATGTACCACCTGTAGCATGCAAGACAGTCAAGAGTAGAATCGTACATTTCATCGGTGTATTCGCTGAACCAGTTTTTATCTAGTGCTTCCGACCTTGAAAAGAGATGATGCCTTGAAATAAAAACCTTGCCTTCGCCTTCTGCTGAAACCACGGAATGGTAATCTTCCTTCTGTACCCAGAGATTTCTGTAACGATCGATGCTGTTTCTGATTTCACTTTTCATATATGCCTCCTGTTTCATTATTCTCTACAGGTAAACATATGTATACTATTCGTAATGTCAAGTATCAGTGCCTATTCACACCTGAAGAATTTTGCGGCAATTGCAAAGATGTTTTCCTGGGAAGTATTCTCGTGTCGCAGACCAGTGAGCGATAGTGTACCGAAGGAAGTCCTGACGGGTGAACTATATACTTGAATATGAACTACAGCTTCACGAACCTCACGGAAACCGACCTGTCTTCAACAACTCCTCGGATGATGTAGATACCGGAGGGTATCTCACTCCCGGAGGAATCATGTCCATCCCAATTGAAGACGCTTCCATCTCTTTCATTGAGTTTTTTGATAAGCTTACCTGAAATATCGTAGACAAGAATTTCAACCTCTTCGGAATAAACAGATGGAACTTCAATGGATACTCCTCCGCCTGATGGATTGGGAACTGCGGTGATCACGAACTCTTCAGTGACTTCGCCGCCTTCGATTCCCATGTTGCTCCAGTAGAAACGCACTTCGTCAAGGATGGGAGTGGCAAACTCATCCTCCGCCGTCATACCCACCCTGTACTGAATGTATCTGTAAGTACTGTCGATGTAACCTGCAAGGCTTCCCGGCTCGAATATTGTATCGCACCAGCTGCCCATGTTCTCCCAGTCGTTTGAACTCTTTACCTGGAAGAACAGATTTGTTCCGGGAGGTTCCTCCGCGGTCCAGGTTATGCTATCCCAATGATGGTAACCACCAATATCGAGAATGGATGATTCAAGCCAACCGGATGTGTGGCCGGTCAATTCGTGCCAGGATACTTCGACACCATCGGTTGCTCCCGCAAGAATATCGGTAAAACCATCACCGTTGAAATCGGCAACATCGACATCCTCGAACCACCAGCCTGACTTGAGAAGGTACCTTGCCCATTTCGAGCCTGTTCCATCTATGTTTTTGTAAAGGAAGAGCTGGTTGTCTTCCCAGACTGCTACAATAATATCAACAAAACCGTCATCGGTTACATCGGCGGCATGTACTCCGTGGTTTTGATCCAGATCGGTTGCAAGAAGATGTTCCTCCCAGGTGCCGCAGGTATCATCGAGGTTTTCGAACCATGATAGGTAGAGATAATTGGTACCGCAGGCGGCAACATCCAAATCACCATCGCCGTCTATGTCAGCTGCATGGACTGATCTTGCGTCATCATTACTGGAGTTGATTCGGGTAAGCGACCATTCAATACCGAGTCCGTCGATATTCTCCCAGAACTGAAGCCCTGCTATAGAATGTCTACAGGCGCTAAGAATATCCATATCACCGTCCTTGTCCAGATCAACGGTGAACAGCTCCCAGCCGTCTTTGCTGCTGCTGGAAACCACATGCTTCTCCCACATAGAATCAGGCGGGGTTGTTGAACTCTCCCACCAGGCGATTTGATAGGGACTCTTTCCAGATGGTGAGACAATTTCAAGAGTGTCATTGTTATCAATATCCGCACAACATACAAATCCAGGTTGCCCATACTCGTCATCAACGTAAAACCTTGTCCAGTTGTCTCCAACCCCATCATCGTTGCGCCACCATTCGATGCCACCATTTGAGGAAGAACCATTCGCTCCAGCAACATCCATATCACCGTCACCATCAAGATCACCGGGATAGGCGCACCTGTGTAAAGGATAATTGTTGCTTACAATGTGAGTATCCCAGCCTCCACCGCTGCCGTCGTTCTCAAACCAGGATACATCATAATTGTCCGTAGACTGCGCAAGAACATCCACATCACCGTCACCGTCCATGTCAGCAGGAAACACATAATAGCACCCGCCCATGCTTGAGTTAATAGTATGGCTGATGCTGGAGATATCCAGCAAGAGCTTGCCGGCTGGAACGGATATCCATGAAGTATGAGACTGGCTGGAGAAGCCATATAACCAGCAGATAACAGGTCCGGTTACACCGGGACCACCGGACCAGTCGCTTTGAATTACATAGTATCCGTTGAGAAGGCTTGGAATCAGCAGAATGATCATTGTATAAACGAATCGTTTGATCTCCTTCTTCATGGTGCTGACTCCTCAAGCTTGATCCAGCCAATGCGGACATCTACAGGAGTGGTTGGCAAAACCTGAGCACCCGACTGCATCAGTAACCACAAATCTGTGGCGTCACCATTACCCCAGTTCAAATTGGGTATACTGTCAAGATCAATAGGACCAACCACTCCCCATTCATCCCAACCATTGCCAACTAAATAATTGCCACCGAGAAGGTTCTTCCAGCTGTATGTACTGTCTGTACTGGTCCATTTGATAAACATGTCGCATGTACCTATAGAACTGGCCTGATTGGTATTGTTACCGACAATGCCGAAGCTGAGCATGTGATACTTATCCGTATCGATGTATTCAATGGAATTATTCGGAATAGCCAGGCTTATTGCTCCCCTGAAGAGATTGGACTGAGAATCGAAATTAATAACACCCTCGAACATTCCGCTCACGGAATCGGTCCAGCCTGTGGAGGTCGTGTCCCAATTGAAG
>JAUVLV010000072.1 GCA_030600545.1 Candidatus Aegiribacteria sp. | reverse complement strand
CTGTGGACGATATCCCGAAACGAAGTGCTTCTTCCTTCCACCCTCTTTTTCCCTGAGTATGATTATGTTGGCGTAGAACTCGGTATGAGGTGTAACGGAACCGGGCTTCGCAAGGACCATTCCTCTTTCAAGCTGATCCTTCTTCATTCCTCTCAGAAGAAGACCAACGTTGTCTCCGGCCTGACCATCATCGAGAATCTTACGGAACATCTCTACACCTGTACAAACGGTTTGTATGGTTTCATGGATTCCGACACGCTCAAGTTTATCACCCGTATGGACTATTCCCCTCTCGATCCTTCCAGTACCGACTGTACCACGTCCCTCAATTGAGAAAACATCTTCGACCGGCATAAGGAAAGGTTTCTCTGTATCACGTTCAGGGGTGGGAATCCAAGTATCTACCGCTTCCATCAGTTCGTAGACGCATTTCGCGTCTTCATCGTCAGGATCTCCGCTGGAGTTAAGAGCCTTAAGAGCGCTTCCCCTGATAATTGGGGATTCCGGATCGAATCCGTACTTGTCAAGGAGCTCTCCGACTTCCATCTCAACAAGCTCAAGAAGCTCATCATCATCGACCATATCGACCTTGTTAAGAAAAACAACCATTCGGGGAACGTTAACCTGACGGGCAAGAAGCACATGCTCTTTTGTCTGCTCCATTACACCATCATTGGCAGCGATAACAACGATAGCGCCATCCATCTGGGCGGCACCGGTAATCATGTTCTTGATGTAGTCCGCATGACCAGGACAGTCTACGTGGGCGTAGTGCCTGTTCGCTGTTTCGTACTCCTGGTGAGAAGTGGCAATTGTAATTCCGCGCTTCTTCTCTTCGGGCGCGTTGTCGATCATATCGAATTCAATGTAGCTGACATTTTTGAACTGTGTTGCCAGACACTTTGTAATAGCAGCTGTCAACGTGGTCTTGCCGTGATCAATATGACCTATTGTACCTACATTAACGTGAGGCTTGGTCCTTTCAAACTTCTCCTTAGCCATGATTTCTCCTTTTCTTTTTCATCCATAGTTCAAAGATTGTACGCTTATCCTGTTATCAGTATCCTGCTTATTTCAATTCATCACCCGTATATGCATGGAGCCCACGAGCGGGATTGAACCGCTGACCTCGTCCTTACCAAGGACGCGCTCTACCGACTGAGCTACGTGGGCTCTGGTAGTACTTGTCGTAGACACAATCTACAGTTAAAGCGGTTATCCTACCGCGTTCCATTTTCTAATGCTTCCGGCTGGAGCGGGAGACGGGGGTCGAACCCGCGACCCTCAGCTTGGAAGGCTGATGCTCTGCCAACTGAGCTACTCCCGCACACCGGTGACGACAAAAACCGCCACATTCACAAGGATGGTGGCGAGGGGTGGATTCGGACCACCGAAGGCAATTGCCAACAGATTTACAGTCTGCCCCCTTTGACCGCTCGGGAACCTCGCCAGCTCCTTTTATCTATCTATTGAGCACTTATTCCTCATGGAGCTGGCGAAGGGACTTGAACCCATAACCTGCTGATTACAAATCAGCTGCTCTCCCAATTGAGCTACGCCAGCAAAAAAGCGAACATGAAGCATATAGAAACCCCTCTCTACTGTCAAGATTCCTGTTACATTCCCAACGGGTTAGTAACCGAAAACATTGACGCAGACAAAAGGTTATCTGTAGCTTTAGCGGAGACGTAAAGTTATATCCAAATTGGGGGCATGTCAATGAACAGGGTTATCGTATTGTTATCAGGTGTATTTCTGTTTCTTTCCGTATTCATTACAGGCTGCGGCGGTGACGTATCCATTCAGTATGAGCTCGAAATGGTTCCGGGCCTCTGTTTTCTTCACGTTCACATTGGTGATAATATGAATATCGGTCTTATACCGGATGAGATCAACGAATTCATTCCAATGTGGCTGTGCGATTCTCTTCACACTCGCGGAAGTTTCGGAATAAGTCTTCTTGGAATAAATCTTACCGATTTTTCTCCCCAGATGCTTTTCCTTTCGAGAGAGGTAACAACCGATGAAATGCTGCAGCTGGGAACGGTTGGCTTCAATTGCGGATTCGAGGAAAACATCGAGAGATACAACCTGATTGATGACAGAGGCAGCATGATTGGTTCGATTGCGAGCAGGGATGGATGGACATGCCTTGTAACGGGAAGCGGCTCAGACAGGTCCACCGGACGCTGGCTTGAACTTGAAGAAGATGAATCCCTTGCATCGGATATGGATCTGATTACCATCTCCGAATCCGATGCCGATCTCACCGTTCTGATTTCTCACAATTCAATAGCCTTCATATCCGTAATTCCCACAGGAATGCTTTCAAGAGCAGAAGTACGTATGCTTAACAAAGTTAAAGGTATTATTCAAACCATTGAACCCAGTGCCCTGCGGATCAGCCTTGATATCATCGATGAAGAACCTACGGTTACTGTTCTGGAAATACAGCTTGTACGAGACGGAGATAACGTTACAACTTTTTCGGCCAGCTTCAGCGATACGGAACTAACACCTGAAAATCTGCTTCAAATAATTAGGGACGGAGGCTTTTTAAATTATTTTCGCGATTAATCTGTGCATGGAAGTTGCAATATGATCATATTATTTGTGAATTTAAAATAAAATGCCTCCGTCCCTAATTATTTACGAGACCATGTTTTCAGCTATATTACTACTGCGGTCATCAACAATGGAAGTGAGAGTTCATGAAAATCCTACTGCCCGGTAAGTTCAGTGTTACGCTCGCATTGATTCTGCTCAGCTCGCTGTCTTACTCTGACCCTCCTTCAGGATATTACGATCCCGCAGCAGGCCTTTCAGGACCTGCACTTCAGCAGGCGCTTCATGATATTATCGATAATCACACAAATATAAGCTACAGCGCAATCTGGGGCGCTTTTTTCACTACCGATGACATGTATGGGAACGAAGAAATCGTCTGGGACATGTACTCCCCATACGAATACACATTGGGCGATGACCAGAACCAGGGAGGTTCTGCAAGCGGAGAAGGTGAATCCTACAACCGGGAACACTCCTGGCCCAAGAGCTGGTTCGGCGGCGAGGAATCACCCATGTACACCGACCTTTTCCATATCGTTCCAACGGATACCTGGGTAAACAACAAGAGGGATAATTACCCTTACGGCGAGGTTACTAATCCTACCTGGACATCAGAAAACGGCAGTCGCCTCGGACCCTGCTCCTATCCCGGATACTCGGGTACAGCTTTTGAGCCAATCGATGGTTACAAGGGAGATTTCGCCCGGAATTACTTCTATATGGCCACCCGCTACCTCGGAGAGGATACAGGCTGGCCGGGCAGCGCAATGGCTGACGAAGCGGTGCTTACCCCATGGGCTGAAGAAATGCTGATCGGCTGGCATCTAAGTGACCATGTCAGTGAAAAAGAGACTGACAGAAATGATGCTGTTTGCGCTATTCAATACAATCGAAACCCATTCATAGATCATCCTGAATACGTTCTGTTAGTTTACGATCCCACTTCCGTGGAAAGCGAGGAATTCCAGGCAGCTTCAGCTGCCATGTACCAGAACGTTCCCAATCCGTTCTACGGCATAACAACTATCGGATTTATTCTGCCCGAAGCAGCTGCGGTCAGCATTACAGTGTACGACATTTCCGGAAAACTGGTAAACACTGTTGTTGAAAATAATCAGCTTCCTGAGGGATATCATGAGGTAAACTGGAACGGTGATATGGAATCCGGTGAACCCGCCGCGTCAGGAATCTACTTCTGCAGGATCAGTACTCCCGAAGGAGTTTCATCCATTCGAATGATGATGATCGGCGGCTGAATGAGTATCATTGAAGCCCGGGATATACAGCGCAGTTTCGATGACATGATAGTGTTGTCAGGCTTGAATCTTGATGTTCAGAAAGGTGAATTTCTGGCGATATCAGGCAGAAGCGGTGTCGGCAAAAGCACGCTTCTTTCCATACTGGGAACCCATGACCTGAATCACGGCGGAAGCCTGAGAATAGCTGATACAGCAACAAATGGACTTTCGTCGTCGGAGCTTGCCGCCCTTCGAAGGGAATATCTGGGTTTCGTCTTCCAGGATTTTTACCTGCTGCCCTCACTGACAGCGATGGAAAACGTGATACTTCCTTCTGTATTTTCAGGTGGTAATCTGGCGAATGCCCGGGCACACGGTGCAGAAATCCTTGATAAACTATCAATCAGGGCCAATGAAACTCAAACATCACTCCTTTCAAGAGGCGAGAGACAGAGGGTAGCTGTGGCCAGAGGACTTGTCAACAGACCTTCGGTTCTTCTTGCCGATGAACCCAGCGCGAGTCTTGATGAGGAGAGCGAGCAAATTCTTTTCGATCTTCTGGATGATCTTCGCAAGCAGCAGAATTTCGCCCTGATAGCAGTAGTTCATTCAACCGTCATTCTCCACCGGGCTGACAGAGTTCTCGAACTGAAGGATGGAATTCTTCATGAAACCGTCTGAAGTAAAGCTTGCGCTTCACCTGTGGAACCGGGGTCACTGGAAGGATTACATTTTCAGCCAGGGAATGCTGTTCACGGCATCTCTGCTCCTTGTTTTCTTCATAACCATCGGCCTTGGAGTGCAGAACCTTCTTGACAGGTTCCTTTCAAGCGATCTGCCGGCGGAACAGGTGCGTGTTACTCCTTCGGGAATGCAGGCGGGGTTTTTTCAGACCGAAACAGGCGGGATGGAAATTACCGAAGAAATCAAGAATGAACTGGAGAGTTCACCCCTTGTCGAGCGGGTAGACCCTCAGATCTATGCCCATGTTCCAGCCCTTCTCCGGGGACAGCTGGGAGGACAGCCCTACTACACTGACATCACGCTGGAAGGGGTAACAGGGGAATTCCTGGGGGATTCTCTTCTGAAAGACATAGACTGGTCCTACATGCTTGAGGATTCCTCAAGCCGCTTTCTTCCAATAATACTCAGTGAGAACCTCCTGATTCTGTACAACGCCGGTTTCGCCGAATCCAACGATCTTCTCGGCCTTACTCCCGAGGGTGTACTCGGAACGGAATGTATCGTTACACTGGGAAGAAGTTCAATAGCGAATCTTGATCATCCTCCTGTAACCGTGAGGGCAAGAATAGAAGCAACTTCCCGTAATATGAATCTATTCGCCATAGGCGTTCCCTTCGAATTCGTGGACGAGATGAACTGCATGTTCCTCCCGGACGATACAAGAAGGTACAGTGCCCTTGTATTAACCGCGAAAACCGCCGAAGATGTGCCGGAGATCGTAAGGGCAGTTGAGGAAACCGGTCTGCGGGCCGAGACCAGAAGGGGCATAGCCCAGAAAGCTGAGATACTTGTGGGAGCGGTAACGGCAGCACTATCCGCCCTGGCAGCGGCAATACTTCTATCCGCCTTATCCAGCGCCATCCATACTCTGGTTGCCGATCTGAAGAACAGACGCTTCGCCCTGGGAGTTCTGATGGCTCTCGGCACTCCTCACAACAGACTTGCGATGATCTTCGCATTTCAGATTTTATTCATGTCATTCATATCAATGATTCTAGGTGCTGTTCTGGGCTGCCTTCTCTCCTGGGGAGCAAGCAGCGCGCTTCTTTCGCTGAGCCCGGTTCTGAGAGCGGCAGTCGACAGTCTTGCGGTATTCCCTGCAGGATGGCTCGCTGCCGGGATAGGCGTAATGCTGGCCACTTCAACCGGCGCAGCATACGTTTTCTTCGGCCGCATACTCAAAACCCCGGTAACGAGGCTGCTCAGACCCTGATTTTCACTGATCAGATATTAAAGACAGGCTTTTACATAAGGTGCAATCTGTTTCATATTAAGGGTAGCCTTTAATATATTCACGTTTAAGATATCTTGTTAAAGGAATGTGGTAGTATGAAATCTTCATCAAATGAACCAACGAATCTATATCGAGCCGGGAAATACATCACACAGTCTCATGGATATAAAGCTTTCATCCCTGAATCTCTGCCGCCAGATCCTCCGATCAGGATCTCAGGTTCGCTTCAGGAGCAACTTTCAAAAGCCGATCGTGCATTGGGGCGTCTTGATGGGTCAATACTGACTCTGCCTAATCCTGATCTATTCGTGTTCATGTACATTCGAAAGGAGGCTGTTCTATCCAGTCAGATCGAAGGTACCGAGAGTTCACTTCAGGATGTTCTGGCTGCAGAAGCAAGGATATTAAACCCGGAACAACCTCATGATGTTAAGGAAGTGGTGAATTACGTTCACGCGATGAACTATGGTCTGGAAAGGCTTGATGATCTTCCAGTATCAACTCGACTAATCAGTGAAATTCACTCAATACTTCTGGATGGAGTGCGTGGTTCACATCTTACACCAGGTGATATACGAACCACTCAAAACTGGATTGGTCCGGAAGGCTGCACACTCGCAGAGGCTACATTCATACCCCCTCCACCCATCGTAATTCCAACGCTGCTCAGCGAATTTGAAATATTTCTTCACTCTGATACAGGTTTGCCTTTGCTTATTAAGATTGGCTTGGCTCATGCACAATTCGAGACGATACATCCATTTCTTGATTGTAACGGAAGGGTAGGAAGACTGCTGATAGCATTTCTACTCTGCGAAAAGAAGGTTCTTAGCAAACCCGTACTGTATCTGTCTTTCTATCTCAAGAAACACCGTGCGGAGTACTATGATCAACTTCAGAGAGTTCGGGATACAGGTTCCTGGGAGGATTGGCTCTCTTTCTTCCTTCAAGGAGTCAAAGAGGTTAGTTTTCAGGCAACTAATACAGCAAAACGAATAATCACCCTAAGGGAAAAGCATCTTAATCTGATTACTGATAAATTCGGCCGAGCTGCTGGAAATGGCCATAGAGTTCTCGAGAAACTCTATACTGTTCCAATAGTATCTGTTCATGAAGTGCAACAACTAATAGGAACATCCTATCCTGCTGCCAATGATCTGGTAACTCGTCTTGTTAAGGTTGGTATCCTTCGGGAAATGACTGGTCAGATCCGCAATAGAAGATTCATATACAGAGAGTATGTGGATATTTTCATTGGCTCATAACTTGTGTAGTTATAATGTAATACGCTGAGCA
>JAUVLV010000006.1 GCA_030600545.1 Candidatus Aegiribacteria sp. | reverse complement strand
ACTTTGTTGTCAGCATATCCGCGTTTACGACTGTTGCTCTTTCACAGTATTTGCATCTGTAGGTCACAGTATCTCTGTCCTCAAGCAGAAAGTGCTTTCTTGCCCCCAGCTTGTTGGTAGCGCAGTTTGGATTGGGGCATGAGAGTATATCTCTGACTTCTGAAGGCAGTGTGATCTGCCGTTTTTCTGCTACTTCGCCGTCTTTGATGATATTAATTGTCGCGTCGGGCGCGATAAGGGCGATTTTGTTCGTTTCTTCATGGGACAGTTCGCGGTTTTCAATCTTCAGAATATCCTTGCCGACCGGTTGCTTCTCAGAGCGGAAGCCGATCCCGATTGTCATTATTCCCTCGTTCTCCAGCCCCAGTATTCGAATCACTTTTAAAGCAAGAGGGGTTGGGATATGGTCGATCACGGTACCGTTTTCTATTGAGTATACCTTGTATGTTCTCACTATCAGTCCAGCCCTCCAGTCACCAGGCCGAGCAGCGCCTGTCTTGTCGGGATACCATTGTGTGCCTGGGTGAAATAGATCGCGTTTGGCATTGAATCGACCTCTTCTGCAATCTCATCTACCCTGGGAAGAGGATGCATTACCCGTATATTTTTTCCCAGAAGTTGTATGGTTTCAGGTGTGATCCTATAGATGCCTGCTACTTTTTCGTATTCCTGGGGATCACCGAAACGTTCCTTCTGTATTCTTGTAGCGTAAAGAATATCAAGATCGTGGTCTCCTGCTTCTTCAAGGTTTGAAATACTCCTGTAGGTGATATTCCTGTGATCCAGTTCTTTCAGTATATGTCCGGGCATTTTGAGAGATGATGGAGAAATGAATGTCAGTTCGTTGCCGAACAGCGCAAGGGCATGGGCAAGTGAGTGAACCGTTCTTCCGTATTTGAGATCACCCATCATGCCGATTTTCAGATTGTCAAGGCGTCCAAACTGCTCATTTATAGTGAACAGGTCAAGAAAAGTCTGTGTTGGATGCTGGTTCGATCCGTCACCGGCGTTGATAACAGGTGTGCTGGAAAGTTCGGAAGCCATACGTGCTGCTCCTTCAACAGGATGACGTATCACGATAACGTCGCAGTAGCCTGCAACGGTTTTGATCGAATCAGCAAAGGATTCTCCCTTGCTCTGTGAGGAAGCTTTAGGGTTGGCGATACCAAAAACGGAACCTCCGCTTTTGAATACAGCTGATTCAAACGACAGGCGAGTTCTTGTTGAAGGCTCGAAGAAAAGCGTTGCTACTGTTTTTCCTTCAAGAAAGCCTGATATTTCCCCGTTTTTTACAAGTTCTGTTGTTTCCACAATTTTGATCAGATCATCATGCGACATATCTCTAATGGATACAATGCTTCTATCCCTGAACGATATCACTTACATACCTTCTTCCCGATTGAAGGATACAACATGAACTGATGATCTGAGGCTGTTTCCATATTTACACTTGGGTATATATACATCATACGATCAACGATTGAAAAGGAGAAACAATGTCAGACCTTACCGATAGATTCCTCAGGTATACACGAATCAATACCGCTTCCGATTCGTCCTCTTCGGCATCGCCATCTACTGACAGGCAGATTAAATTCCTGAGAGTACTTGAGGACGAACTCATGGAATTGGGGATGGATGATATTGAACTTGATGAGAAGGGCACTCTCTATGCTTCACTGCCCGGAGACGGATACGGAGATACTGTGATAGGCCTTCTTGCCCATGTGGACACTTCACCGGAAGCCCCGGGTGAAAACGTGAACCCCGTTCTTCATCATAACTGGGATGGAAATCCAATTGAGCTTTGCGATGGGGTGGTGATTGATCCATCCGATACGACTGATATGCTAAGATATGTTGGAAATACTATTATCACTTCAGACGGGACAACACTTCTTGGTGCCGATGACAAGGCTGGCGTTGCAATCATTATGAAAATACTGCGAACTCTGATAAGCGACGGAGGAATACCCAGACCACCGCTGAGGATTGCTTTTACAACCGATGAAGAAGTGGGAAGGGGTATGGATAATTTTGACACGGAGAGGTTCGGTGCCGATTTCGCCTATACTATCGATGGAGGTTCCGTCGGAAAAGTTGATATCCAGACTTTTAATGCCTGGTCTGCGAACTGGAATGTGAAGGGAAGAGAAGTACATCCCGGAAGTGCCAAGGGAATAATGGTAAACGCGGTAAGGGTTCTGGCTGATATTGTAGGATCGATAGTTTCCGAAGAAATGCCGGAAAACAGTTCGGGCGATGAGGGATATCATTACCCGCTTTCCATATCATCTGTTACCTCTGAGGGAGATCTGAAGATGATTTTACGTGATTTTACATCCGAAGGAATGGAATCAAGGATTGAAACGATGAAGAGCCTTGAAAAATGGATTCAGGTAAAATATCCGAGAGCGGAAATATCTCTGGAATTGTCGGAACAGTACAGAAATCCCGGAGAGATCCTTCGGGAGGACAAAAGGGCGGTGGAATTCGCTCTCAGGGGAACAAAGGCAGCGGGGCTTGAACCGGAGGAAAGCTCAATTCGCGGTGGTACAGATGGCTCCAGATTGTCTTTTATGGGAATACCCACTGTTAATCTGCCCACAGGAGGGGAGCTATTTCACTCCAGAAAAGAATGGGTTGCTGTGAAGGGACTTGAGCTGTCCTACAGAATTGTTCTCGAAACGCTCGGCATTTGGGGTTCTGAGTAAGTGCAATGGAGTGCTTTGTCCTTGTATCAGTAGAATTGCTTAATCATATTGTCCCTGTTGGACTTATGGAATGCGTAGCAGATGATGAGTCCGGCAGTATGCAGAGGCAGTAAAAGTGTGATTTGCTCTCCTTGCTTTTATTCACTATTTATTTTATGTGTTTGGAGTCTCTTGATATCTGAGGAGGGTGTTGTTGAAACAAATAACATTTCTGACCGTATTGATGGTGATGTTTGCTGCAAGTGTCTACGCTCAACCTATTGAGGATGTCCCTTCCTCACAGGATTCACTTCAGACCACGGAAGAGGTTCCCATCCCCGTTGAAAACGTGTCTGCTGATACTTTAGTTAATGACCCGTCATCTGTGCTCCAGGAGTTTTTGCAGGCTCTGAAAACTGGTGATAGCTTTATGATATCACAGCTTATCTCCGAAGATGGACTGGATGAAATAGACATAATGCTGGATATTCTAAAGGAGAGTATAGAAGACAACGAAGAATCTACGATGTCCAGATTGAGCGCTGCAGGCTATACGGCAACTGCGGATGAAATAGATGACTGGTCATCAATTGACTATTTAAAAAATACAATCGTGCTTCCCGTTATGAAAGCCCGTTATTCACTATATGACATGCAGATAGGCGAATATTCGATCAACGGTGACGAGCTTGTCATTCCGCTGATATTCAGTACTGCATCGGGGGTTCAGCTTCCCTACGAAGCTAATCTTGTAAAAGATGATGACCAGTGGAAAGTAACGAATTTCATGGGACTGAACAGCTTCCCCTGATTAAACCCAACTGTTTCCGCTGTGTTTTCTTATATCAATTACTCAGTTTTCAGCCTATCCTGTGTTCTGCATGAAGCTGACCAGCCGTATTCATTACACCTGTTTATTTGTATTATGATATTGAAAATTCGATACTGTTCATGCTGAAGAAACGGAGTGTATAATGCCAAGTAGTACGGCTGTCTGGCAGGGAGGTCTTGAATTCTCGATAAGCCAGGACAATCACACATTCACAATCGACGGATCCGCTGAACACGGAGGCCAGAATCGAGGGCCGAGACCCAAGAATCTTATACTTGCAGCCCTTATTGGCTGCACAGGTATGGATGCAGTTTCCATCCTGGAAAAAATGAAAGTCAGGGATTACGAACTTACTGTAAAAGCCAGCGCTGAAACTACTGAAAAGCATCCTAAGATATTCAAACACATAAAAGTTGAGTTCGTTTTCACAGGTGAGGATCTGCCGCGCAAAAAAATCGAACGGGCTGTAAGTCTTTCTCAGGAGAAATATTGCGGTGTAAGTGAAATGCTTCGGGGAAAAGCGGAACTCAGCTACGATATCATCATCAGGAAATCCTGAGGAAAACATGAATCCTGAAAATGTTCTGATACTTGATTATTCATCCGATCGTTCAGAGGCACCTCTTTTCAGAAGATGGTTTCCTGATGGCTGTGATTCAACATCGATTTATGTCTATTCTGGTGAAAGTTTTCCCGACCCCCTTGAGTATTCACATGTAATGCATACCGGATCAAGCTTATCCATATGTTCAGATGCGGAATTCCTTGAAGGTGCGGAACATATTGTAAGAAAATGTGTTAAGGCGGGTATTCCTCAGATGGGTGTTTGTTACGGTCATCAGCTTATCTGCAGAGCCCTTCAGGGATCTTCAGCTGTAGGCAGCTGTCCCAATGGTTTGGAAGCAGGCTGGATCGATGTGGAAATGACGGGCGCTGGACTGGAAATACCGGGAGTCGCGCCCGTTTCAAGAGTTTTTCAATCACATTTTGACAGAGTGCTTGCAATTCCCCAAACGGCTGAGTTAATAGCCAGGAACGGTCATACAGAAATCCAGGCTTTCATTGACAGAAAGAAGAACCTTTTCAGCATGCAGTTCCATCCTGAATTTGCCCGCAGTGAAGGTAACAGATTCTTCTCTGAGGAGGCTAAACTCCTGAAGGATAATGGCATTGATCTGCAATCGGTGCTTGATGATGGGCCATCGATTGACACAGGAAACATTTTCTTTGGATATTTCCTCAACACATTCAGAAGTCCGGGTGAAAGTATACATCATGAATTCGAGAGATACGAAAGGTAAGTATAGATGAGAATATTAGAGAACATCGAGCCGAAAGAAGTCTGGTACTGGTTTGAGGAAATAAGCAGAATTCCCAGGCCGTCAGGTGAGGAGAAGAGAATTACGGATTTTCTGGTTGAATTCGCTGAGAAAAGGAATCTGGAATGCAAACGGGATGGTGAAAATAATGTTCTTATCTGTGCTGAAGGTTCAGGTATGGCAGCTGATCATCCCGGACTTGTCCTGCAGGCTCATGTCGATATTGTTCCGGAAAAAACGGATGAAAGCAACCATGATCATTCAAAAGATCCCATAGTTCCGGTCATCCAGGGTGACTGGGTTACATCTCCCGATACTACTCTTGGAGCGGATAACGGGATCGGTGTTGCGATTATGCTTGCAGTACTGGATTCCAAAAACATTTCCCACCCTCCACTGGAATGTCTTTTTACAACAGATGAAGAAAGGGGAATGACGGGAGCCGGTAACCTTGACCCGGAGTGGATGAAGTTCAGGCGTTTGATAAATCTTGATTCGGAGGATGAGGGAATGTTTACGGTAGGATGTGCAGGTGGAATGGATTTTCATCTGGAAATGCCTCTGGAACGATCCGAATCTGTAAACTGTTATCGTCTTGAAATCGCCGGGCTGAAGGGCGGTCATTCCGGAATGGAAATAGACAAGAACCGTGGAAACGCGATCCGTTTTCTTGGACGAATTCTCAGAGATCTCTGTGTAAATTATAACTGCCTCATAGCTGACATCTCTGGAGGTACAAAGAGAAACGCGATACCGCGAAATGCAGCCGCTCTTGTCCATTTCCCGCATGAAGAGCTTAATTCAGCAATTGAATACCTGAATCAGGTATCAGTTGAGCTGGCACTTGAATACATGGGTATCGAAGATGGAATTCAAGTCCGGATGGAGCATGAACCTCTTAAGGCTGAACCTGTAGATTATGCAACCAGTTTGAAGATTGCGGAACTGCTCCTTGTTCTTCCACATGGTGTGGAAAAGATGAGTGGCGTGATAAACGGACTGGTAGAAACTTCGGTCAACCTTTCTATTGTTTCCATGAATGATAATGAGTTCGCTGTTGAGCTATCCGCAAGAAGTTCGCTGGCAACCGCGAAAATCGCTCTTGGAAACAAAATCGCTGCTATTGCGCGGATGGCAGGATGCACATTCACCATAGGTGGCTCGTATCCCGGGTGGATGCCTGATCCGAAATCCGAACTGCTTGAAAAACTTATTGAGATATACAGGGAAGTCTCGGGAAATGAACCACGAATCGAATCCATACATGCCGGGCTGGAATGCGGCATTATAGGTGACAGAGTGGGGGGAATGGATATGATATCCATGGGTCCTGATATCAGGGATGTTCACATACCCGGCGAAAGAGCCAGCATTTCTTCCCTTCAGCGTTTCTGGAAGTTCTTTGTATCGGTGCTTGAGACCCTGGATTAAGGGACCATGATGCATAGAAATATGAATTACAGGCAGAAATTCAAGGAAGTCTTCCGGAAGGCTTCAGAGGAACTGTTCACGGTCGACGATACTTCAGAAGGCTGGATATCTCTGTCTGATTCCCAGATCAGGCTTCTTGAAGATAACGGCAACTCATCCGAGGATTGGTCCAGAGTTAAAGTATTCAGTGATGCCCTGCTGAATTCTGTTCGAAACTGCATTTTTTCAGGTGAAGTACAAATGGCCATGACTTCAGCTGAAGTAGAAGGCTGCAGCTTTAACCCTGTTCTCAGGAACTGTATCCTTGAGAATGTTACGATTCTACCCGGATGCAGGATTGAAAGATCAAATCTGCTGCGTAATCTCCATATTGGAGAGGGTACTGTCATAGAGAACTGCGGCAGGCTCACGTACGAATATGGCTCCATGTGCGGTTGCGGAGTTGAACTTGAACTCGGGGTTGAAACAGGGGAGAGGAACGTGCCATCGTTCCCCTTTCTTGATGTACTTCTTGCATCGGTGCTTTCAGGCGGCTCTGATCGAGCGGATAACCTTGCGATGTACCGTACATTTCTCGATGAGTTTTTAACGAAGCTTATATCGAGGAAGTCTGGTGTCATCGGAAGAAGCTGTAGAATTCAGGATACGCCCGTTGTTGAAAACTGCTGGATCGGTTCCCGTGTATCGATCGTTAACGCCTGTGCGGTGAGGAACAGTACTTTACTTGGTGGAGAATTGAATCCTGCTTCAGTATTGGACGGTGCTCTTGTAAGGAATTCAATCCTGAAATGGGGCTCCAGAGTGGATTCAATGGCCATCGTAGAGAAATCCATACTAGGGGAAGCGTCAGTGGTCGAGAAACATGGTAAGTTATCGTCATCCTTCCTTGGGCCCAATTCGGTACTTGCAGAGGGTGAAATAACGGCATCACTGGCCGGTCCTTTTACAGCAGCTCACCATCAATCACTTCTGATAGCCGCCAGATGGCCCGAAGGCAGAGGAAACATCGGTTACGGAGCCAACGTTGGCAGCAACCATACATCAAGGCGTCCCGATCAGGAAATAAGGCCAGGCGAGGGTATGTTCTTCGGACTGGCATGTTCTATGAAATTCCCGGCGGACTTTTCAGAGGCTCCTTACACCATTATAGCGACAGGTGTAACTGCACTACCCCAGAAAGTTGAATTTCCCTTCTCACTGATCTGCGAACCGTTCAGTTCGGTTGATGGTGTTCCACCCGCATTCAATCAGATAATTCCTTCCTGGGTACTTTCCGATAACCTGTTTGCAATACAGAGAAATGAAAAGAAGTACCTGTCCAGGAACCGTGCCAGGCATTGGGAACCACGCGGTGGTATCATCAGGAAAGATATTGTGAAAATGATGCTGAAAGCTCTTGAAAAGCTTGAAGTGGAATCGATAAAGGAGATATATACAGATAAGGATATCAGCGGTCTTGGTAAGAATTTTCTTACTGAAGCACACAGGCTCAGGGCGATTGAAACGTACAGGTTCCATGTAAGGTTTTTTGCTCTTGACTGCCTGTCTGATGAGGACGGTCCTGATAAAACGTCGGCTTTTAAAAAGGATATACTGACAAGGGAATTTCCCAATGCGACCCGTGAGGAACTTCTTGAAATCCTGTCTGAGATGCGGAGTGATATTGCGGACAGTATCCGCGCGTGCAGAGAAAAGGATTACTCAAGAGGCTGCAGAATAATCGAAGATTATGCGGATGTAAGGAGTTTGGAAAATTGAATAATGCTTAAATGCAAGATCTGATCCTGTTTTTTATAGCATCCATGGCTTTGATCTCATCCTCAGAATACATCATGCTCAAATAATCAAATTTCAGCTTTCCCAGTCCGTGTTCGGCGGATATAGTACCTCCCATTTCCACTGCTGCTTTTGCTATTCTCCTCATGGCTTCATCAGCCAGATCCATCTGGCGCGGATTTTCCGGTATTGCGTTGGCATGAATGTGGCTCTGTCCGGCATGGCCGAATATTACGAAGGGAAGGTCGCTTTCTTCCAGTATCTTCCGCGTTATGTTGTAGTATTCCCTTAGCTTGAATGGTCCAACCGCGCCATCGGAGCCGTATTTGTGAATTAAGGGGTACTTCCTTCTCGATTCCGAAATACAGTGATTAACCGCTTCGGGCAGCGCATGTCTGAAATCCTTGATCCTCTTTCTCTCGGAGGGCTCGAACCCCCCCCATGCAGTATTCGGGCTTGCATTGGATTCGGTCAGCATCTCATCAAGAAGAACCAGAGTTTCTTCAAGATGCTCATCACTGTCAGCTTCAGCTCTTAGAAGCAGTACAAATGCAGCGTTCTCGGGAGGAGGGGGAAGCTCCCCGGGATGCATTCGCATGAATGCGATGCACCTGTCATCCATCATTTCCAGGGCTCTTATCCGGAGCGGTTTCTCGGCATGCAGCAATGAATCGTACAGTTTCCAGAAGGACTCGGCCTTTTCTGGAAAGACAGAGAGATCTATAAGGTACTCAGGTTCAGGTGCCAGTTTCAGTTTCGCCTCGGTAATGAAACCAAGTGTTCCTTCCGAACCGATGAACAGATCTATCAGGTCCATATTCGGGCGCATGTAATAGCCTGCGGTATTCTTCGGCGGCTGTTCTCTTGAAAGGGAAGGCAGGTGAATTGTGCCCAGAACGGGGTGTATGCAGGTGAGATTCTTAAAAAAGTGATGACCACGTTCTATGTTCAGAATTCTGCCGCCCGGGAGAATGATCTGAAGTCCTTCAACCCATTTCCTTGTTGATCCGTAGAGATAACTGTCTGCACCCGAAGCATCGGTAGCAATAGTACCACCTACGGAAGCCGTTTCCTCGGTAGGATCAGGCGGGTAAAAAAAGCCTTTCGCGTTTGCGGATATGAAATTGTTAAGCTCTTCGATCGTAATTCCTGCGGAGGCTGTAACATTACCGTTATCAAGCATACTGATATTCTTCATCGATGATGATGATATTACTGAACCGCCCTCCGGGAGAGCTCCTCCAGATATACCGGTCAATCCTCCCGAAACGGTAAAAGGAATTCCCTTCCGCGAACATTCTTTGATGTAATCCGCGGCTTCATCCGCGTTTTCAGGCCAGGCCGCGGATTCGCACCACGCACCTGACAGGTTTGATTCATCCTGAAGAAGGTCTGCACACATTTCCGATATATTGTCTTTTCCACTTACAATTCTCATGGGAACCCTTCATGAATTGTATTATAATGTTTAGGATTACTACTCGCGGAACTGATTGTATAATTCGTACTATAGTGAATCGATCACAGAAGCAGGAATACTCTTGAGAGAAGGTTTCACATTATGGGAGAAACTTTTGCGGTAAAAGTTCTTAGTCGAGCTGCCGGAAAGAAAATCAGGGAAGGCGAGATCGTATTTGTTGAACCGGATTATATCCTTACCCATGATAACAGTTCAGCTATAATAGGCAAGTTCGAATCCACTGTTCCGGAGGGTAAGGTCAGGTATCCCGGAAGGCTGGCTATTGTTCTCGACCACGTCACACCTGCAGCTTCAAGCAAGCACGCAGCAGGTCACATGAAGATACGGGAATTCGTCAGAGAACAGGGAATAACCAATTTTTTTGATATAGGAACCGGCATATGTCACCAGGTCATGCCTGAAATGGGGCTTGTCATGCCGGGATCTATCGTCGTCGGCAGTGACAGCCATACATGTACTTATGGTGCGTTCAACTGCTTCGCTACAGGTATTGACAGAACCGAGGCCGCTGGCATCTGGATAACCGGCAGAACCTGGTTCAAAGTACCTGAAACGATGAATATTGAACTCACCGGATCCTTTGATGCCGGTATTTCAGCCAAGGATCTGATCCTTACCATAATTGGAGATGTGGGAGCGGGCGGAGCGAACTATATGGCAGTTGAGTTCAACGGCCCCGCCGTCGGAGGACTCAGGATATCCGATAGAATGACCATTGCGAATATGGGAATCGAAATGGGTGCCAAGATCGCTGCATTTCCGGCTAATATAATGACAAGCAAATACTTCATGGCTCTGGATATAAAAATCGAGAAAGCTGTCTGGAGTGATCATGACGCTGAATATGCAAGATCGCTGGAGTACGACCTTTCAGATATCGTTCCGGTTATTGCATGCCCCCATCAGGTGGATAATGTTGTCCCGATTGAAGAGATGACCGGCACGAAGATCGACCAAGTCTTCTTAGGAACCTGCACCAACGGCAGGGCTGAAGATCTCAAATCGGCTGCCGACATTCTCAGGGGCGAGAAGGTTCACCCAAACGTGAGGATGATAGTTGCCCCGGCTTCCAGAAAAGAATACCTTAAGGCAATAAAGATGGGTGTCATGCAGGATCTTATCGAATCCGGAGCGGTCATTCTTCCTCCCGGTTGCGGCCCATGCCTGGGAGCGCACCAGGGAGTTCTGGCCCCGGGCGAGAAATGTCTTTCAACAGCGAACCGGAATTTCAAGGGAAGAATGGGCGAAAAAGAAGCTGAGATATACCTTTCCAGCCCCGAGACGGCAGCTGCTTCGGCCATAGCAGGTGAAATAAAGGATCCAAGGGAGGTACTCCGATGACTGTGTTCCACTATCCTCAGAACGATATCAACACCGATCTGCTCTTTCCGGGCAAGTACACTTACACCTGTTCTACAGGACCCGAGATAAAGGAACATCTTCTGGAAGACCTTGATCCAGCCTTTGCAGGAGCGGTTCAACCCGGAGACATAGTAGTGGCAGGGGAGAACTTCGGATGCGGATCGAGCAGGGAGCAGCCTTCTCTCGGTTTGAAATATGTGGGTGTGAAAGCCGTAATAGCGAAATCATTTGCCAGGATATTTTACAGAAGCGCCATAAACCAGGGATTGCTTCTGGTCCAGAGTCCGGAAGCTGTCAATTACTTCACTGAAGGTGATGAGGTAGAAGTAGATCCCGCCGTGGGAAAGGTGCATGTAGGTGACAGAGTATTCGGTTTTCCGCCGCTGCCCGATGAGATGCTTGATATTCTCAAGGATGGTGGATTGCTTGATCACATTAAGAAGGAGTACATTATCGGAGATGAAGCGTGAGATTTAATACAGCTGTTAAGATTATTGTGCTTGTACTGATTTCCGTTTCACAAAGCTCTGCATCCGATGGTATCTCAGTCAGCGCAGGACCGATGATATCTAACCTTGCTCCGATGGATTCCGTTTACAAAAACAGGTTTCTCACTCCCGGGACATCGGCAGGCCTTGCAGTAGATATCGACGCGCCGGGGATACTGGACTTCAGGATTACAGGGGAATACTTCTGGAAGAATTCCTCACCTACAGGCTGGGATGGTGAATTGAGCGCATTTCTGATTTCAATTATGCCACTTGCGGAATACAATGTTTTCAAAAAGTTCTCCGTCTTCGCGGGAGTGGGTGGAGTTTTTATAACCGGGAAGTACAGAGGAACGGATGATTTCGGCGAATTCGTGGAAGTTGATGGAAGCTCAGCTGGTTTTGCTCTGTCCGTCGGGGCCGAGGTCATACTCGTTGGACCATTGACTGGCAGGCTGGAGTACAGAAGATCATTTGCAAACATCAAAATGGACAACGCAGTAATAGACGGAGTAGAATCCTCGGTTTATCCTGCGGTTGAATCTGATCTTGGAAGCTCTCAATTCTGTATCACTTTTCCGGTGAGTCTATTCGGCAGTGAAGGATCGATTTTCTGATATTATTGACGATTCGTGTTTTTTTCAATAATATCCATTGCTCCGGAGCCGGCGTAGCTCAGCTGGCAGAGCAGCGCATTCGTAATGCGCAGGTCAACGGTTCGATTCCGTTCGCCGGCTCCAAATTTCAACTCAAGGACGATTTATGAAACCAATTATCAGCGGATCAGGAATAAGAGGCATATTCGGTAAATCCCTTACAGTAGCCAACGCCTCGGAATTCGCGTCCGCGTTCGGAATTCTTTCCGGTAGTGGACCTGTTGTTGTTGGCAGAGATACAAGAAGAAGCGGACCTGCGGTTGAGGCAGCGGTATCCGCAGGTCTTATGTCTGTGGGCTGTGACCCGGTTCTCCTGGGGATTGTACCTACTCCTACCGTACAGCTTGAAGCCATGAAGGAAGGAATACGCGGAGGGATTGCCATTACATCGAGCCATAATCCCGGCGAATGGAACGCCCTGAAACTCATCGGGAGCGATGGTGTTTTTCTGAGGTCTGATGACAGGAATCGTTTGATGGCATTCCTCAGCAGCGCAAGGAAGCATGCGGGTTACAGAGAAGTCGGAATTCCCCGGAAACTGAGCGGGGCAGTGGAAAGGCATATCGAAGGTGTACTTTCACTGCCATGGCTCATTACTGAAGGAAGACCACTGAAAGCGGTGCTTGATGTTACGGGAGGAGCAGCTGTATCTTTTGCTCCGATGTTAATGGAAAGGCTGGGAGTTGAATGTACCGTGATCAATCCCGAAATGACACCTTTCGGCGATTTTCCCCGTGTTGCCGAACCAACCGTTGAAAGCCTCAGGGGACTATCCCGGGCGGTTACAAATGAGAACGCTGACATTGGTTTTGCATTTGATCCCGATGGAGACAGGCTTGCTCTGGTAGATGAGAACGGAAAGATCATCGGCGAAGATTACACGGTTGCCCTGGCAATAGATTTTGTACTTGCGACAAGGCCGGGTCCGGCTGTTGTTAATCTGTCTACCTCCAGACTGGCTGAGGATGCCGCCGCGAAACATGGATGCCGGCTGTACCGCAGTCCGGTGGGCGAGGTTAACGTTGTAGAGGAAATGGAAAAACGTGGAGCCATCATAGGTGGCGAGGGTAACGGCGGTGTTATTGATCGGGCTTTTCACGCCGGACGGGACAGCGGTGTGGCAATGGCCTGTGCGGTCTCGTTCCTCAGAAGCAACCCTGCTTCCAGTATAGGAAGCTGGGCAGACAGTTATCCATCTTACAGTATGTTCAAGAAGAAGTTACCCTTCAAAAATGAATTTGAGGTTCTAAGATATAGACTGCTGGAAGAGTTCGGCCCGGCGGATGATACAAGAGATGGCCTCTGGTATATTAGGAATGGCGGCTGGATGCATATTAGATCATCGGGTACTGAATCGGTTGTCAGGTTCATTGCCGAGAACAGGGATAATGATTACATTGACAGGGACTTCCGAATCTTCAGTAAAACCATGGAGAGTATATGTGCGGAATAGTTGGATATGTGGGAAACAAACCCGCAAGGGAAATACTTCTTGCAGGGCTGAAGCGTCTTGAATATAGAGGTTACGATTCAGCGGGATACGCGCTTCAGGACAGCGGCAGTCTGTTTATAAGGAAGTGTGAAGGCCGCGTCAGCGACCTTGAAAAAATCGATTATGGAGATTCCGATTCCTCAACTGTGGGTATAGCGCATACCCGCTGGGCTACCCATGGAGAACCCTCCTATGTTAACGCTCATCCACATATCGACCAGGGTGGGAGGATCGCGGTTGTTCACAATGGAATAATCGAGAATTTCAAGGTACTCAGGCAGGAGCTTATCGATTCGGGAGTCAGCTTTGCATCGGAAACCGATTCCGAAGTGTTGCCGAAGCTGATCAGTCTGGAAGTTGGAAAAGGGAAGAAACTATTCAGCGCTGTAAAAGATGCCCTTGTAAAAGTTCATGGCGCATACGGCATAGCTGTACTCTCCGCGGATGAACCGGATACCCTTGTTGCAGCCCGTTACGGAAGCCCTCTTGTGGCCGGGATAGGTGATGATGAATATTTCGTTGCCAGCGATGTCGCAGCTATTGTATCACATACCAGGGACGTTATTTACCTTGAGGAGGGTGAAGTTATCGAAGTTAACCTCAAGGGGATTCAATCGGATAACGGCCATCCATCCCTCATTCGCGAACGTATTGAATATGTGGACTGGGATATTAATGAAATCGAAAAGGATGGTTACCCGCATTTCATGCTGAAGGAGATATACAGCCAGCCCGAATCACTTACAAACGCTTTCAGAGGCAGGCTGGATCTTGTCCAGGGTACTGCACACCTTGGAGGTCTTCATATGTCCGAGGAGGACATGAGGTCAATAAGCAGGATAGTAATAACCGCCTGCGGAACCTCCTGGCATGCGGCTTCCATAGGTAAGTATCTTATAGAGGCCTATTCAAGAATACCTGTACAGGTGGAATACGCTTCCGAATTCAGATACAGAGATCCTGTACTGCCTCCGGATACACTGATGATACTTATAAGCCAGAGTGGTGAAACCGCTGATACATTAGCCGCTCTGAAACTGGCCAAAGAGAAGAAATGCCGTACTCTCGGCATAGTTAATGTGATCGGTTCAACCATCGCCCGTGAAACGGATGCCGGTGTTTATATCCATGCAGGCCCCGAGATCGGAGTTGCCTCAACAAAAGCCTTCACTTCACAGGTAATGGCTCTTACCCTCATTGCCCTTGCATTTGGAAGAGCCAGGCAGATTCTCGACCGTGATCAGGGCCTTGAACTGGCACATGAGATAATGGCCATACCGGACAAGGTAAGTAAGATTCTGGAGAATTCCAGCAGTATAGCCGAGATAGCCAGGGAATTTACTTATGTAAGGAATTTTCTATACCTTGGCAGAGGCGTAAACTTCCCGGTAGCTCTCGAAGGCGCCCTTAAACTCAAGGAGATATCCTACATTCATGCGGAAGGTTACCCTGCGGCGGAGATGAAACACGGTCCTATAGCCCTCATAGATGAGATGATGCCCATAGCAGTGATTGCCGTTAAGGGCGCGGCGTATGATAAAGTAATATCCAATATACAGGAAGTAAAGGCAAGACACGGGAGGGTTCTTGCCATTGCTACCGAGGGAGACACCGATATCGAATCGGTTTCGGACTGGATTATCAGGGTTCCCGAGACATCCGATATGCTTATCCCTTTGCTCAGCGTGATTCCACTTCAGCTTCTTGCCTATCATATAGCGGTTGCAAGGGGCTGTGACGTTGACAAGCCCAGAAATCTCGCAAAAAGCGTTACTGTGGAGTAATTCTGGCTTCTGATAAAGGACCATGGCGCGTTAAGACTGCATCAATGAGACAGCATCTTCACAGATCATGGATCTTCATCAGATTTTTCGGAATAAGACTGTACAACAGGTGGAACGATGACAGCGTCTTCTTCTCAGCCGCAGCCATTGCCTTTAATATACTTATAACCATCCTCCCTCTGGGTCTTATGATACTTACATTCAGCGGTATAGCATTCCAGGAGGACGAGGGTCTGCAGCAGGGTCTTACGAACTGGCTCGATACAGCCAATCCGCTCATTCCCGATTCCACGAGGAACGAGATCGAAAGCGCCATTTTCACAGGTAATGCCGGAATACCGGGAATAGTGGGTTTCGTTTTTCTCCTGTGGCTTGGCAGCAGGCTTTTCGGTACCATACGGACGGCATTCGACAGAATATTTGAAGTATCCAGGGGTCGCAATATCGTCCTGGGGAAGCTGTACGATTTCTTCCTGGCTCTGCTTGTGGCTTTCTGTTTTGTATTCTCACTGATCTTTTCAACAATGGCCCGGCTGGTTGTGGACAGCCCGGTGGGTGACATTGTCTCACAATGGCCTTTGATCGGGCACCTTACCGGCGGCGGTATTGCTCAGATATTGGGAATTACCTTCACGACGCTGCTGTTCTTTACCCTTTTCAAAGCTGCTCCAAACAGAAAGGTAGGCATCAGACAGGCTCTCCTTGCGACGGCCGTAGCCATGGTGTTTACCGGTCTTGGTACACAGGCTTACATCTGGGTCATTGCTCATCCGGGATGGGGAGTGGTTTACGGTTCACTTGCAAGGGTTATGGCTACGTTCTTCCTGCTCTACTGGGAGTGTGTGATACTCCTGGGCGCGGCTGAGATCAGTCAGATCACTCACGAATGGCGCAAGGTGGCGAGAACGATGCGGAGTATCCGGTAAATTCGCGCAGCGGATCAGACGTTGAATCGGATCTCTATTATATCGCCGTCTTTGACGATGTAATCCTTGCCTTCGATCCCGAGTTCACCCTTTTCTTTGAGCAGTGTTTTATCGGGAAACTCATGGTACAGCTCCCAGGGAATAACAACCGCTCGTATGAAACCCCTGGCAAGGTCGGAGTGTATCGTCCCCGCTGCTTTAAGAGCGGTTGCGCCTCTATGAATGGGCCACGCCCTTGTTTCATCTTTGCCCATGGTGAAGAAGACTATCAGGTCAAGGGCCGAGTATGAGGTTTTAATAAGTCGCGAAAGGCCGCTGGAAGAGTAGCCCATGGATTCCAGAAATGGTTTCTGTTCACTTTCCTCTATCTCAGTAAGTTCCAGCTCAAAACCAGTATCGATACCGAGAAGGGTTCCTCCATGGTCCAGAACAATTCCGGAGAGCTCTTCATCCGGAGTTACCGGATCACCCATTCTGTTGGAAACAACCATCAGAGGTTTCTGGCAGAGTAGTGCGTAAGGGGCAAGAAGAGCTGTTTCTCCATCATCAAGATCAAGGATTCGCAAAGGACTGCCGTTCTCCATGTGCTTAAGGAGTTTGTCGAGAAGGATTGCCTCGCGAGATTTGCTCTTGCTTTCCTTTGTCAGACGCGCAAGTCTTTTTTCGCATAATGCCATGTCGTTCAGAATGAGTTCCGATTCGATCTCATTGAAATCGTTCACAGTATCACCCAGGGCGTAATTATCGAGTACGACCGTCAGTACAGCGGCATTTCTGATAAGAGCCAGATTCTTCGTTGAGAAAGAGGGAGATGGAACATCGAAGAAAACGACCGTAGCATGAGTATTCCTTTCCGGGTTGTGGATGCTCTCAAGAAAGTCCAGACGGTGGTCGGGTACTTTTACTGTGAGAGGCTTTCCCGTATCGGCATCAACGGAGCCCGCAAGCGCTCGGAACAGAGTGGACCTGCCGCAGCCCGGTTTTCCGGCAAGGGCTATTTTCACGGATCTTTCCTTTCTGCTATAAGTAGAAAAAGAAATATAATACAGGAGACGCGACTATTCTATTCTGTGAAAACCCTCACCTTATCTCCATCGACCAATTTTCCTGTTTTCGTTCTCAGGACGTTTGCCCACCAGGCCTTTATAGGTGTATAAAGAGGCAATAGTGCCAGTTTCACATTAGATAATAGTGAAGTCGACCGTAAGCCATGGGACATGGTATAATCTCTCAATGACATAAAGATCAATTGATTTCAATGGACCACTGGTTGAGGGTTGCAATCACTTCAACTAACGGATGCGAGAGGTGTTATCTGAGGTGTTCAACTTGGTAAAAGGTATAGTCCGAAGAGTGATTCCAGGAAGGCTTCTCGCCGAACATGAATACTTGTTAAGAAGGGTATTGGCAATTCTATACAGAGGTAACAGACACAGATGCAATATTTGTGGATACGGGCTCAGAGCTTTCATTGAGATAAATGATGAAGATCGTTTGTGTCCCAGATGCGGCAGTTCTTCAAGAGCCAGAAGGCTTTATATGATTCTTGAGAACGAAGTGAATTCCGAAGAGAGAATTCTTCATTTTTCACCATCCGGGGCAATCAGGAGAGCATATGAATTGAGATCGGATATTGAATATACAACTACAGATTATGCTGGAGAATTCACTGCAGATAAGTGCATTGATATTACCGATATTGATGAATCAGAAAATGTGTATGACAAGATAATCTGTTATCATGTTCTGGAGCATATTGAAGAAGATAAAAATGCCATTATGGAACTCTTTCGAATATTGAAACCCGGTGGAAGTTGTTTCGTACAGACACCGTTCAGCGAAGAAATGTATGAAGATCAATCGATAACTGCTCCCGAGGATAGACTGATTAACTTCGGTCAGGAAGATCATGTACGTGTCTATTCCGTGGAGGGTCTTAAGAGCAGACTTACAGAACAGGGTTTCAGGGTTGAAGTGCTGGTGATGAATGGCGATATAGATGAATACTATGGATTATATCCCGGAGAATATGTTCTGAAAGCTCATAAACCCCGGTAGTTCAAGGATTTTACCTTTTTTTTACGTATCACAAAAGCCACAGGTTGACCGTACTTCAGAAAGCGCGACTTCTCTATTCAGTGAATACCTTTACTTTATCCCCATCGGCACTGTCCACATCAACCTGCATATCACTGAGTGCTTCGATTAGTTCATCGCCGTCAAGTTCGGACAGCTGCGAAAGATCGAATCCATGGTTGCTCATCTGTTCAGCCGCATTGCGGGGAACAAGGGCAGAAAGTTTGATTCCGGTCTTAATCAGACTGAGGGGCACCCTTACGTTAACCTTGTCACCGTCAGCGGAGTCCACCATTACTCTCAGGTATTTGAGAGCCTTTTTCTTCACTTCACCGTATTCCGATTCGTTTACGTTTTCAGCACCGGTATCGGGACTTTGAAGTTTTGACAGAAGCGCAGTGGCTTCATCAACGGAGATCTTTCCATTAGAAAGCATCTCCAGGATCTTCTTGTGTGAATCATTTTTCATTGTGTTTTCCCCTTTCAATCAGGTCAGATGAATTTTATCAAAATATTTTCTTCACTTGTATTTACTTTTACTTCTGTTCCATGAAGGCGCATGAGCAGCATAAGAACTCTCCAGGACTGGCTGGCCGCTTTCATCGCATAGCTGTTGGGGTCAAAGATCAGTCCGATATTTCCAGCGAGCCATCCCAGGAGAACAAAGGGTACGAGAAAGACCCAGATGATGAACCAGGGGAACGGGATAAAGAAATTCTTTATCCTGAGCAGAAGTATGCAGGCAGGCATCATAAATCCTTCATCGCTTCATGGAAGGAAATATCCCCCCGGTCGAGCTTTTCGAGAACCTGGCTTTCTATGCTCTCAGGTGCTTCCATGGTTGAATCCAGCCGCTTTATCAAATCCGTGATCCGCGCTCTCGCAGTGGGATAACTTACGTCAAGCAGTTCCTGTATTTTCTTAATTGACCCGAAACTGTGTACAAACGCGATCACCAGAGCCTGGTCATCCGGAGACAGCTGTGAAAGAATAGAGACTGAGAATTTCCCTTCCATTTTGATGTCACAGTGTTGGCACTCGCAGGCAACAGGTGTCATGGCTCTTCCGCACTCAGGACATTTAGCATTACCAATATCCATATCAAACCTCCAATATCTTAAAGAAAATATATAAATACTTTAAGAAATGTCAAGTTCAGGTTTAATAATGTTCTATATTCGAATACTACAGAGCTATTTTACTCCTTGACTCTACCGCGACATGTGGTTCTATTGTCAAAAAGATAATCCAGGAGGAGAGATGAGAAGAATTATCGCTGTAATTCTTGGTGGAGGAAGGGGAACAAGGCTTTTTCCCCTTACTCGTGACAGAAGCAAACCTGCAGTTCCCATAGGCGGCAAGTACAGGTTAATAGATATTCCGATCTCAAACTGCATTAACGATCAGATCAGACACATGCTGGTACTTACTCAGTATAACAGCGAGAGCCTGAACAAGCATGTAGCACGCACGTACAAGTTTGACAGGTTCACCGATGGTTTTATTTCTATTCTTGCGGCTGAACAGACCGATGAGAACAGGGAATGGTTCCAGGGAACAGCTGACGCTGTAAGACAGAGTCTCAAGTATATAAGCAGCTACTACCCTGATCTGGTTCTGATACTCTCCGGTGATCAGCTTTACAGGATGGATTTCAATGAATTCGCCGACTATCATGAAAACAGCAAAGCCGACATAACAATAGCAACCAAACCGGTCACCGCGGCCGAGGCTCCATCCATGGGTATTATGAAGGTAGGCGAAGACGGAATTATCACTGAATTCAGAGAAAAACCCCCGGAAGAGGAACTGGAAGGGCTGAAGAGCACTCAGATGGGAACTACGGTTTCAAGGCCCTATCTGGGAAGCATGGGAATCTACATGTTCTCATCGGATGTTCTAAGGAAGGTTCTTGAAGCGGAACCCGATGTTATCGATTTCGGGAAGGAGATCATACCCCATTCCATTGGATCATACAGAGTGGCTTCACATACATTCAACGGATACTGGTCGGATATAGGTACGATATCCAGTTTCTTCAAGGCCAATCTGGATATGGCTACTTCAAATCCTGATTTTGACATGTATACGAGTTTTTCACCACTTTATACCCGTGCGCGGGCTCTTCCCGGGGCGAGGATAAATAACTGTACACTGAACGATACGATCATATGTGATGCTTCAGATGTAAACGGAGTATCATTCAATAAGTGTATTGTAGGTCTCCGCGGCAAAGTGCGAAACGGAACCGTGATGGAAAGATGTGTATTCATGGGTTCAGATTACTGGGAAGGTCACTACCTCGATCCCAGGAACAAAAGCAGTGAAATGCTGCCGCTTGGAATTGGCGAGAACTGTGTTATTAAAAACGCCATCATCGATAAGAATGCCAGAATAGGTAACAGGTGCAGGCTTGAGAACAGAGAGGGTGTTCAGGAATACTCTTCGGATCTCTTCTCCATTCGCGATGGCATAATTGTTATACCCAAGAACACCATGCTTGAACCTGGATTCGTAATCTGAAAACGCCCGGGGGTCAGTAGAACAGCATCCCTATCTGGTATACAATTGTCGATACAATCGCCGCAATACCTGTTGTATAGACAACGGCAAATCCCGCCCATTTCCATGAACGGGTTTCACGTTTGATGACAGCTACTGTGGCTATGCACGGAATGTACAGCATTGTAAACATGATAAGGGCAAATGCCATCACCGGGTTCCACCCCGCTTCATTGGCCAGTCTTTCCGAAAGTGATGAAGATTCCTCAGCGTCAATCTCTCCCATTGAATAGACCGTACCAAGGGTGGAAACCACGATTTCCTTGGCTGCGAATCCTCCAATAAGCGCTACATCGGTTTTCCAGTCAAATCCCATCAGCGGTTTTGTGATGTTCTCGAAGATCCTGCCGGCCCTTCCCGCAAACGAATACGATAGTTTTACCTGTGCGAGTTCGTTGCCGGTCAGCGAGGATGCCCGGTCCAGCGGCAGAGTGGGAAATGTCATAAGAGCCCACATAACGATCGAGGCGAAAAGGATTACTGTTCCTGCCTTCCGTAGGTAGAGCCATGTCCTCTGCCACATATGTATGAGGAGGCTCTTGAGGGAAGGGAGCCTGTAAGGGGGGAGCTCAAGAACGAAAGAGGTCGATTCTCCCTTCAGTATCGTAGAACGCAGCAATTTAGCGGAAATCATCGCGAATGACCATGAAATAATGGTAAGCAGAAACAGCATTGTGCCTTCATGTGCGGAGAAAAAAGCTGCAATAAGAAGGGCGTATATCGGAAGTTTAGCGCCGCAGTTCATAAAGGGGACAGAAAATATGGTGGCGAATCTTTCTTTTGGATCCCTGAGTGTCCTGGCGGCCATTATACCGGGTACTGCGCATCCTCCAGTTATTCCACCTGATATTATAAAGGGGACGATGGAATTCCCATGAAGTCCGAACTTTCGGAATATTCTGTCCATAAGAAACGCTATCCTGGCCATATAACCGGTATCTTCAAGAATGGCTATGAAAAAGAACATGAACATGATAAGGGGTACAAAGCCGACTACACCTCCGACACCGTCGATGGCTCCGTTTACTACCATTGATCTGAGGAAACCCTCAGGCAGGACGCCCCATGCGATATTGTGAAGCCAGATGAAGAATTCTTCCATCCACGTAATAGGTGTATCACTTATGAAAAATGTGAACTGAAACAGACCGAAGAGTACAGCAGCCATCACAATCGGGCCAAGAACGGGATTTGTCAGGAATGTATCCATCCTGTCTGAAAGGTATACTCTGTTTACCGCAGGTTTGCTTTTCACACGTTTGACCACACCCGCGACAAATCCGTACCTGTGATCGGCGATGACACCTTCGGTTTCGTCGTTCATTTCCCTGAAGACCCCGTCCGCCAGGTCGGCAGACAGATTCAGTATTTCGTCACCTGCGGGTAAATGAAGTTTTTCTACTCTGTTAATTGTATGCGAATCCTGCTCAAGAAGTCGAAGAGCCAGCCATCCGGGAGGAACCATATCGCCAAGGAGTTTCGCTTCCCTTATCTTCATCTTCAGTATCTTCAGAGCTTCATCTGAAGATTGTCCGTAGGAGAGATCTATCGGGATCCAGCTGGTTCTTTCCCCGGCTACACTCAAAGCCTTCTGCAGCAGCTCGTCAGCGCCTGTCCCTCTGTTGCCTATGGTGCGGATTACGGGTATTCCAAGTATTCTGGAAAGACCTTCCGAATCGATTCTTATTCCCCTGGCCTCGGCAATATCGATCATATTCAGGGCGATTATTACAGGTACACCAAGTTCCATAAGCTGTGTGGTGAGGTAGAGGTTGCGCTCAAGGTTGGATGAATCAACCACATGGATCACAACATCCGGATGCTGTTCAAGAAGGTAATCCCTTGCGGCAACCTCATCCGGAGAGTAGGGCGTAAGGCTATAGGTTCCCGGCAGGTCTATTACTCTTGCGGTCAGCTCACCTGAATGGGCTTTTCCCTCCTTGATCTCCACGGTGATTCCGGGATAATTGGCAACGTGCTGCCTTGCGCCGGTAAGTGCGTTGAATATCGAGGTTTTACCTGAATTGGGGTTTCCGGCAAGAGCGATAACAGGAATAGTCTGATTCATCGGTTTACCTCAAGGATGACATGCAGAGCGTCCCATCCCGCGATTTCCACCTGTTTTCCCTCAATAACTACGATTACGGAATCAGGATGATGCAGGTTGCGGACCATTTTGACAGGTGTTCCCTTCCTGAACCCCATTTTTCTGAGCCGGTCTACTGTTACACCTCTGCCTCGTATGGAAATTATCGTGCCCGTTTCTGCATCTTTCAGAGAATCAAGAGTTACGCTTTCACCGTACTCGGCCTTCATCATTTCGGTTCTGTAGGAACATCCTCTGCAGTTATCATCGCAGAAAGCAGGATAAGCAGTATTAACTGTATTGGAAGAGGCCGGTACCACCCTTACATGCCATGCGGTTTTTCTGTCTATTCCAAACCTTGTTTCGTCTCTTGCTACTACTATGGGACCGCTCCCCGAGGCAGAGATGACATGAAGGAGGGCTCCCGGGTTGATGCCCATGCTTACAAGTCTGTTCTCTGCGGCATGATCGGTGGTTATCGTCACAACTCTTACGTATTCGTCTGATGATGCCATGGTCAGAGGATAGCCCGGTCTTGCAGTATTCGCGAACACTGCTCCTCTGCCCCTGCCGCGATTTCTTCCTCTTCTATTTCTCATACTCATGTTTTCCTTCGCCTTCGGGATGTACAAGAACACATTCAGCTATTTCAAGGGGCAGCTCCTGATCGTATCCGTCAAGCTTTACGATGCATGGCAGATCATTACTTCCCGGACGGCTTAGAATAATGTTTGCTCCCTGGATGAAGCCTGAATCGATGAGTTGTTTTCTTACCTGCTTATCGGCGTTTATACGTGCGATTATTCTGGATGAACCCGGATCAATATCTATAAGACGTATAAGCTCCAGCCCCTTATCATTATCATCCGGATCGTGATTCATCAGCGGACAGATTGACCATCTACACCGGGAAAGCTGTTCGGTTTCTCCTTCCAGGCACTTGCTGAATCCATTATCTATCAGGAACTGCAGATCCGGGCAGGCCGCAAGAAATTCGAAGAAAGCAGCCAGCCGTTCCATCGAATTTTCTGAAAGGAAATGTTCCATAGAACAGGCGTCTGTCTCGGCCTGTTCTTTGTTGATTCCAAGAATTTCCGTGAGAAAACGGGAGAGCAGATTGTGACGGGTCATTGTGCGGCGCGCTATGAAGAGGCCCTTTTCGGTAAATTCAATGTAGTTGCGTTTTGAGTATTTGATCAGTTTTTTTTCTGCCAGGCGTTTCATGGCGGGTGTAACTGAAGCAGGGCTTACTTTCATCTCCTCAGCGATATCCCTGACCCTGGCGACGGAGCTTCTTCCGAGAATCCTATATATGGTTTCAAGGTAATCCTCAAGTGATCCTGTGATTCCGTTTTCACTATTTGACATATAGACACCTCTATTTCTGTTAGAGCAATCTAACAAAAGAACGGATAATGTCAATATTCATTTCCAGAAGATGACAGGAGAATTATCTCGGATAGATGCCTGGAGTGCAGCAGACGGACCCTTCAAGTTCGAAATAGGGTCCGTATTGCTACATTATGGAATGCTTCAGCCTGCTTGCCTTATTAGGATGAAGAAGACGAATTTTGGATGCTTTGTCTATCAGGCTCTGGGCTTTGCGCAGGGCTTTTTCTCTGTTTTCAGGTGTGTCAGATTCATTTACACTTTTGATGGCGCTTCTGAGCTCACGCATTTTACTGCGGTTCCTTTTTGCCTTGACTGCATCGGTTCTGCGGCGTTTGAGTGACTGTTTGCTCCTTGCCAAGAGGAGACTCCTTTCACAAATTAGATGATACTAGAATTAATACATTGTTTCAGCAGGAAAGGATTCTAAGCCCTGAAACGTTGGAAGTCAATCTTTGCAAGGAGATTTCAATGAAAAAGTACTTTCTGGTTTTCGTAATTGTAGCTCTTTCTTCTTCCGCTGAGGCGGACAGACTGGTAAGATTGTACGATGTCTCCAGGGGTTTTGCGATGAAACTTATAGAAGATGGGTACGATGTAGCTAACGTTGATATCAGAGGAGAATATGTGGATATCATGCTGCCGGAGAAGGATGTAGATCAGGCTGCCCTTCTTTCTCACAATTATGAAGTTCTTCCAAAGGAATGGGGAGAGCTGCTTCCGGAAAATTTGAATGACGGCGGTTATTACTACAGCCCGGAGGAAAACTGGGCTTTCTGGTGCGGTCTTTCGGAAGATTACAGCGACCTTGTTGATACCCCCGCTACAATCGGACAGTCATATGAGGATCGTGATATATACATGATCAGAATGACCAGCTCGACATCTGGTTACAAACCACCCATCTACTTCTCTTCTCTTATTCACGCCAGGGAACCGGGTGGCAACTCGGTACTGATCGATTTCGCCATGTGGCTCACAAGCAATTACGACGGTGGTGACACAAGGGCCGCATGGATACTTGACAATACAGAAGTTTACTTCGTACCCATCGCAAATCCTGATGGTTATGCATTCAACATGCCTAATGGTGGGAATCAGAGAAAGAACATGAACTGGAGCGCGGGAGGTGATGGAGTCGATCTGAACAGGAACTGGGGATACATGTGGGGTTACGATGATTATGGATCAAGCCCATATCCATACGATCAAACCTACCGCGGGACTTCCGCATTTTCAGAACCAGAAACACAGGTTCAGAGAGATTTCATAATCAGTATCGAGCCGATAGGAGCAATGAATTATCATACTTATGGCGGTTATCTGCTCTATCCGTGGGGTTACGAAGATATTCTGGCTCCAGACAATGAAATGTTCGTAGGCTGGTCCGAAATCATGACGGCAGGGAACGGTTACGAATACGGCACGGCATGGCAAATACTCTACAATGTGAACGGAGAACAGAACGACTGGAGTTACTGCGGAGAAGACGTTGCAAGGATGTATCCGATGACACCTGAGGTTGATGACAACGGTTTCTGGGGCTCACAGAACGACACGTTGGAAATAGTCAGGATATGTAACGAGTGCCGTCCTATGAACATTCTGTTCTGTTTTGCCGCCCTGAATTACGTTGGAATAAACGGAGAGGGTGAAGTGGAAATTGAACCAGTACTTTCGCTTGATACGGTATACCCGAACCCTGTAGTATCAAGCGCTGTTTTCAGAATAACCTCTCCCACTGTATCAGTTGTTGACGTGGTTGTTTATGACACCAGCGGCAGGATAGTTCATTCATTTATAGCCAGCGATCTTGCAGCAGGAACCGGCAGCGTGATCTGGGATGTTCCCGATGAAATACCGGCGGGAGTGTATACTGCCAGGATCTCTGATGGCGCAGGAAACTGCGACAGCCGGAGATTTACAGTTATGAAGTGACTGACACAATGGATGATCCGGGAAAGACTTTCTACGAAGTACTGGGAGTTAGCTGCAAGGTTTCACATGATGAGATAGAAGACGCCTATCATGACCTTGCCAGGAAACTCCATCCCGATGTAACAGGAGATGATCGTAAGCTTACCGAAAGGTATATGGCTATAAATGAAGCCTACCAGGTAATTTCAAATCCTGAGAATCGGGCGGATTATGATGAGTCCATAGGTGTTAATCAGCGGAAGGGGGATCGGGGAAAAGATTCTGAATCCCGTATCATCAGGAACGAAGCCAAACCCGGGGCGGATATGCGCCGTCTTGATGCAAAACTCAAACGGACCATCAGACAAGCTGAGGGATTGTGCAGGAAAGACAACTTCTGGGAGGCCACTCGTATACTGGAGATATTTCTGAAGACACATCCGGACAACGCTCAGCTGCGTAAAGCTCTTGCTACCGCGTCCCTTGGAAGAAAAAGGTACCATGAGGCAGTAAACCATATGAAGGTGGTCTGCAAAGTTGAGTATAGTACCCTCAATAACTTCGTGAAGCTGGGCAGTATATACATTCAGGCGGGGCAGCTTGCGCTGGCTGAAAAGGCTCTTCATGAGGCTCTTTCGTGGAATGCTGAGCACGAGGGCGCACTGCGCATGATGAGGAAGATAGAAGAGCTGAAGGATGCTGAAAAACCACCCATTCAGAGATTGTTGATAAAAGTAACAAAGGCTTTCAAACGCAAGGAGTAACCGAATTGGATTCCAGCAGCGAAAAGCTCTATTATTCCATAAGTGAGGTTTGCAGTCTAACGGGACTCAAGCCCCATGTGCTGAGGTACTGGGAGACTGCATTCACAATGTTGAAACCTTCCAAGAACCAGTCCGGCAACAGAGTATACAAGCAGGAAGATATAGGGTTGATCAAGCTGATCAGCAGGCTGCTCTACCAGGAACGCTATACGATTGACGGAGCAAGGCAGAAGATAGAAGATATGGACGACCTGAACGAGCAGATGGAACTGAAGCTTGAGGATACAACGGTTTCGGCTGAGATGATCGACTCCATAAAAAAAGAGATATCTGATATTATTTGTTTACTGGACAGAGATCCAATGGCAGTTGACAAACTGAGTGATAAAGGGTAATTTTGCTCACTTCGGTCGGGGCGTGGCGCAGTCCGGTAGCGCACTTGAATGGGGTTCAAGTGGTCGCTGGTTCGAATCCAGTCGCCCCGACCATTCTTTATTCATTTAATCAGTATGCATGAAGGGATCCTATGGGTGAAACACTGCTTCACTGGCTTGGAGGAATTCCCGGGGAAGTACAGATGATGATCCTTTCAGCGTTTCCTCTCACTGAACTCCGTGGCAGCATTCCCATTGCATGGACCGTTATGAGCAGCCAGTGGGCATGGCCATGGTGGAAGATCTACCTTCTTGCGGTAGCTGGCAACCTTCTGCCGGTACCATTCCTGCTCTGGTTCCTGGAGCCGGTCAGCAGGTTCCTGAGGAGATGGAAAGTATTCGACAGGTTTTTCGATGTACTTTTTGAAAAAGCCAGAAAACGCGCCGGGACGAAGATCGAAAAATACGAAGCTCTCGGCCTGACTCTATTTGTGGCAATACCTCTACCGGTAACAGGTGCCTGGACAGGTTCGGTGGCCGCGTTCCTGTTCGGAATTCCTAAAAAGCTTGCAATTCCTGCAATAGCCCTTGGAGTAGCAATCGCTGGAGCGATTATTACTCTGATAATGTCCGGTACTCTGGCAGGTATCGGTTTTCTGGTTGGATCCAGCTGAAGTTCCGATGTTGCGTAATAGCAGTATAAATAGTAAATTTGCTTGGCTGAAACAGTAGTCGGGGCGTAGCGCAGCCCGGTTAGCGCGCCTGGTTCGGGACTAGGAGGTCGGAGGTTCAAATCCTCTCGCCCCGACCATTCCATTTAACGATGATAGTAGATTGATGGCTGATATCAGAACGAATCTAATATCCGTAATCGGTGGAGCTTCCGCTGATCATGAGGAGATCTCCTGGGCGGAGAAGTTCGGTAAGCTGCTGGCAGATAACGGTTTTACTGTCATTTGCGGCGGTGGAACCGGCATCATGGAAGCAGTATGTCGTGGCGTAGCTTTCAAGGGCGGCCACAGTATCGGAATTCTTCCGGGGTCAGACCCTCAGAAGGCTAACCGCTGGGTGGAGACCGTTATTGTAACAGGTATGGGAACTTCACGAAACAGAATAATCGCACTCTCCGGAAGAGTTGTTGCAGCAGTAGGCGGGATGTATGGGACACTGTCCGAAATAGCTTACGCTCTCCAGGCCGGAAAACCCGTCTGCGCTATGGGAAAATGGGCCGGAATCGATGGAGTAGTACCGGTAAGTTCACCGGAGGAAGCACTGGATTTCATTATTGAGAATACTGGAGGGAATTTATGCTGAATCTGGAGGAACTGGAAAGTCATATTCGTAACATTCCCGACTTTCCGATTGAGGGAGTTATTTTCAAGGATATTACGACACTTCTTACCCATCCAGGGGCTTTGAATGATACGGTGAAGCATCTTGAAAAAGCATGTGAAGGTTTTGAATACGATGCTATTGCCGCAATAGAATCAAGAGGATTCATATTCGGTTCGGTCATGGCGGCGAAACAGGATTTACCGCTTGTCCTTATTCGAAAACCGGGGAAACTGCCCGGCGATACTGTCAGCGAAGAGTATTCCCTTGAGTACGGTACAAATACTGTTGAAATGCATAAGAATTCGCTTCCAGCCGGAAGCAGAGTACTGATCGTAGACGATCTTATAGCTACTGGCGGGTCGGCCATGGCGGCAGTATCACTGCTTCGCCGGGACAGATGTATTGTGGCAGGCGCAGCATTCGTAGTAGATCTGAAATTTCTAGGTGGTGGGGATAAACTTATGGAAAATAGAATCTCTTATGTGAAACTCATAGAGGTTGATTCCGAGTAGATATTTGACTAAATGCATTGAATTTCGCATAGTTACACCTTACCAGAACAAATATCGCAACTGTTAATTCAAACTGAAAGGAAAAACATGTCAAAGCTGCTTTTTATAGTAGTAATGGTCATTGGTCTTGCATTCTTCGGATGCGGAGAACAGGCTGACCAGGCTGGTAATGGCGGAGATAACGGAGAAACTGTCTCGGACAGCAACGGTGATGATGCCCACGGCGACGACGGGGATCATGAAGTTGTCTCAATTGAGGGTTTCGATCTGGATAATCCTGAAATGGCTGTCGGACAGTGGATCGAATACAGTGCTGACGATCTGGGAGAAACGCTTACGATCTCTGTAGTAGGAACCGAGACCAACCAGGGAACCGAGTGCTACTGGGTGCAGATCAGCACTACTGATTTCGTAGCACAGTTGCTTGTTGATGCTGAAGGTATGGAAAATGCCATGGGTGATTACAAAGATCAGTTTGGTACTTTCGTGGCCGATCCTGCAGCATATATCCGTGAGAATGTGTCCGATGCAGGCAACATGGCTGAAATGTTCGGCAGCGAAGAGAACATGGATATGGCAATTGAACTGATCGGCGCCATCAGAATAGTAAAATACGATCAGCAGGGAATGGTCATGGCCATCGATCTTGCCGGTGTACCTGAATTTCTTGAGGAAATGATGGACGATCCTGCATTCAAGGAACAGTTCCAGCAGGGCTTTACCCAGGGCTTCGAAGCCGAGAGCGGACAGGAAGACCTCGATAAATTCATGGACGAGCTTGATAACATGCAGTTCAGCATGAACGAGACCTCTGTTGATGTCGCGGGAAGTACAATTCAGGGAATGGAATTCACCATTGTGCATCCTGAAGGCGAAGCAGAAGCTGTTCTTTCATCAGAGCTTCCACTTATTCCCATTGCTTACGCTAAAGTATCCAGCGACGGCGAAACCCATTTCGTTGAGGTAAAGGGATACGGTTTCAGCGGCGCCGAGAACCTTCTTCCCGGTGAACCAGCACAGACAATTCAGGCTATGATGTTCCTTCAGGGAATGCAATCGCAGATGGGCGCCATGGGTGGCTCCCCAAGCAGAGGCTTGAACTAGTAACAATATTTTCTATAATGATGCCCGGCCTTCAAAGCCGGGCATCTTCAATCTTTCCCTTCCTTTCATGTTCCTAATAGTTTATTTTCGATTCAAATGAACCTGCTTGATAGTATCAATGGAAAAGAACCGAAACCGCCCCTTGCTGATCTCCTCCGACCCCGAAAACTGGAGGAGGTGGCGGGACAGGATCATCTATTGTCGGAAGACGCGCCTTTCAGGAAGGCTATTACGGAAGGTGTTCTTGGCTCGTTCATTCTCTGGGGGCCGCCGGGCTCCGGAAAAACAACTCTTATACTGCTCGTTTCTGAGTATGCCAAACAGAATTTCGTTCGATTCAGCGCTGTTACCGGTGGGGTCAAACAGGTAAGAGCCATAGTGGCTGATGCTTCAAGGCTCAGGCGGAATGGTATGAAGACACTGCTCTTCGTAGATGAGATTCACAGGTTCAACAAAGCTCAGCAGGATGCTTTCCTTCCACATGTGGAAAACGGCACCGTAACCCTCGCGGGTGCTACTACGGAGAATCCATCCTTTGAGATAATCGCCCCTCTTCTCAGCAGATGTACGGTTTACGTTCTTAAAAGGCTTGAGGAATCGCACATTGAATCGATATTGAAGAGGACTGCCGATCACACCGTATTCAGTGAGATGAACCCCGGGGGTATTCAGGAAGGGGTACTCAGCAGGATTGCTGCGGCAGCGGATGGAGACGGCAGACGGGCTTTGAATATGCTTGAACTTCTGGCGGGAATGGCTTCCGGGAAGAAAATAACGGTTGAACTGACAGAAAAGGCGATTCTCTCCTCACCGCTTTGCTATGATAAATCCGGAGAAGAGCATTACAACCTTATCAGCGCACTTCACAAATCACTTCGTTCCGGAGATGTAGACGCCTCGCTGTACTGGCTTGCGAGGATGATAACATCAGGTGAGAACCCTCTTTACATTGCTCGAAGGATGATACGATTTGCCACCGAAGACATCGGCCTTGCTGACCCGTCCGCGCTTACAGTCGCGATGAGGGCTACAGATTCCTGGAGATTTCTGGGTTCTCCCGAGGGAGATCTTGCCCTTGCGGAAGCAGCGTGTTACCTTGCCCTGGCGCCCAAATCCAATTCCGTCTACACTGCCTGGAAGAAAGCCGTTTCATCCGCTTCGCAGAGCGGCAGTCTTCCAGCTCCGCTGCATCTCAGGAACGCGCCAACGAAACTTATGAAAAGACTGGATTACGGACGAGATTACCAGTATGCTCATTCACAGCCGGGTGGTATTGTAACCCACATGAATTTTCCCGATGGGATGAAGGAAGAGGAATATTACGTTCCTTCGGAATCCGGGAGGGAAGCAGCAGTGATCAGAAAACTGGCTGAGTGGAAAAGGCTGAGAGAAAATGCAAGGAAGGAGAGAGGAAATCCTTGAATTCTGAATCATCATCAGCCATTCTCCGAATGAGAATGGTTCGAAGAGACCTTGCAGGTGCGGGAATTGACGATGAACGTATTCTCAATGCTTTCATGAAAATACCAAGAGAAAAATTTGTTCCCCCCGGTACAAGGCTTGCTGACGCTTACGGCGACTATCCCTATCCCATTGGATTCGGGCAGACGATATCGCAGCCTTTTATTGTTGCTTTCATGATTCAGATGCTTGAGATCGAACCGGGAGACAGAATACTTGAAATAGGGACAGGCTCAGGTTACCAGACAGCCATCCTTGCTTCAATGGGTATGGAAGTAGTAACACTTGAGCTTATACCGGATCTGATCGTCAGCGCGAAGAAGGCTGTTCCTGCCGTTGTTCCCGATGCGGATATCAAGTTCATTAACGCAGACGGATATCAGGGGTGGAGTCCCGCAGCTCCATACGATGGGATAATCGTATCAGCTGCTCCTGTGAGCATACCCGATGAACTTGAAAAGCAGCTGAGCCCGGATGGTGGCAGACTGGTTTTACCTTCGGGAGAATGGCAACAGAGATTGATATCAGTTACCAGAGATGGCGATAACCTGATTATGAAGAAATCACTTCCGGTAAGATTTGTACCGCTTGTGAAACCGTGCAGACACTGGAAAGGGAAGAGTGTTTAATATGGATAACAGCAGACAGGGGTTAGTTGTTTTAACAGGAAGTGAAAGGGAAAATATCTGTGAACTGATTGAGGGCAGAATTCCATCATCCTGCATAACAGTTGAAAAATTAAAGGAACTTGATTATCCCGAAAGAATGATCTTCGCGATTTTCTGCCCATGTGATAAGAAGGAACTTGAGATTATGTACACGGAAACGGAGGGGAAGCATCTTTCTCCAGATGTTCTGTCAGCTGTCATACTCCCATTTTCACCCGATTCCGGAACCGGGTTTCCTGTATTTCTTCAGATGTGTGATTTCTCCCTGGATGTATTAAGAAAGATGATCTGTTATGCTGGAATTGATGCCGGGGAAGCAGCGAACCTGAACCTCATTCTATGGGAGCGAACCGGTTCTCTTCTTCCATTCTTCCTTCATAACATGAACAATATCCTCGCGAGGATAATGGGAAACGTAGAACTTGCTGAATTTCACAGCAGTCAGTCTGATAAGGTGAAGGAAAAACTCTCTATTGCGCTTGAGGGTACGGAGGAACTGAGGAGCTTCCTGGAAAGACTGGCCATATACTCAACACCTGATGTTAAAAGTGAATGGACCTTAGGGAACGAAGCGGACATACTTGAACTCGGCCAGATGTCGAGTGGAACATCCGTTGAATTCTCGTACGAGGAAAAAGAAGGAATGCCCCGGAAACTTCCTGTCAGTAAAAACCGGATGAACCTTCTCATCGGGCTCATTGTCGCCTCAACTACGATTTCTGTTAACGGCATCGGATCCATAAGGATGATTGCGTCCCCCCGGGGGAACGCGGCGGAGTTCAGAATAAAATGGACTTCCCCTCCGAAGGGTTCCGGACTCTGCCTCAACAACATGGATTCTGCTGCTGACCTGCTCACCAGGGCTTCACTGATGGCTTTTCATACCGGTATGATATTCAAACTGAACAGATGGAATACTGAAAACGGATCAGTCTCTCTTCTGGTACCTGTCAGTAAAAAGGTTCTCTGATATGGCGACCGGCACACCAGATCCTTCCCGGTCCCGTGAAGTATCCTCTGATGCAGTGCTGGAACTGTTTCAGCGCGAACCCTCATCAAGGCTGACTTTTCAGCAGATCGCAAAACGGTTGGAAGGCGTTCACCCTCACCTCTCGGGAGTTGTGGAGCAGCTTGTTGAAAAAGGGCAGCTGTGGACTGCGGAAAGCGAGAAGTATGCGCTTCCATCGGAACTTGGAATATCGAGTGGAATCATCATCAAGCGTGCTGACGGCAGTGGTTTCGTTAAAACCGATGGAGATCGGATAGAGATAGATCCCCGCAATGATGCCGGTTCGCTTGATGGTGATTCTGTCATGGTCAGAAAGCTTGGAGCGCTTCCGGGAGAAGCCCGGTACAGGGGAAAGGTCGAGGTTGTCCTGAAACGCCGCAGGCAGGGAATAAGCGGTGTAGCAAGGAAAAGAGGAAGAAAATGGGTGATCGATCCCGTTAACCCGGTGCTTCCCAGAAATATACTATTGAGAACAGATTCCGCTGCGGATATCACGCAGGGAAGGCTTGTATTCGCGAAACTGGACTATTCGGGAAGGAAACTGGCAGCCGATATGAAGAAGGACCTTGGCAGCCCCTCCTCTCCGGGTGCATTGATAGATTCGGTTGTGCTTGATCATGGCATTCCTGATAAATTCCCCAGAAGTGTGATATTAAAAGCTGAAGAACTGGCTTCCGAACCCTGGACTCTGGAAGGAAGAGAGGATTTCCGGGATCTTCCAACCATTACCATTGATCCCGTGGATGCCAGGGATTTTGATGATGCTGTTTCAATAGTGATTAAGGGCGATATCAGGATTCTGTACGTTCATATAGCAGATGTCGCTCATTACGTTACCCCCGGCAGTCAACTGGATGAAGAAGCGCAGCGCAGGGGGACAAGTGTATATCTTCCTGACAGAGTATTGCCCATGATTCCCCAGGTGCTTTCCAACGGGGCGTGCAGCCTGAAACCAGGTGAGGAAAGACCTGCTAGAACAGTGGTGATGGAATTCGATTCTACCGGTGAACGCCTGGATTTCACTATCGTTCCCTCCGTAATACGTTCAAGCAGAAGAATGACCTACGAAGAAGCTCTGGAGTACCTTGAGGGCGAAGGATCCGATAGCGAACTCCAGCAGCTGTTCAACTCCATGGGAGCACTTTCTGCGGACCTTGATTCCCTCCGCGAGGAAAGGGGCGCTCTTGATCTGGGGAGCAGAGAATACCGGACTGTTTTTGGAGAGGACGGCTGGCCTGATGGTTTCAGAGCAGTACCTTCAGACAGGGCACACAGACTGATCGAGAATTTCATGGTGGAGGCCAACAGGGCTGTCGCGGATCACTGCATCTGGTCAGGACTGCCTGTTATTTTCAGAGTACACGATGATCCTGACTCCGTATCCGAGGAGCGTCTTGCGCAACAACTTGATCAGCTTGACATTTCACTTCCGGGGGGAAGGATACACAGCCCTGCCGTTCTGAAGAAGATACTGGACAGCCTGCGGGATTCACCCCTGCATGACCTTGCCATTGAGTATATCCTCAGATCGATGCAGAAAGCTGTCTATCTTCCGTCGAATACGGGGCATTTCGGGTTGGCGCTGAGAAGCTATCTGCATTTCACAAGCCCAATCCGCCGCTATCCCGACCTGATTGTTCACCAGGTTCTGGCCGTTCTGGAAAGAGGCGAAATCCCGGCTCAGGGTTCCGACCTTGCAGGACTCGCTGAGTTATGCAACGCGAATGAGGACAATGCTGAGAGCGCGGAGAGGGAAGCTGAAGAACTTATGGCTCTTCTGTTTCTGTCAAAAAATATTGGAAAGGTTTTCAATGGTGTGGTTACCGGTATTAAGAGCTTTGGTATCTTCGTAAGGATTGAGGGTGTTCCTGTAGAGGGGATGGCTCACAAAAACGATATTAGACGAGCCGGAATTCCTTTCACAGAATCCGGAGGACCCTATCATGAAGGTTCACTTATTGAAGTTGAGGTTCTCAAAGTTGAGCCCATGGAAAGAAAGTTATCATTAAAGCCGGTAAGGGAATAGGTTATGGGACAGATAACTGATTACAGAGCATTGGCAAATTCGATTGAGAAATGGATAAGACAGATCATATCTGAAGCATCGGCAACAGGTGTGGTTGTCGGCCTGAGCGGAGGTCTTGATTCCGCTGTTTCAGCCGCGCTATGTGCTGAAGCCCTGGGAAATGAGAATGTATTTGGATTGATAATGCCGTGCGGGAGCATGCAGTCGGATACGGATGACGGAGTGAGGATAGCGGAGCATCTGGAGATCGTCTACAAGATTATTGACCTGTCCCGGATATTTCAATCCTTTACCGATGAACTTGATGATTCATCCGTAATGAACCTGGCAAATGTCAAATCGCGGCTCAGAATGATAATGCTCTATGCACATTCTTCGGGAAGGCTTGTTCTGGGAACGAGTAATTACTCTGAAATACTTGTAGGTTACTGGACGAAGTGGGGGGACGGAGCTTCAGATTTTCTCCCCATAGGCAGATTGTTCAAGGATGAGGTAAAAGAACTTGCAGCGACACTGGGGCTGCCACGCCGGGTCATTGACAGAGTTCCGTCTGCCGGGTTATGGCCAGGGCAGAGCGATGAGGGGGAAATGGGAGTTTCATACCGGGATATCAGGGCGTATTTTCAGGAAGGAGATATCTCCGGGGAAGCAGCTTCAATAATTGAGAAGATGGTTCAGTCCACGGAACATAAAAGGAATCCAACGGTATATTTTGATGCAAGAAAATGGATGGAGGACAATGGCTGACGCAAGAAGAACCGCTCTGATCAGTGCCTGGAACAAAAAAGGGCTCGATGAGCTGACTCTTGGGCTTTCCGATATGGGGTGGAAGATATACGCATCCGGAGGAACGGCCAGGCATATAAGAGAGAGCGGAACAGATGTGGTTTCAACCGAAGAAATCACAGGTATAAGCTCATTACTGGAAGGAAGGGTGAAGACCCTTCATCCTGAACTTCATGCGGCTATCCTTGCCGCAGGAGAAGACAGGAAAGCCAGAATAAGTGAGGGAAAACCGGTGTTCGACCTGGTTGCTGTTGATTTCTATCCTTTTGAGAAAACAGCCGGAATGGAAGCTGTTGATCCGGAGCTGGTTGAATTCATCGACATCGGTGGCCCGACTATGGCCCGCGGAGCTGCAAAAAACTGGCACCATGTCATTTCAGCTGTCGGATGTGATATTTTTCCCGCAGTACTTGAAGCGATTTCAAACGAACATGACAATGAGGCGTTCAGACGGATGATGGCATCGAGAACCTTCGACATTACATCGCGCTACGATCTTGATATTTCGTTGAGCCTTGAGCGGGGTTTTGTGCCCGAGCTTCGGTACGGAGAGAATCCACATCAGTCGGCTGTAGTGCATTTTCCATGGCCCAAAAATGGTTTTGGAAGTGCGGAAATCCTTGGTGGAAAAGCCCTGAGCTACAACAATTATCTGGATGCAACTGCCGCATGGGATCTTGCGGTTGAAATGCAGAAAGGTTCCGTTTCCGCCATTCTCATGAAACACGGCAATCCCTGTGGAACAGGAACAGGAGCTACTCCCGCTGAGGCCTTTGAGAATGCTTTCAGGGCCGACAGAATCTCTCCGTACGGGGGAATACTCGCACTGAACTGCAATGTGGATATGGAGCTTGTCGCCAGATTGAAAGGACTATTCCTGGAAATAGTAATGGCTCCTTCCTTTGATGAGGATGCTCTGCTGCGGCTTCAGAAAAGAAAGAAGCTGAGAATTCTGAGAATGCCGGAGAGTGTGAAAGCTGGAAGGCAGATCAGAAGTATTCTGGGAGGACTGCTTTTTCAGGACCCGGATTCTGTAACCGGCCTTGAAAAAATCGATGTAGTTTCCGAACGTGAACCATCAGAACGGGAGCTTGCGGCCATGGACATTCTCTGGCGGGTTTGCAGGTCAGTCAAAAGCAATGCCATAGTCGTTGGTGACAGCATGGGCACACTTGGTGTGGGTGCCGGTCAGATGAGCAGGATCGAAAGCCTTGACCTTGCCATTCGAAGGGCAAAAAGGGAAGGGCATTCCCTTGAGGGAGCAGTACTGGCTTCCGACGGCTTTTTTCCCTTCAGAGACGGCCCTGACCGCGCAGCCGAAGAGGGGATAGCAGCCATAGTGCAGCCAGGTGGATCGATGCGTGATCAGGAAGTAATCGATGCGGTGAATCAGCACGGTATGTCCATGGTATTTACGGGAACACGGCATTTCAGACACTAGACTGGATAACGATGATTAAATTTCTTCTAACGCTGCTGGCCGTATCATTGCCCCTGGCACCGGCATCTCTCCACCGCGCGGATTCGCTGATTCTTACGGGAAGCAATGAACTGGCGGTTTCGGAACTCCTTTCGCTGCTGAGGGATGATTATATCCCCGGAGATGTCATTCTCTACAGAATTGCCGGCCTTTATCACGGAGCGGGAATGGAAGACGAATGCATCCTTCTTCTTGACAGCATACAGCACGAGACCGGAGAAGATCTTTACGGGTGGAAAGTATCTCTCCTGGGCCTGTCCAGGAGGTCTTTTGAGGCTCTGCCCCTTGTACCTTCCGATAATGTCCTGCTGTTATTATGGCTACAAATGGAATCGGACCAATCACCTATGTCATGTATTCTCTCTGAGCCTGACTGTATTGCAGAAAGGGCTGTAAGGGCGATGATCTGTGCCGATGGCCGTATGACTAAAGGACAGATCGATCAGAGCGTTACAGATGCCGCCCTTGTCGGTTTCCTCGGAGATGAAGTTATAGAAGAGCTGGAGCTGACTCTGAAGACCGCTGGTTCCTGGTGGGATGAGACTGCTCTGAATCTGGCATCGGTTTATGAGAGCAGCGGGCTGGATATGCTTCTTGCTGCCAGGGATATTCACCTGGCGCGGGGTTCTGCGGAAACCTGGGAGTATCGCCTTGGGCTTGGCAGAGACATATCATTATCAGCCGCTCTTATTCTTCTGAGGACTGATCCCGGCAAATGGGGAAGATCCTGGTTGATCATGGATATACTTGCTGAGAATGGATATACCGCTTTAGTAGACAGCATTGCCACGGTATCAGGCGACATCTCTTTCGCAAGCGGAGTATCGATGGCGATTCTGAGAAATACTTCACAGTACGGCGAACTTCTTGCGTTATATGATTCCATTGCACCCGACTCTCCTGATACTCTCAGAGCCAGGGCTGGTCTCTTTCGAGCCAGGGCGCTCAGAGCTCTTCGGCAGCCTGCCGGAGTGTACTACGAAAGTTACCTTGCGTTTGCCGCTTCATACCCCTGGCATGAAAAGGCGTCTGAAGCTGCCTATCTGGCAGCGAAATACTACGACTCTGAAAGGAACTGGCCAGCCGCGGCCGACGCCTACATGGCAGCCCTGTCCTCCGGAGATTTCGGCGAAGCCAGAGCTTACTGGCGGGGGGGATTCTGTCACTACATGTGCGGAAGGGGAAACACAGGTGATTCCATATGGACAGAAGGGATAGGGAAATACCCCTTCTCCGCCTGGTGTGATGAAATGCTCTTCTGGAGTGCAAGGTACGCAAACAGAACAGGTGATACCGGGCGGGAGAATGAACTTCTTCTCGAAACCGCAGAAAGGTTCCCCTGGGAATTCTATGGGCTTCTTGCCGCTGCAAGAACAGGTTCATGTTATCTTAATATTGAGACTTCACAGATCAGTCTACTCGATAACTCTGTAACTGCTGAAGCTGTTGACATGATGTCCCGAGGGTACGGTTCGATGGCTTCTGAAATGCTATATGGAACCGAACTCTGTGATGTGGGAACCCGCTGTGCGGCCCTTTCACTTATGGGTGAACACAGTAAGTCTCTGGCCTTGCTTCGTGCATGGGATTTTCATCTGAGAGATGGGAACATCGGTATACTTCCGGATAATCTTCTCTGTTTTTATTTCCCGACACCTTACCGGGAGCTAACCTGGAGTTCAGTAGATGGAATGAACATTCCGCCTGAGGTTGTAACAGGACTGATGCGCCAGGAGAGCTATTTCAACAGATGGGCAAGGTCATGGGTGGGAGCATCAGGGCTTATTCAGCTTATGCCCGGTACCGCGGGCGACATAGCAAGATGGTACGGCCTGCCGGTACTGTCAGGATCAGATTTTTTCGTTCCCGAAAAATCCATACGGTACGGGTCATTGTATCTTTCAAGGCAGTATTCGGCATTCAACGGATCGCTGGTTCTTGCGCTTGCCGCCTACAATGCAGGTCCGGGAAACGCCGCAAAATGGATGGAGGAGTTTCCCCTTGAGGATGGCGATCCCGAACTATTTATAGAGCAGATTCCTCTGACGGAAACAAGAGGTTACGTAAAGCACGTAATGGCTAATACATGGATATATTTGGAGCTGTTCAATTGAAACTCCTTCTGTGTTTTTCAGCAGTAATTCTGACAGTGCTGTCATGCAACCGTGTTCATGAAGAAGAAATATCTCTTCCCGAACCGGTAGAGGAAAGCAAAACGGATACATTTTCGAATATTGATTCCCTCTACCTGGCAGGTGAATTCAAGACCGTGCGTGATTCCCTATTGTCAGCGCTGAGTAAGGACTCAACGCTCAAGGATGAGGTTCTGTTCAGGATGCTTGGATTGTACCATGGCAGGGCGATGGAAGATGAGTTTGTAAACCTTCTTGATAACCTGGAACTGGAGGGTTTCGGCTCTCTTTCGGGATGGAAGGTTTCAGCTCTGGATCTTGCCGGAACTCCCGACAAGGCACTTGAATATGTATTTCCAGGACAATTAACGCTATACAGATGGCTGTCATGGGAAATCGATTTCGTGGAGACCGGGATTGATATTCCGGATATTCTCGGTCCATGCGATGCCTTTGTCATGGCACATATTGCCGCGCCGGGAGGTCTTTCTCCCGATAAACTGTGTTGTCTCGCGGAGTATGAACCTCTATTTCCATCGGTAAGGAACGTACTGCTGAGAGAACTTGAGGCATCCATGGATACCGCTGGACCCTGGCTTACTGAAATACTTTCTTCGATTTCACCGACGGCTGAAAGCAGGCTTTTGCTTCTTGAAATGCAGTCTATGGCTGATTCCGGTTCTCTCAGGTTCTGGGACGAAGCTTTGGACTCCAGCTGTGGAGCCTGTTCTATTGCTGTGGAGGAAATTCTGCAGCGGTATCTTTTCGAATACAGCCCCCGCTGGGATGTAGTTGACTGTCTTGTTGAATCCGGTGCTGTCGATCTCGCAATCGCCTATTCCGGCAAAGGAGACTCCTGGCACAGAACAGGTACAGATATGGCCGTTCTGCTTCAGCGGGAGAAGTACGATGAGCTTCTTCAGCTCGTCGACAGCATAAGCGATGGAACTCCCGATTCAGTCAGAGCAAGAGCCGCTCTTTTCAGAGCTCACGCATTGAAAGGTTCTGAAAACCTGGGAAGCGTTTACTACCCGGCCTATCTGGAATTCGCGACTGAATTTCCAGAGCATCCGCATGCAAGGGAAGCTGCTTACAATGCGGGTAAGTACTACGATTGTGAGCAGGAATGGAACAGCGCTGCGGAAGCTTATCTGACTTCACTGAAAACCTCAGGTTCATGGGGAGGTGACGAAAGGGCTCACTGGCGGGGCGGGTTTTCCCTTTACATGGTTGGCAGATTCATAGAGGCAGACTCGCTCTGGACCCATGCGTGCGAACAATGGCCCGCCGGTTACTGGAGAGATGAAATGCTTTTCTGGAGAGCCAGACTGGCAGGTGAACTCGGAAGAGATGACCTTAGAGATTCACTTCTTCTGGTAGTTGCTCAGGAGCATCCATGGGAGTTCTACGGAATACTGGCTGCGGACAGACTTGGAATCGAAAGCAGTAATGGATTTTCTGTGCCTGAGATTGACCTGATGGAAGATGACGCATGTTCGCTGGCTGTTGGAATGACAGCCGCGGGATTCGGGGTTCCAGCGGTGGAGATGCTCTCGCAGGGCTCATCCGACTCCCCCTCCACAAGGGCTGTTGTACTGTCTTTGATGGGGCGTCACGGGTCTGTCCTCAGGATGCTGCGTGCTTTTGATACGGACCTGAGGGAATCATCTAACGTAATACTTCCCGATTCTCTTCTGTGCTTTTACTTTCCCTCGCCTTACAGGCAGCTTGCACTGGAGGCGACGGATTCCCTTGTTCTTGAAGCGAACGTACTGCAGGGAATAATGAGGGAGGAGAGTTACTTTGACCGATGGGTGATCTCAAGCGCTGGAGCCATGGGTGTTGTGCAGCTTATGCCCGGTACCGCTTACGATGTTGCCCGATGGTTCGGACTTCCGAACCTTGAAAATGATGATTTCTTCGATCCCGCTGCTTCGCTTCCGTACGGCGCACTGTACATAAACAGGCAGCAGGAAAATTTCAGCGGTGAGAATCCCCTTTTCCTCGCGGCCTACAATGCAGGCCCGGGTAACGCGACAAGATGGGTGAATACGCATGGATGGAATCCTGCTGACCCTGAACTGTATATTGAGCAGATAACCTATAGAGAAACCAGAATGTATGTTAAGAAGGTTCAAAGATCTGCCTGGATATACGAAAGGCGATGAATATGATACTTGCATTATTGATGATCGTTACGGGTTACTTTGTTGAGCCGGCTGTGCCAACCACCCTTGTATACCCGCCCTTCGGGCATTGCATGGGTATCTACAGAGCAGGAACCGAACAGCTTTCGATGTTCCTTGGAGGGCTGGTGAGATTCGATAATCCTCAGGGGCTGGCATGCGTGAAACTTGAAGAATGGGATACTCCCGGAACTTCCGATGATGATGAACTTGCCGTATACGGAGTGAATTCAGGCAGCGGCCAGATTATTTACAATGCGAGTATGTATGCCCTTGGTTTGTATGGTGATAACGGATCGGGGGAGAACGAATTGCTTCGACCTCACGGTATTGCGGCCGATCCCTCAGGCCTTGTTCTTGTTGCCGATACTGGTAACCGGAGAGTTGTGATTCTGAGGAGAAACGGTTCCAGACTGATTCCGGATGGATATCTTCACGGTGATTTTCAGGAACCATGGGATGTAGCATTGGATGGAGCAGGAGGAATTTATGTTACCGATCGTGCCGCGGACAGGCTTTACATCTACAGTTCCCTTTCCGATACGCTGCCTGAGGTTATTGAAATAGAATCCCCAACGGGGGTGGATGCAGTACGGAGTGAAACCTGGTTTCATGATGATGAAGAATTCGCGGTTGTCATTACTGAAGATGCTTCCTCCATTGTCAAACTGGCGCATGGGGAGATCATTGCGGAAGCTGATCTTACAGACTGCAACGGGTCTTGTTTCAATTACCCCGCCATAGATTTCTGGGGCAACGTCTGGATTACTGACAGCATTTCATGTTCCGTGCACAAATTCACCGGCAGTATTGATTACCTCTGCAGCTTCGGTTCGGAAGGTCACGAAGACAGGGAATTGTATTTTCCTACAGGATTGACTATCTGGAAACGCTACGGACAGGTTTTCGTAGCTGAAGAAGAAGGCGCCAGATACTTCTGGGTTGGTGCTGATCTTGTCAATCCGGATATCGAAGCAACAGGACGGGGGCTTCAGGTAGACGGTACTCTTACGGAACCCGCGCGGGTGGATGCAATGATCTACGATGGGGGCGGAGAAGCGGTTTACCGACTTGCCGAAGGCCGGTATCCCGCGGGGGAATTTCACGTAGAGTGGGAGGGAACCACATCCAGAGGCATTCCCGTTCCAGGAGGAAATTACAATTTGGAACTTGTCATACAACCTGTATACTCCAGCAAGGGTTATTTCAGCAAAACATTCACAGAAGAGTTTTCCATGGATTCACATGATGTTGAGCTGCGATAGGGAGGTGTGACTGCTGGAATACGCAATTCTGGTAATTCTTCTGGTGCTCTCCGCATTTTTCAGCGGCTCTGAAACTGCCTGTTTCAGCCTTGACCGGCTTCAGAAAAGAAGACTGCGGAGAACAGAATCGGGAAGAAGGGTTCTCTATCTTCTTTCAAGCCCGGAAAAACTTCTGTCCACAATTCTCTTCGGTAATACGATTGTAAATATCACCGCTTCGGCTATTGCGGCATCCATTACCGCCGGGATGTTCCCGGGCAGTGAAGGTATCAGTCTGGCCCTTGCTGTGGGTGTAACGACATTTATGCTTCTGATCTTCGGTGAAATATCACCCAAAACACTGGCAGTGTCTCACGCCGAAAAATGGGCATCAAGAAGTTCCCTGGCATTACTGGTTTTCATGAAAATATGTACTCCCATCGCTTTTACTCTATCGAAATTTTCGAAGTTCATTTCCGGGAAAATAGGGATTAAGAGTCCCGCCAGCAGGCTCTCCCGTGACGAGATAATAGCGATGGTTGAACTGGGTCGGTCAGAAGGTCTTCTCGGTTCCGAGGGGGGAGCGACACTGAACCTTCTTACACTGAACGAATCGCAGTGTACCGATGTAATGAAACCAAGGTCGGAAGTAGCAGTTCTAAGGACGGGATGGGATGAGAAGCGGTTCAGCGAAGTCATGAGAAGCACCGGACATACCAGATTCCCCGTACTGGACGGTCCCATGGAGAAGGTAGCGGGTTACATTGATTCCAGAGAGTATTTCATCTCCGGTGACGGAGAACCCCTTCCAATTCATTATCTTCCGTCGTTTCCCGAGAATGCTCCTCTCGAAGTAGTTCTGAAGGGATTGAGGGATTCGGACGAAGAAACCGGCGCGGTATTCGATGAATATGGTGACTGGACAGGTATGATCACTGTACATGATATCCTTGATTATTTCCTGTTCAGCTCCGCCCTGGAACCCGGCACCCTTCCAGAAGGCGTAAGTGTAAAGGACGGGTGGCTTGAAATACCTGCAGCAATGAAGCTCTCAATCCTTTCGGAGCTTACTGGAAAGGAATTTCACGCCAGGTTCGCTGAAACATGCAGCGGGCTGGTTCAGGAGGTTACGGGAAGGATACCCTTCGAGGGAGAAGAAATTGAAATTTCGAACTATCTATTCCGGATAACTTCCATGGAGGGACCCAGATTGGATCGTATGGAAGTCAGGCTCATCAGAAAAAAAGAGTCTCAATCATGATGCTGTTCCTTTTTATTCTTGCAGTAATACTGTCAGCTTTTTCCAGTGGTGCGGAGACCGCCTTTTCTGCGGCAAGCAGAATAAGAGCTTACAGCCGCCTCAGGGAGGGCAGAAAATGGTCTCGTCTTTCTCTGAGCTTCATTGAAAATCCCAGGAAGTATCTAACCACGACTCTCGTGGGAACGAATGTTGGTATGGTTCTGGCATCAGGCATTACTTCGAGGTTTTCAGAAGGCATCGATATTCCCTGGGCTGAACCGGTTCTTATAGCTTTTCTATCTTTCTTCATACTGATATTCGCGGATTTGATACCAAAACATCTTATGCTTGTATCGAGGGAAAGCGTAGTTTCGAACCTTTCATTCTCACTGCTTGTACTGAGAATAGTTCTGTACCCTGTTATTCTCATCGCTGATTTCTTTTCCTCTCTGATTGTAGGCAGAAGGCGTGATTCCCGCGTGTTCGAAAGTAAGAGCGAGATACTGGGACTTCTTACCGATTCATCATCGGATGCCGGACCCATTGCGGAGAGAATCCTTCGAATGAACGATGTGAGAATCGGTAATGTCATGAGGAAACTCAGAGAAATACCATTCACCAGAATTGGTGAGACCAGAAATGCTGTACTTGAGAAACTTATTGATACGGAGTATCCTTTTGTGCTGGTGTGTGAAAAGGATGGTGAGACCATACGGGGATATGTGGATGGCAATTCAATCGTTAGATCCAACAATGTACTTGATGGGAACGGTGTTGAGGGATTCCCTTATTTTGAAGCGGGGGATGATCTTATAAGTGTAATGGCAAAACTCCGGAAGTCAGATGCTCCCGCAGGGATCGTACTTGGAAAAACCGGGCAGCCCGCGGGTATTGCGATTCTGGATAATATTATAGATTCTTTACTGGGGAAAACTGGAACAGCTTCGAAAACGGAAGTCTCGTTTGAAAAACTGATTGAGTGGTACGATGGGAGAGCAGCCATCAGGTAAATTCGTATGGATGGGAGATGAAAATTCCCCATTTCCAGGTTTCACTGATATAGGTAGCTGCAACCGCAAGGACTGCTCCGCCGTTCTTGTTTCGGGAAATCAGGATCCCGGTACGGTGCTGGGAATCATCAGAGATTTTTGCAGTTCTGAAACTCCCTGGCTGGTATACTGCTCGGATGAGAACATTGAGCAGTGGCTTGATACCGGAGCTGCCGGGTTTATTCCCGCCGGAACGTCGGAAAAGACCATTCGGGCAACTCTTCACGGTATTTCAAAACTCCTTGAAAGCGCAAGTACAAGAAATCCTCTCTCGGGGCTTCCCGGAAACATTTCCATTACATCCAGTCTTAATTCCGTTGTAGTTGATGGACACGGCCTGGCAGCCTACTTCGATATATCCGGGTTCAAACCTTTCAACGACTACTACGGCTTCAGTCGAGGGGATGCCGTACTCCGCGCGGTGGCGTCAATACTGACTGAAAACCTGTCCGGATATTTTGTCGGCCATGTTGGGGGAGACGATTTCGTAGCAGTAGGTGAAGGCAATGATTTTGTGGAATCCGTCAAACGGGCCACAAGGATTTTCAACGGAAGGGCCGGGGGTTTCTACAGCGGCAGGGATCATGCCGCAGGCGGAATCGAAGCCCTGGACAGATCCGGAGAATTCCGGTTCTATCCCGTAATGGACATTACCGTATCGATAATTGATGGATCAGGTTGCAGCAGTGTGGAAGAACTTGCACGCAGGGCCGGACTGGAGAAGAAAAGACTGAAGGGAGAACTCCTTCCCGACACGGTCGCCAGTTTTCTCAATGAAGGAGATGAAATACCCGAATATCATGATTTCGCGGACTGGCTTCGGAATTCGGAACCGGATACTGTGGAGATCAAGGCCTTGATTGAATCCGCGGGTATCCTTGGAGATACTAAAATGGCAGGCTGCCTGATTGAAATCCTTAACAGGGAGAACGATCATAAAATACGTAAGAGTGCTGCAAGAGCTCTTGGAAACATTGCGGGACGGGATTCAGAAGAGGCTTTGAAGATCGCGATGAAGGACAGTAATGCACATGTCAGAACCGCTGCGACAATGGCGTTACCATTTGTACTGGGAAGGAAGGCTGGAGTTCTTCTGAAGAATGCTGTTAATGACGGAAACACCTGGGTTCGAAGGGCAGCTCTCCGGGGTCTGGGTATAAGCGGCTGGCAGGGGGCAGCAGAAATCCTGAAAGACGAACTTGGAAAACCCATTGAGGGAAGGTTCTGGCTGAACCACAGGCAGGAACTTGCCGCAGCCCTGGAGGGTGCCGCATTCCTCGGGAACCCGCGCCTGGCAGGCGCGGTGGTTGATATTCTCAGAGAGAACCCGGGCGTAAAGAAGAAAATCGTATGGAAGACACTGCTTACGCTCGGGGGACAGATCTGTGTTGATGAAATGCTGAAAACTATGGACAGTGGAGATTATTTTGATCTTCTGCAGCAGCTGGACAGGTTCGATCCTCATGGAGTGTCTGCGAGATTGCTTGAAAAACTGGAATTTTCATTTACAGGCATTAAACTGAAAAGACGCAGTGACCGTATTGCGGTTCTTAGATTTCTTGGACGATTGCCAGGTAAAGCATCGGTAAGAACTTCAAAATGGCTTCTCGACAGTCTCGACAAAACCGCTGATCCAGATGAATTTGAAGCTCTTCTGGAAAGCATGAAATCTCGGGAGGTTACTCCCAGAGGTTACGATCTGGCAAGGATCATTGACAGGGTGGCCGGCAACAAGCTGAAACTTACCAGAAAAGGAATAGTATCGATGCTCCGATGGGCCTCTACAGGCAAATACGCTCTTTCAAAGGCTTATCTTGACGAGCTTCTCAGGCACGATTCCAGGGAGGTAAGGATCGCAGCAGCCAGAACAGTCATCAGCCTCGCAAGGAAACAGGCGAAGCAGAAGAAAAAGTAACCATCAGGTTCCGATCGAGAAAACCTGGAAGTACACTTTTCGACCATGACTGAGTCATTAATCATAATAAAATACTAAGCACAAAATAGTAGGGGGGGGGGTGAGCATGTCAATATGAGTGTCAGAAACAGAGAGTTTATTCTCTGAATGTCTGTTTTGTGGCGAGTGTGCATCTTAATGGAATAAGATCATATAGGTGTTGTTTTGAGAAATTCGAAGAAGAGCGAACAACCATTGGGAAAATTGATTTTCCACCTCGATAAAGGCATAGTCAGACTGAACGAATTACTGAACAATTGAATACCTTGCAATCACAAAATAGTATTTCTATATTATTAAATAAATATCATAGAAGGGAAATACACTTTTGAGGTTGCACGAATTTGCTGAAATAGCGAAGAAGTTGCCGGTTGTTTCACTTGCTGATGTAAGGAGCACAATGCCCGGTCTTCGTCAGGAAACCCTTTCCAGGTGGAACCGTAGCGGAAAGATCATAATGGTGGCTCCCGGATACTATGTTCTAACGGGGGAAACCAGTGAAGAGACCGATCTATTTGCAATTGCCGGCAGGATATACACACCCTCGTTCGTTTCTCTGGAATCAGCACTTTCATTTTACGAGCTCATTCCGGAGACAGTTCTTTCTGTCACTTCTGTCTGCACAAGAAAGACCCGTCGCATCGATTCACCTCTATGCACATTCATATACAGAAGCATTCAGCCGGAGTATCTCTTCGGTTATGAAGCAAAGACGGGAAGAAATCACAGATATCTTATGGCTTTTCCGGAGAGAGCGGTTGTTGATCTGCTCTACTTCAGGAGGGATATCAGCTCGGCGGAGGATATGCTGGAACTACGTTTTGACACGGAGACTTTTAGCGGATTGGATCCAATGGAGATCCTCGACATGGCAGAACGGTTCAACAAGCCCTGGCTGACAAGGAAGGTAAAAATATTGATTGAGGTGATGAAAAATGCTTGACCATTCGATCGTCTATGACGCTTTCCCCGGCATTCCCGATACCTTTAAAAGAGCCATGCTAAGGGAATACCTGCAGTACAAAACACTTCAGTTCATTTTCAGAGCGAAGGAAAGCAGCGGACTGGTTTTCATGGGTGGAACAGCATTGAGAGTATTCTATGGAAGCAGCAGGTTTTCCGAAGATCTTGACTTTGATTCAAAGAACCTTTCCGGTGATGCTCTTCAGCGAATAGCCCTGACAGCAGTTAATGAATTCAAATTAGAGGCTGTTGAGTGCAATATATCTTTTGGCAGAGGAACCGCGTTTTCAACAAAGTTCAGATTCACTAATATCCTTCAACAGTGGGAACTCACGCGCCATAGAGATGAGGTGCTCACCCTCAAGTTTGACGCTTCACCGCAGCGGTATAGCTATACACCGCGGGTAAAGGTGCTGAACCGCCTGGATGTGATCGTTCCAGTACCTGCAGCTCCCGCTGAACTGATTCTGGCCCAGAAGCTATATGCCATACTGAACCGCAGGAGAATCATGGGTCGTGATCTTTATGACGCCTCTCATCTATTCGGAATCACAAAACCGGATATGAATTTCCTTGAGCAGAAGGTTCAGATTTCTTCCAGAAATAAGATCGAGGAGCTTATATTAAATCGCCTTGGCGAAAGAAGCATTGATGACCTTGTAAGGGATGTGGAACCATTCGTTCCCGGAAGGAACGACCTCCTTAGGGTAAAGCTTTTCCCGGAGATTCTTCGAAACTGGGCAGGAACGATTCCAGGGAGATAAGAATCGCTGCAGCGAGAACTGTTATCAGCCTCGCCAGGAAACAGGCGAAGCAGAAGAAAAAGTAACCATCAGGTTCCGATCGAGAAAACCTGGAAGTATACTTTTCGACCATGACTGAGTCATTGATCAAACCTTAATAGCGGAATTCGATTCAGGGAATATTGCCCGGTATCAAGGCGAATTTCCATTAGGAAGCTCATCACACATCCCCATAAGGAATCTTTCTCCGAAATTACCGGTATCTGCTGGTGCTGCTGCAAGATATTCAAGAGTTCTGGGATTCTGCCTGAAGATTTCATATGAAACGGAATAGATACCTGCTGAATCTCTATCAGATAATCCTGAAAGGCCGAAAAAGGTGCTATAGCAATATCAACTGCACCACTAACAATATTCTGGAAAATATTCCTGTCAGGAATCCCTGAAGCACCTCCTAATTGAGTATATGTTTCACAATGATCAGGAGTGAACCAGATTCCTCTGATACTCATTGAGGCCTCCCCCTCGGCATGCCATTCTGGTATGCTGAGGGTGATAACTTTTTCCCTAACAAGGAGGAGACCCAATGAGATTCTATACTACCACACACCAATATTACTGCGGCATCGACCTACACGCCAGGGTGATGTATCTCTGCATCATCAGTTCAGATGGTGAAATCGTTCTTCACCGGAACATGAAAGCTGATCCGGAATCCCTTCTCAAAGCTATCGAACCATACAGACCGGATATAGTCATCGGAGTGGAATGCATCTTCACCTGGTACTGGGTGGCGGATCTATGTGCAGAGGAAGGAATACCTTTCACTCTTGGTCATGCCTTGTACATGAAAGCCATCCATGGCGGAAAAGCCAAGAACGACAGGATAGATTCGGGAAAGATAGCTGTCATGCTCAAAGGCGGAATGTTCCCCATGGCCTATGTCTATCCTGCGAAGATGAGGGCAACGAGAGATCTTCTGAGAAGAAGAAATTACCTGGTTCGGAAGAGGGCTGATCTTATCACCCATGTTCAGAACACGAACAGCCAGTACAATCAGCCTCTCTTCGGCACTTCCAATATCACTCACAAATGTCGCCGTGAAGAGGTTCTGAGTCACTTCACCGATCCGAATGTATACATGAGTATGAAGACCAATATGGATATGATAGACCAATTTGCAGTTCAGATCAGAGCCATGAAAAAGCATGTTCTGAGCAATGCAAAGAACCATGATCCACAGTCACTTCACCTGCTCCGAACCATTTATGGAATCGGGAAAATCTTGTCTCTGACGATTCTCTACGAGATAGGAGACATTAACCGCTTCCCGAGGGTGCAGAACTTTGCTTCATACAGCAGGCTGGTGAAATGTGCCAGAGAATCCGCCGGAAAACGATATGGAACTTCCGGAAGCAAGATCGGGAATGTTCATCTGAAGTGGACGTTCTCCGAAGCTGCTGTACTGTTCCTGCGTGGAAATTCGGAAGGGATGAAGTACAAGAAGCGGCTGGAGAGAAAACATGGCAAAGCCAAGTCTCTTTTCATCCTTGCCCACAAGCTTGGAAGAACGGTCTACTATATGCTAAAGCGCGAGAAGGCATTCGATATGAAAAAATTCCTCAGAGTATAAGGGAGGGAGCGGCCAAGCCGAACAGCTAACTGTGACCGAAAGGAAGAAGCTGGATGAGTACCCTCGAAGAGAAACTTCGAGAGAATCTGGCCTTGACCAGGATGAAGGTACCTCAGCGCATTCCAGGTAAACATACGCTTTGATTGGATGGTCGCTTCGCTCCCGCAGAAATGATAAGTATTCGATGAAGTGTTCTGCTCCTCCCCCGAACCCGGAGCTAACTGGTGAATGCTACGGCATTCAGCCCGACGTTGTGAATGGGACGGCATGAGGGAACGTATGTGTTTCTAGGACGAGAAGGAAGAATCCTTCCCGGTTCATCAAGGATGAGCCGCAGATCCTCGATAAGTGTTTGGCGCAGAACCTGATATTGAAACTAAGACAGAACGCGAAGACTGAATACAAGACGATAAATGAAAACAGTTAGCACATGCTGTCAGTGACGAACTTTGCCCCTTGACAGAGGGTGGCCTCATAAGTGTTGGGTGACCCCCGTGTTTTCTGACTTAGATCCTTCACCATATCAATGTTCCATACGTTTCCTTCGTGCACGTTTCCGTCAGAATCCGCGAACTTCCAATGTGACCTGTATGGCTGTGTCTGGAGAGTTGAGTATCCCAGACGCAGGTAGAGTTGATGGGCTCTTGGATTATCGACCGGGTCCACGCACATGTACAAATGGTTACCTCCTCTGGAGCGTATGGTTTCCTCCATCCAACTGATGAGGAATGATCCCGCACCACGACTCCGACGGTCCGGGCTGACAAGCAAGTCGACCATCGCCGGGAGATGGGAGCTGTCGTTAGCGTCAGGCCAAGTGGGTGGACGCTTGAAAACGAGAAGTCCGAATCCAATAACAGTACCGAATTCCTCAATAATCATGTAGAGCATTTTCTCGCTGTCCGCATCCAGAAGGCGGTCTTTGTGGATGGCCATTGGTGACTTGATGTCCGCAAGGACGGGTAAATCTGCTTCCGTAGCTTGGCGAACGGTGTACCGTCGTTTGTTTCCATTCATATGTCTTGTACCAAACAATAGGCTCAGTGGATAGTCCTACAAGGAATTGGATTCAGCGAGTAGTATTCCACTGCAGCCTCTGGTTATGGTTCCTATCTCAACAGACACAGACCTGTGGTTTTAGAAAATCCTCCGGATTGTATTCTGCAGATATAGACACCTGTTGCAAGAATCTCACCGTTTTCACCTGTTCCATCCCAGGCTACTGAGTGCTGACCGGCTCCGAGTTCTGAATTCTCTAGTGTTCTGACGGTCCTACCCGAGAGGTCGTACACGGACACCATCGTCCATCCAGGCTCTGCAAGCTCGAACGAGATGCTTGCGGTTGAATGGAAAGGATTAGGGCTTACGCTGATCTGAAGCATGCGAAATGGATCAAGTTCGATTCCAGTACCAGTCACGGTGAAGTTGATCGTATCAACTGCCATAGCAACTCCTTCATAAAAGGAAGTTGCTATCAATTCATTGGCTCCTACTCCAGCGAAAAGATCATCAAGGTAGGTGAATTTGAGACCTGTGCCGAATGCGTAAAGATTACCGTCAGTTGCAGCGATATACATGACACCATCTGTTATGGAAGGGCTTGATTGACAACCATCATACCTGGTTCCCTGGAATCCATAAACCCATTCGATCTCACCGGTTGACTGATCGAATGCGAATATACTGTCTTTTGTGAATGATCCTATGAATGCGAGATCTTCTGCCAGGCCGAACGAGCCATGGAGCTCTATCCTATCAACAATACTCCATACTTCCGAACCAGTTGTCGTGGAGTGAGCTCCTACATAACCGAAAGGCGTTCCGCATCCGTAGAAACAGCAACCGATAAACAGTAGATCATCATGTATCGCGGGTGTTGGTTCGACACCGAATAGATAGGAGGCGGGATGTAATACTGTTTCCCATGCGAGAACACCATTCTCTGCATCGAAAGCGTGCAGGCAACCATCCCATCCATCGATGTACAGCATCCCTTCATAGATGTTCGGAGACGAGTCCCAGTATCCTCCATCGGTATGGTCGTTAGACCATAGAATGGAACCGGACGAGGCATCAAGAGCGAACAAAGACTCATGATCGTCGTAATCCATAAAATCTGTAAACAGAGCTATGTATATGGTATTATCGAAATATGCAAGACTGGTCTCAAGCGCACCTGAGAACCCGGTCTCCCAGATGATCAGACCCGATGCTGCGTCTGCTGCATATACTCTTGAAGTGTCATAATCATGGCTAGTGGCAAAATACACAACACCATTGGTCACGATAGGGCTGCCGGTCTGGTGGAAATCAGCTTCATCTCCCCATGCCCATACCCTTGCTCCGGTCCCTGCATCCAGGCAGAAAAGAGAATCCGATGCAGAATAAAGCAGACCGTTCTTGAGTGTAACCGTGTCATCAGTATATCCCACCGGGTAGGACCACTTTATCGAACCTGTTGCTGAATCGAGAGCAAAGAGAGTATCTCCCGCTCCAACACCGTCCTGTGGATAGTATACCGTCCCATCCACAACCGCAGGAGTTGGGAATTCATGATAATCTCCGCAGACCGGAGCAGTCCACAGAATATCTGATGTATGTGGTGCCGGTGATTCGGAGTATCCATGCCTCTGGTAATTCTGCATGTAAGTTGGCCAATCAGTGTCCAGCCTGGGGATCTGAATAACGGATAGGCCGTTTAGACTGTAATGAACTGAGTCTGGAGTTTCGTTCTCATTCTCCACAATTGCACGAACGGTCAGCCAGTCGCCATCGTAGGTTTCCCCATCAATCGGTTCTGTTATTGAAACACTCGTTGCAGAGACCAGAGAAATAACCAATGAAACAAATACTAGCATCACTGTCCTCCTTTTTTAGCCATAACGCTCCAAATCAGCTGACTGCAATAACATAACTTTGGGAGAACATAGCCGCAGTTCTGTTGAATTTGGTTGTTAGAGATTAATTCTCATAATTCAAATCTTTCAAGTAACTTAAATTTACTTTTAGATGTGGGCGCGCGCAGCGGGCTGGTACGCTATTTAGCACCTTCAAAAATCAATCCTCCAAATCGTGCATGAAGTTGAAGAGGTATTGCTGTATTCTGAGAAGACCATAGCGAATGCTCCGTTTGGAGAAAGAACGATATTCTCGTTCCGAACGAAAGGTTGCTCCAGTATTATCAAGCCATTTTGAGACCATACTGCTAGTTTTGTTTCTTCTGAAATCAAGGCTTCTGGTGGATGTAGTATTCCAGCAAAAAGATTTGCGTTGTTATCAATGCTTAAGTCATAAGTAGACAAACTCTCATCTGGATTTCCGATAGAACATATTTCAGTAAGATTGTCGGAGGATACACATACTGTTGATCCAATGCATACTATTTCTCCATCAGGAGAGAAAATCGGATATTCATTGTATACCTCCAGTTCACTACCATCAGCGGTATTAAGAACTTGGATATAGTGATTGATTGGATTTCGCTGACTTGATGGAATCAAGCACAATTCGTTGTTTGGTGAGATTGATATTCGCTGATACATTGTTGCCGTTACTTCCTGCTCCCAAATCAGATTCCCTCTTCTGTCAAACATTTCAATCGAGTCTGGCTCATTTTCTTTTCTTTGAACTAGTAAAGCGAATTCACCACTTTTGCTAAGAGAATAGTCGTAAATCCAGAGTTCTTCAGGATTTTTGTAAAAAGTTCCATCGCTATGGACAAAATAGAGATAAACTGGACCATATTCAGTTACTCTCTGTGAACCTCTAGCAAGCACTAAGCCAATAGAACCATCTCTTGAGAGCTGTAAGGATGTGTTGCAAAGAGCAAACTCACCAGTTTTCTCTCCAAATCGATTGTAAGCAAACCCATTCTCTCCCCATAATCCAGTTACTGGATCTGGCTCTGTGTCAAATGTAAGTGAAATCTGGTTATACTCTCCCATAGGAAACTCTCCTGGCGGATTGACGATGAAGTGTTCCTGCCAGTAATCCTCACCATACCTTATCCAATCAGCATCTACTTGAACCGGTTCTCCCTCTCTGTTGAAGAAAGTATGCAAATCCTGGGCAATGATTGCTCTTATCCGACAGTCAAGCCAATATCTGTCTTTCTCTGGAATAGTTTCGTCTTCAAGGATTTCAGCAACCCATGGCAAAGGGTAGCCGTCAGTTAGAATTGATTCAAGATCCTCAGATGTTTCAATAGAGAAGATTTCATGAGCTTCTGGAGCAGAAGAACCCGTTACAGATACTTCAGGGATTGGTTCAGCAAAGGTATTGCATATTGAGAAAAACAGAAGGGAGAAAGAAATACTTAGATTAAGAATTTCCTGTTTCATTATTTCCTTTCTTCCACTTCGTTATCGGTGTAAGCTATTTTCACTCTCTAACGCTCTGCATAACCAGCACAGATATTACTCTGGGTCATAGCTTTGCATTTGTGACTGGTTCATGCATTTGTTCTCCGCATATTATTACTTCTTATCGGGACTTCTAAAACCTATCGCTTTCTTTGCTGAAGTCTTGGGTGGATCTATCAGTTTTCTAATTTCTTGAACTAATTTTATCAAGATTTCATCATGTTCAGTGACTTGTTTTTCCAATTGCTCGAATTTCCGGGATAGTATTTCGTTTGTGAATGCCATTTCGCGCAGTTTGATAAATGCTCGTATAATGAAAACGCTCATTCTGTTTGCCTGTTCTGAGCTCAGCAAATTTGCAGCCTGTAATGCGCCATACTCAGTAAAGACAATTGGTGGTTTTCTGCGTCCACCCCAGCTGGAACTTGATGTCGCAATTTGCGACTTCAAGATTTCGAATTCCTCTTTGGACAATTGAAAGATAAAGTCATCTGGGAATTTGGAAAGATTACGCCGAACTTGCTCATTTAAACGGCGAGTTTCAACTCCATACAGTTTAGCAAGATCAGAATCAAGAATAACTTTCGTATCCCGAACGATTAAGATGCTTGAGATAATACGATGTTCTGTGAGATCCTTTGATTTTTCAGGCAATTATTTCCTTTCTGCTCTATCGGAGAACAATGATTATGTAACTGCAACATATCTCGATGCTTGCATAATGTACCTACTAAGCAATATCATATTAATTAAGCTATTTAACTGTCAAGACGATGTGACTTGACAAGAATATGTACACTATTACTGTTGTAACGCTGATATGGTGCAGTTACATTTACTGGGATGTTGATATGGAACAGATGAAATTAGAGGAATTCAAACAGCAGTTACAGGACGTTTGTCGTTAAAGGCCTATTTCCGAAGCTATCCCCTTCATTGCTTCAAGGGAAAGGCGAATAAATTCGTTCAGTTCGTATCCGGCCCTGGAGCAATCTTTGATGGTTTCTCTGGGAACCGATCGGGCGAAGGCGGCCATTTTCATTCTCTTTGTAACTGATTTCAATTTTACAGGCTGAAGTTTCTTCCCGGGGTAAACCAGGGCAACTGCAACTATCAGACCGGTTATTGACTCTCCTGCGGCGAGAAGATAATCCAGATTAGAAACTCTCTCGATACCGTTATTCTCATAATTATGTGCTTTTATAGCATTTATCGATTCTTCCGGGAGCTGCCCCTCAAGCATTTCAGCGGTAACAAGACCGTGTTTAGCGGGGTTATCAGCGGTTTTTTCGTAGTCAAGGTCATGCAGAAGACCGGTAGTACCCCAGATATCCTGATCCTCTCCCCTGTCCTCCGCAAGCCTGCGCATAACGGCTTCGGACGCCAGGCAGTGACGTATGAGGTTCCTGTTGCTGAGATTCTCTTCAAGTAATTCAAGGGCTTTTTTCCGGCTAATCAATGTACTCACTGTTCCACTTGCCTCCAGAGGTCAGAAGGTCACTGTTCTTTCCGTTTTCTATTGCATTAAATGCCAGGCCAAGACAGGAAGCAATATCCGATGGAATCAGGGATCTTTTGGAAGAATTCTCTATAGCTATATCAGCTGCGAGGCCGTGTACGTAAACACCGAGCATACCTGCATTGAAGGGTTCCATTCCCTGAGCCACGAGGGACGAAATAATTCCCGTCAGTATATCACCACTTCCCCCGGTTGCAAGCCCGTTGTTACCCGCGGCGATGGTGCAGGAGCCTTTATCTGGATGGAATATCATCGTTGGCCTGCCTTTGAGCACAATTGTTATTCCAGCTGCGTCGGCCAGCTTACCAGCCGCTGAGGACCTGCTGGCGATATTTGATGGATCGCATTTCATAAGTCTTGACATTTCGCCGGGATGAGGGGTGATCAGTAGCTTTCCCCGATACCTTTTCAGATTCGCGACAGGATTATCAAGTACGTTAAGGGCATCCGCATCCAGAACAAGCGGAATGTCCCAGTGGCTGAGTATATGATTTATGACCTTTTTAGTTGCCGGATTGTTTCCCATTCCTGGCCCTGCGGCTGCCGCCTGGAAATTATCAGTGTCAGGGATTCCCGTGGCATCCCCCGGAAGGAAGTACGATGAAAGCACTTCGGGAATGCGTCCTGCTATGAGCTGATGGGCGGAAAGAGGGACGGAAAGGGTAACCAGACCTGCTCCCGAGCGAAGGGCTCCTAGTGACATCAGCTGGGGAGCACCCGGCATTGTCTCAGAGCCACTAACCAGCAGCAACTTTCCGAACGTTCCCTTATTTCCGTCAACAGGTCTTTCGGGAAGCAGTGCGTAAATATCACTCAGCCCGGGGATCATGCGATTTTTCATCTTAGTTACTTCAATACCGATATCAGCTGTGAAAATATTTCCTGAATAACCGCACCCTGGAGGAAACAGAAGCCCAGCCTTCGGAGCGGCAAATGTTACGGTTACATCTGCTGGTACTGTATGGGGATCGGTTTCTCCCGTTCTTCCGTTGATACCGGAAGGGGTGTCTACAGCAAGTACTTTGCAGCTATAATTACTTGCTTTATCAAGACACTCGGCGAATACTCCCTCGATCTTTCCTCTGAAACCAGTTCCCAGAAGGGCATCGACTATAAGGGAGGGGGAATAAGGCAATCTGTTCATCTCGTCCAGAGGAATAACAATGCCTCCATCCTGCACGAATCGATTCAGGTTTGTCTGGCAGTTGTGTGAAAGACTTTTTCCAGGAGCACTTACAAGGACCACGTGAGCATAGTACGATTTTTCACGGAGTTTTCTTGCTAAAACAAGACCATCTCCGCCGTTATTTCCCGACCCCGCAAATACAATAACCGGTCCTTGATCGGGAGAAATCATTTTCATGGCTCTCTCCGCTGCCAGAGTTCCGGCTTTTTCCATCAGAACGTCTCCGGGAGTTCCACTCTCAATTGCCCTCATGTCGTATTGAGCCATTTCCTCAGGTATTACCCAGTATTTCATTCACTTCCCCCTGTTCTTCAAGTAAAACAATTGCTACAGCGGTGGTTTCTGTCCGGGAGACGCTTACAAGAACTTTGCTGCCTCTGAGCAATTCCCTGGATTTTCCGCTGATAACAGGACTCGGACAGGTATTATCTTCGGGGGGAAGCAGGAAATCATGCCATCGTACTCCCTCTGAAACCCCTGTTCCAAGAGCCTTGAAAAAAGCCTCTTTTGCTGCAAATCTTGTTGCAAGAAAACCGATATCCTCCTGCATGTCCAGTTCTTTGCCATTGAATATCCTTTGCAGAAAAGCCTTTCCGCTTCTTTTAAGAGCTTTTTCAACCCGCTGAATACTGACAATGTCAACACCGTAGGTATTAAAATCAGCTGTCATAGAATATTCTCCAGAAGAATAATATCTTTGTCAATTGTATATTATATAGTACTAATCTCCTGAGGTCAGTAGCAGCCGATGGGAGAAAGAGTTTTCCCCGACCATCTCGCGAAAGCATTGCATGAAAGCGGAGAAGACGCCACAGGATCTTTCTCAAGAATGGCTGCCGCGGCACGTCCTACCATAAGAGCATTATCTGTTGCATGTTCCCTGTCCGGAAGAAACAGGTTCAGGTTTTTTTCGGAACATTCTTCCCTAAGAATCTGCCTGAGAAGGCTGTTGGCCGTAACACCACCGGCTGCGATTACACTTTTCATTTTGTGCTTTTCACACTGGTACATCAGTTTCGATACCAGTAGATTAGCAACGGTTTTCCTGAACGAAGCCGCAAGGTCGTTCCGATCTGTTCCCTTCTCCCAGAGCAATTTAGCCGCTGTTTTAAGACCACTGAAGCTGAATTCCGGTATCGACGGATCAGCTATTGGGGATGGAAGGGAAACCTTCTCGGGGTCACCCCTGTCAGCGGCAAGATCAAGAGCGGCACCACCCGGATAGCCCAGTCCCGCAAGCTTTGCTGTTTTGTCAAAAGCTTCTCCCGCAGCGTCATCTCTTGTTGAACCAAGAAGAAGAATATCTTCCCACGAGTTCATTCTGAAAAGGCTGGTATGACCGCCGGAAACGAGAAGGGCTGCAGCGGGAAATACCACCTGTCTCTTTCCTCCATAATGAATATACAAATGTGCCGCCAGGTGATTTATCCCCAGGAAGGGTTTGCCGGAAGCCCATGCTGCCGCCTTGGTCCAGGCAAGGCCCACAAGCAAAGATCCCGTCAGCCCCGGACCCGTTGTTGCGGCAAAGGCATCGATTTCTTCAAAACTTTTCACTCCCCCGGCACGAAGAACTTCTTCGACAAGACCCGGGAGAATTTGCATATGCTTACGTGAAGCCAGTTCAGGAACAATACCTCCGTGTTTTGAGTGTATTTCCTGGCGGTAAATGCGTTCAGCGATTGCTCTGCATCCATCAAGCAGCGCAACCGCTGTATCATCGCAGGATGTTTCTACGGCAAGAATCCGCAAAGTGGTTATTCTTCCTCTTCGGGGAGGATCCTGACCAGTATGTCTGCACGGATGTCTCCGTAGATCTTGATGGGAACAGGATACTCTCCTGTTGATTTAAGGTGTTCGCTGAGTAGCACCTGCTCAACATCTATATCGAAACCTGATTCATTGATAGACTCGCAAATGTTCCTTTCGTTGACACTTCCGTAAAGATGCCCGGTGTCATCCGCTGCTGCTGTAATCTCTACAACAAAATCCTTGAGCTTCTTCGCGAATTGCTGAGATTCCTCGTTTATTCTTGCCTGTTCTTTCAGGGCTTTTGTCCTGTAGATTTCGGTTGATTTGACAGCTGCGGGAGTTGCTTTAATCGCAAAATTCCTGGGAAACAGGTAATTCCTTGCATATCCATCGGCTACATCAACAACATCACCCCCAAGGCCGAGGTCTTCCACACTTTTGATAAGTAGTACTTTCATTATGAGCTTTTCCTTTCATTTATACTTTCGAGACGTGTTCTGAAATCAAACCACGTATCAAGTATACCGGTAATCATGAGCAATCCAACGGCAATCGGGGGAAAGATTATTCCCAAAAGTACTGCCAGAAGAAAGCTCTGGGGATACAAAAACAGAAATTTTCTGCATACAGCCAATCCTACAGCGGAGTAGGGTAGAATCATGAATATCGATATATTCACAGCAGCCTGCTGAAGGTATGGGGAAAAACTGCTGCAGGTAATATTCAATGCCAGGGACGCTATCAGTATCCAGGCGGGAAGCAGTCCGAGACGGAGGGAATCTTCTCCGGGCAGAGCCGGCCATATCCCTCTCCTTCTGCATATAAGCCTGGCAGCCACTGCGGAAGTGATAACACCGGCCACAGCCCACAACGCAAGAAGGGCCGGCAGTAAATAAATCAACATGTCCATTACGAAAAATATTTCGGATGAACTCATTCCCGCTGAATTATAGAGCTGCATGAGAGCCTGAACATTTTCGAAGGATAACAGGGACTGCTGAAGAAGCAGCAGTGTACCGAAAATACAGGCCAGTGCCGTAGCTGCCGCAGCTGCTGTCAGGGAGAACCTGAAGCTTCTGCCGGACCTTATAAGGGCAACGATAATTCCTGACCCGGTTGCCGCGATAAGAGCGCCTGTGAAGTCGGAAATTAGAAAAACTACAAAGAGAGTTGCAAGCGCCATAGGCAGACCGAATTTTGACTCCCGGTCTACCATCATGACTGACATTACGGTCATTCCAACGAATGGAACCCCCATGAGAACAAGAATGATCCCAACGGCGATGATACCGAAGAATCCGTTTCCTGCTCCTCCCGACGTCTTTTGCATCTCAGGTATGCTGCAGGTTTATCTGTAGTGTTCTCTAACGTAGGGAACAAGGGCAAGGAACCGCGCAACCTTGATGGAGTTTGCAACCATTCTCTGGTGTTTTGCACAGTTGCCCGTAACCCGCCTTGCTACAATTTTTCCCCTGTCCGAAACGTACCTCTGCAGCATCCTTTCACTCTTGTACGATATTTCCAGATTCGGATTTGCACAGAAACGGCATTTCTTTTTACGTCCGAACTTGCTGCTCTTCTTTTTCATTCTTTTCTTTGCCACTTAATCGATTCCTCCTGACGGTCTTTATGATCCGGTTTCTAACGCTGTTACGTCGGATGCCTTTACGATCATTCTATGGTGTAATCCTTTTGATCTATCTTCGTAGGATCTGCTAACGAGACTGCCCTCGACCAATACGAACATTCCATTCGAAATGCTTCGGTCAATTCTTTCCGCGAGGTTTCCCCAGGCCTCAACACAGATGATGTAGGTTTTCTTATCTTCTCCTGAGCTTGAATCATCGTACGAAACGTAGTTTTCCAAATCGAACCTGATTACAAAAATTCCGTAACTGGAAGATTTAAGGTCACCTTTTCTCATAATCCGTCCGGTAAGGACAATGTAATTCAGTTCAGGTGTTTCATGGGGGACAGTCATACTGATTAGAACGGGATATCGTCATCCGGCGCCATTGAATCAGGCGCGGAATTGTGTTCGTTATCACTGAAATCACTGCTGGATTGTCCAGTAGAATCGTCTCTATAGGAAGAATTCTGACCCTTCTTCTCGAGAAACTGTATTCTCCTTGCATTCACTTCCAGCCTGCTTCTTTTATTGCCATCCCTGTCTTCCCAGGAATTGTAATTCAGTTCCCCCTCAACCAGTACAGGGGAACCCTTTCTGCAGAATTCGCTTACCAGTTCTGCAGTTTTTCTCCATGCGACTATATTGACGTAGCATGTTTTTTCCTGCCATTCTCCACTCCTGTCGCGGTATCGCTGGTTATTCGCAATGGACATTTTGGCAAGATGTGTTCCGTTCTCCAGTATTCTTGTATCGGGGTCACGTACAAGATTTCCGGAAATTATAACCTTATTGATACTGGGCATTCTCAGTTCCATTAATTATCCTCGCTCTCCATGTCCTCTGCTTCATTATCATCAAGTGAATCCAGGGGAGCAGGTTCTTTGAGGTCAGTTCTAAGGGTAAGATACCTGAGGCAGCTGTCATGGATCTTCAGATGCTTACTTATTGCACCTGTAGTATCGCTGCCGCCGGTCCATTTAAGAAAATGGTAGATCCCCTCGGTCTGTTTCTTTATGGGATAGGCCAGAATTCGTCGACTCCATTTGTCAGAGCCATTGTACGTACCTCCATCATCCTTGATGATCTTGACAACACGATCGTGTTCCTTTTCGATATCACCCTCGGGGATGCTGGCACTCCAGAGTATTACGGTTTCATAGTCTCGCAAATCAGTAACTCCTTCCTGAACCGGGTTAAACGCTATTTTCACCCGACCGGAAGGAGCATACCTTAGAATATCTGTAAATCGTTTCCGGTCCGGTGACTGGCGTCACTTCGGGCTGCGTAATAAGTTGCGCAGCAAACGACAGAGCAAACATCGGAAATATTAGTATCCGGGTCAAGCCCTCAATAAATTCAATTCGTGTCCCGCTTTACGAGAACGATGGTCATATCATCGTCTTGAACGGCTTTGCCCGCGTGCAGGACAACCGCTGAGTATATTTTTTTAACGACTTCATTCATGCGAAGCATACTGTTTTCGCGAATCAAATTAATGGTTCTTTCCACGCCGAACTGCTCTCCTGCATTATCTACCTGTTCAAAGATACCATCGGAGATAAGAGCAAATATATCCCCTTTCTTCATACGAATGGGATCCGGGGCCTCAAGGGGAATATCCGGCATTATACCTAAGGGTAGTGCCGAGGCAGCGAGAACATCCACTTCCCCGGTCAAGTTGTGGTAATGCAGCAATGGTGCCTGGCCGCAGGCATGGTAGATGATGGTGTTATACTCAGCCTCCAGCAGGCCGATAAAGGCTGTAATGAATCGTTCCGCCGTAAGGTCTTCCACAAGCTGATTATTCGTATGGCTATGGAGGTCGAAAAGGTTACTCTGAAGACGGAAAGCTATCCTTACCATTGCCAGAAACTGGGTTACAGAAAGGGCAGGACCTAGCCCGTGCCCGGACGCGTCGGCAAGAAGAAGCAAAACCTTTCCATGGTCAAAACTGATAGCATCGAAGATATCGCCACCGGTCTGGTCAGCGGGTTCGTTCCAGCCTGCCAGATCGTATCCCTCTATTTCGGGCATGCTGTCTGGCAGCAGTTCCCTCTGGATCTCCCTGGCAAGAGTCAGGTCATGTTCGATCTTCTGCTTGATAATGTATTCCCGCAGCAGCCTGGCTCTCTGCAGTGCAACGGCGCACTGGGAGGCCAGAACCTCCGCCACCCTCTCGTCCTCACTGTTGAAGGGTCCCTCTGTTTTGTTGATAAGCTGGAGGACACCTACAAGGGAGTCGTCCAGCCCCACAAGCGGCACCGACAGTATGCATCGGGTCCGATACCCCATCTTTTTGTCGATTTCCGGGTTGAATCCTTCGTGGGAATAAGCGTCAGGAACGTTAACAATACTGGATGTACGGGCGCAGATACCCGCTATTCCCTGATCTGCAGGGAACCTTATCTCCTCAATCTCCAGCCCCGTTCCGACTTCCGCGAAAAGCTCATGGTTTTCCTTATCGTAAAGGAATACTGTTCCCCTTTCTGCTCTCAAAACATCACGGGCAACGTCAACAACCAGAACAAGCATATCGTCCAGCTCAATCGGGGTACTGAGCTGACGGGTAACATCCAGTATCCGCCACAGGATATCACTGGTGAAATTTTTATCTTCAGTCAAATTGCCCCTCCACGGTAACTGGACTTATTGTATCAACACGTTAGTATACGCCCTCAACAGGCAGCTGAAAACCTCCAGCAGTAAATGGAAATCGGATGGTATAATGAATAAAAGGCGGGCCCTGAAAGCCCGCCTTCGGTTCGAAATTTCGCAGTCAGCCTGCTATCTTATGACCATAGCCTGCCGGGTGAGGGTTCCGTTCTCGGTTGAAAGCCTGATGAAGTAGACGCCACTGGCTATTTCAGCCCCCGGAGCCCACTGTACATTATGGATTCCCGATTCAACAGCGCCGTCAAGGATAGTTTCAACCATTCGTCCCGATACATCGTATACCGCGAGTTTAACTCTTCCGGCGGTCGGAATACTGAATCCAAGAGACGCGTTCGCAACTATCGGGTTAGGGTAAGGCCTGTCAAGTGAAAGGACGGATGATGACCCATCTGACCCGGCAAAACCAGTACCGATTACTACTTCCGTGATGTCGTATCTGTAGTCATGAAGGAAAGCTCCGATATGTACGGTTCCGCTTGACGGAGCAATGATGTTAATAGCGACCTCTCCCGAAAAATCGGTTGTACCTTCTTCGTAAAAGGTCATACCGGTACCGTAATTATCAACGCCGTCGGTAAGGGTAACATTGACACCCTCCACAGGGGAACCATCATCTGTAACGGTAACGGTGACATCCGAGTTCCCCGGAGGAATGCTTGCGGGAGGTGATATCTCAAGCACACCGGGCTCAGTAATGGTATCGAATGTCCAGGTATCGATTGCCGGGTCTCCGAACCATACGTACATTCTCGCGTTGGCGATGCCGTAGGGGCCAAAATCGTTAATTATAATGACGGTAGAGATGTTTATTCCCTCGCCGACGCGGAAGGATCCGGTGTCGTAGATTGCCTTGTAAATCTCCTTTATATAAGTATGGTTTGTGTTGGTAAAGGAAGGATCGGTAGCGGCAAGGTTCCCGCTGGAACCGTGATCGGCCCACTGCCATGCTTCAGCAAGGCACGTTCCCGAACCGGTATACGAACCGCAGAGACATGCGATGTTGAAAACGAAGGGCATGAAAGTGTTCGTCAGATCGTTGATGTTAGTGGCGTTCCAGCCGGGAGACCATGTCCAGGAGGTTGTGTTCCCGTGCCCTCTGTAGGTAACTGTACCCATATCGTTGTTTATACCTTCCGATACCATTGCGGCCGTTCCGCCTTCATAGGGATAAACCTTGTTGAAGGTCATATCGATGAGGCTGTACGGGTACGCCGCGATCTGGTTGCAGCACAGGGTATACTTATCTGGATACAGCTCCTGGTGGGCGGCAAGGATGGTTTCGCTGGGAGTAACATCGGTTGTATACCTGCCATCGAAGTCGTAGTTCATGTAGCCTCCGATGATCTTATCTACCTGGTGAACTATCTGTGCCGAGTCACCCGTGAGTCTTCCTACAGCGATTTCAGGGAAATCGTCAGCGCCTGTAATACAGGCGTAATAATAGTCACCTACAAAACTTCCATAGCTGTATGAAGGCATCTCGCTGTGT
>JAUVLV010000056.1 GCA_030600545.1 Candidatus Aegiribacteria sp. | reverse complement strand
TCATAGTAACCGGAAGACCTGACAAAAACGGTATCAGTCCTGATTTTCCGGACATTGCTTCCTACGTTAAAACCGATACCATATTTCTTGATGGATTGCCTGAACGCAGTATAAAATCCTTCGTTGAAGAACTCGGAGCCGGATCACCGAATGAAGATCTTGTTGAATTTCTCTGGGACAGGGCCGGGGGAGTTCCCCTGTTCCTTGAACAGACAGTCGATTATCTGAGTGAAACCGGTTCGATTGAAAGAAATGGCAGAGAACTGCTGCTGAAAACTCCCGCCGCTTCAATACCTGTTTCAATCAGGGATATGTTCATCTCCCGCATGCTGTTCATGCCCGATTCAGTCAGAGAGGCAGCCATGGCTGCATCAGTCCTGGGCAGCAGCTTTAGAATATCCGATATAGCTGCAATGCTTGAAACGGAATCGGTGGATTCCGATTTAGTGACAGGGGCGGCAAAACGCATTTTTACCCTTGATGAATACTCGGGTTCCTTCTCGCATATTCTGTTCCGTGACTGGATAAGCGAGCTGTCGCCAGCTGAGGAACTCAGGGAACTTCATCTGAGAGCAGGCCGCATACTTGAGAAGGAATCTGAGTTGTATCCTTCGCCTTCCAGAATGGAGAAGATATCCGACCATTACCTGTTCGGAGGAGAGAATGAAAAGGCGGCATTTTTCATGGGACGGGCAGCAGCTGCGTACGCAGACAATTTCGAAAACAGGAGTGCGTCAAGACTGTACAGGAAGCTGATCCCGATGCTTGATGAGCCGGAAAAGACCCGTGCAGAGCTGCAATTGTCCGATGTGTACAAGAATGAAGGGCTTCTGAACGAGGGAACAGCGTTACTATCAGGAACCCTTGATCGGATACGCAATCTTCAATCCATTGATACTCATCTCGAGGCACTGGTGATGCTCAGACTTGGAATACAGCTGGGCTCATCCGGGAAGCTTAAAGAATCGGAAGAGATACTCCGGAACTGCCTGAAGGTTTTCGAGGACTGTGACGATATCGAAAATCAGACTGTTGCCGTAATGAATCTGGGCCTCATTGTGCGTTCTGCGGGAAGAACCGCTGAAGCTTTGAACCTTGTTGAAAGATCACTCGAACTGGCCAGGAAATCGAAAGATACCAGGTTAATATGCGCTTCCCTGTACTGGTCCGCAATAACTTACAGGCAGACAGGTGACTTCAAGAAGATGAAGAAATACACCGAGGAACAGGTGAAGCTTGCGGAGAAATCGGGCATTATCAGGAACATTATCGCGGGATATGATAATCTTATGAGGATTCATATTTACAACAGGGATTATGATGCTGCTGTTGAAGTTCATGATAAACTCAGGAACGCGGCGGAAAAAACCGCGAACTGGGCTGCCCTCAGTACTGCCACAAGCAAGCTGGGCATCGTTCACCTGCGTCGTAGTGAATGGAATGCCGCGATGGAATGTTTCAGAAAGTGCGTAAGCCTATCGGAAAAGACTGGCAATCTCAGGGCGAAATGTGCTGCCCTTGGGAACCTGGCTCATGCATCAATTGCGATGAAGGATCTCAGGTCAGCACTGAAATACTCAACGGAACTCATCGATACAGCATCCGCAATCGGTTTCAGAACCGGGCTGATGTCAGGTTATGCAAGAATGGGGTACATTTTCTCCCTCCGCGGGGATTATGAATCTGCTCTTGATTGTCTACAGACCCAGATCGAGCATGCCGAATCCCTGCAGGATATCCGAAATCTCTCCGACGGTTGGGCAACAATAGCTGATATTCAGTTCAAACTGAATGAAATACCGGACTCGATCACAAGCATTGAAAGGGCAATGAAGTATTCACTGAAGGCTGACGACATGCTTCTATACTCAAGCCAGCTGGCTTACAGGGGCAGGATTCTCTTCATGAGCGGCAGTAAGCAGGAAGCAGAGGAATTCCTGAAGAAAGCACTTACTCTCATAGAGGAAAGGGAGGGTCGAGAGAAACATGTTTTCCAATGCAGGTTATATCTTTTGGCCATCCAGGCTGAAACCGATCCGGGTCTTTCCTATGAGATACTGGAGATGGTGAACGAGGCTCCAGATACTTACCTTAAGGGGGAAGCATACTATTGCCACTGGAAACTTACCGGAAACAGCCAGTCAGCCGCGAAGGCTGTTGATCTGCTTACCGTGCCCACAGGTTCCTTACCTCAGCCGATTCTCCAGAGATTGCTGGATGATCTGAAGAAATAGATTTTAATCTGCACAATCCGTTCCTCTACGAATAGAACGTCTCCGATTATTGACAAGACTCGTGTGGTTACCCATCTTTACTTAACTTATTTGAAAGGAGATTCTAATGGAAAAGAAGCGTAAGTTCATACTCATCATAGCGGTTGTAGGAATGATAGGTACATTCCTGCCCTGGGCCAGCGCTTTCGGGTTTACTGTAAGTGGTACTCACAGTGATGGATGGATCACACTTGTCCTGTTCGCGATAGGCGGTGCTATTGCCTTCTTCAACGGTGAGAAGACAGAAGCTATCGCGAAGAAGGTTATGATGGGCGTATGGATACCTGCCGCTATAGCAGCCATTGTTGCTCTCATAAATGTTTTCAAGTTATCTCATGGCGTAAGCGCAGGCTTTGGTCTATGGCTCGTAGTACTTGCCGGTATCGCCCAGGTTATGGTTTCACTGTTCTTCAAGGGTGAGGGCGGCTGGGATCTACCCAAATCGGTAGCTGACGTTAAGGAAGCGGCCAATATTCCGTCCGTTGGAAAACAGGAAGCAGCTCCTGCAGCACCAGTAGCTCCAGTAGCACCAGCAGCTCCTGCAGCACCAGCAGCTCCAGTAGAACCTGCTCCCGAAGCCGCTCCAGAGGCGGCTCCCAAGGCAGTCACGGAGGAACCGAAAACCGAGGAGTAGCGCTAAAGCACTCAGTGGTTATTACGCCCCCGTTTCGGCGGGGGCACTCTTTTTACCCTTGTTCTAATCTGTGGATATTAGCATAATCGCTGTTCGATGTTTTATTGTCTATTTGTGCGCTGAGAAAACAGGTAATCTATGTTCGCGATAATTCCCGAAAGCTGGAAATGTAACCTGCCGGATGACGTTGAAGTATTCAGGCGGAGCGCTGATACTCATGAGAACCATGATAAGGTTCGCTCCGTTCTTATGGATGGCGAACACCTGTTTCTTATTGCAATGGAAGGTGTTTCTTTTGCGAACAGGTACGTTGTAGCCACTGATCATATCTCGCTTTTCGGGAGCAGTCCCCTTGTGGGGCCGAACAGGGATGACCTGGGGACCAGGTTTCCTTCTCTCATGGGTATGTATATCGCACCTGAGGGCGACTGGGACCTGGGTGTCGCGGGCAGAGTTCCCGACTGGAAGCTGGCCACTCCTGCGGAGCTGGAACTGCTTGGCACAGAGGTCCTTGTTTCGGAAGGAATAGACGAAGCAGAAATTGCAGGACACGGAGGAGCAAAAGTCGTACTTCTGATCAGGTGCCACGGCTGGGAATCAATGAATGCTCAGCCACCACCGGTTCGGGAAGTGGCAGCCGCTGCTGCATACCTGTATAACCTGAAATTCACCCAGGGAGGTGAGGAGCAATGAACTACAAGGATACAATACAATTGCCTGAAACCAGCTTCTCCATGAAAGGCAATCTTATTAAGAAGGAGCCTGAAACACTTGAAAAGTGGAACAGGGAGGACCTGTACGGTAGAGTAAGGCAGGCCAGAAAAGGATCCACGGAGTTCATTCTCCATGACGGGCCTCCCTATGCCAACGGACATGTTCACCTGGGAACCGCTCTTAATAAAATACTGAAAGATTTCATAGTCAAATCGTATACGATGATGGGTTACGATTCCCCCTACGTTCCCGGATGGGACTGCCACGGTATGCCCATAGAACACAAAGTAATGGGCGATCAGCCCGATGCTGGAAAACATCTATCCAGAGCTGAGGTAAGAAGGAAGTGCCGCGAGTACGCTGCGGAATTCGTTGTCGTTCAGCGGGAGGAATTCAAAAGACTGGGCATATTCGGAGACTGGGACAAACCTTATCTTACGATGAGCAGAGATTACGAATCCGGCATCATAAGAGCCTTTGGCGATCTCGTTAAAGGCGGCTACGTGTACCAGGGTCTCCGGCCCATACACTGGTGCATGAAGTGCGGCACCGCACTGGCCGAAGCTGAAGTTGAATACGCAGACCATGCTTCCCCTTCAATATATGTTGCATTTCAGCAGGAGAACCCTGATGAATGGAAAAATCGTGGTGTTCCGGAGGGTACGGAAACGGTCATCTGGACAACAACACCCTGGACCCTTCCGGCGAATCTGGCGGTTGCTCTGCACCCGTCTGCCAAATACGTGATAATTGAATCCGGAGATAGGCAGTTCCTGGTGGCAGAGAAAAGGGCGGAAGCTTTCATGAAGGATGCCGAAATCACTGGAAATGTGCTGCCCGAACCGGTTTTTACGGGCAATGAGCTGGAAGGACTTCTCATGAAGCATCCCCTTTTCAGCGAAAGAACTTCAACGATGATAGTGGCCGAACACGTTACCATGGAAGATGGTACAGGATGCGTTCATACGGCACCGGGACACGGCGCGGAAGATTTTATTGTTGGCCTTAAATACGGACTTGAGATATTCAGTCCGGTGACTGAAAACGGAACTTTTTCCGAGGAAGCCGGAAAGTATACGGGCATGTACGTGTTCAAAGCCAATTCCGAGATAGTTGACGACCTGTTGAGTTCGGGTCATCTCCTGGCCGACAGGAAAGTGAAGCACAGTTACCCGCACTGCTGGAGGTGCAAGAAACCCCTGATATTCAGAGCCACAAGGCAGTTCTTCCTCAACCTTTCACAGAACGACCTGAAAAAGCGTGTCCTTGAGCGGATTGATGAAGTGAAGTGGCATCCCGGATGGGGTTACGAGCGAATGAAGAATATGATGGAAGTCCGCCCGGACTGGTGTCTTTCAAGACAGAGATCGTGGGGGGTGGCACTTCCCGTTTTCAACTGTCCCGATTGCCTTGAGCCGGTACTTGATTACGAGGTCATACATGCGGTTTCCCGGAAGGTTGCCGAGAGGGGATCGGATGTCTGGTTCGAAATGAACCCGGCGGAGCTCTTCGCTCTTGCCGGAAAGAAAGCTGTCTGCCCTTCCTGCGGAGGCGTTAATTTACAGAGGGTCGATGATATACTGGATGTATGGTTCGACAGTTCTCTGAGCCACTACAATGTGCTGAACGAAAAGCATGGGCTTTCGCGGCCCGCGGCCGTATACCTCGAGGCAACCGACCAGCATCGCGGATGGTTCGGAGTAAGCCTGATAACCAGTGAAGCACTCGGAATGAGCAGACCTGCGGATAACATAATAACACACGGTCTTATTCAGGATAAGAACGGCAGAAAGATGTCGAAATCCGTTGGTAATGTTATGTCACCTCTGAAGATAACGGACCGTCAGGGGGCTGATATACTGAGGCTCTGGTTTGCCAGTGTTGATTACACTGCCGATTTCAGGGCTGACATGTCCCAGCTTGACGATGCGCGTGAAGCGTACAGAAAACTCCGCAATACGCTCAGGTTCATACTTGGAAACCTGGGGGATTTCAACGAAGTGCACCTTGAGCCTTCAAAACTTCATGGGTTCGACAGATACATCTATCTGAGATTCAGGAAACTCTGCAGGTTCTGTATCGAGGAATACCGGAAATTCCAGTTTCACAGGGTGTACCGTGAGCTCAGGAACTTTGCGGTGATAAGCCTGTCCGGACAGTACCTCGATATGCGGAAGGACAGGCTCTATTGCGGGAACCCCGATTCCGAATCAGGCAGAATGACCAGACAGGTCATGGCATATATGCTGAAGAACCTGATGAGGCTTCTTGCTCCTCTTATTCCCTTTACCGCCGAGGAAGCATGGATGGAGCTTCCCGATTGTCTGAAGGAAGAAACCGACAGCGTTCACCTCTCCCTCTATCCCGATGCAGACATACTGAGTGATACGGAAGAGGATATAAGAGAACTTGATGGCTGGGAACCTTATCTTGAAATAAGAAAAATGGCACTGAAGGAACTTGAGGAAAAACGGGCAGCGGGAGAGATAGGAGGCGGACTGGATGCCATGGTTGCGCTTACGGTCCCCGAGAACATGGTTGCGTCGGCGAACGGTGAGGACTGGTCAGATTTTCTGATCGTATCTCAGGCAAATGTGAAGGCCGGCGATGAGATATCCGTCTCCGTTGAGAAAGCGGAGGGTTCGAAATGCAACAGGTGCTGGAGGATATTGCCGGAAGTCGGAACCTGTACACCGGATGATGTCTGCGCCAGATGTGCAGATGTCCTTGATGGTATGTATACTGATGACTGAGCAGAAAACCAGGTTATACGGCTATCTCACTGCGCTTGCGGTCCTGGCGATAGATCAGATGACCAAGATACTTGCTCGCGGAGAATTGGAGCTGCATCATCCTGAGGAAATTATCGGCAGCTTTCTGAGGTTTACACTCGCATGGAATCAGGGGGCCGCCTTCAGCATGCCATGGGGGGGGCCATTGTTTTTGACTGTTATTACCGCTGCAGCGGCTGTGATGGTATCTATTTTCATATGGAAGTCCGGGAAACGCTCACCGCTGTTTCTTGCAGGATTGGGTGCAATTCTCGGGGGAGCGCTTGGAAATCTTCTGGACAGGTTCATGTATGGCAAGGTAGTTGATTTCATAGATATCGGTTTCACTGGCTGGCGGTGGCCCACATTCAACGTCGCTGATATTGCGATTACAATTGGTGGTATTCTTCTTGTGATTCTGTATAAAAAAGAAACAGCTGCCGAACAGGAAAGGGAGAAGAAAACCGATGCAGTCTAGAATGACTTCAAGGACAGTAGTAGCTGTCGGGGGAAATTCCCTTATCTCCTCCGGCACGAACAACGGAAATCTGGACACTCACAAACTGGCCCGAAAAGTCTGCGAAGAGCTGGCAACCATCGCTCAGTTCCGTGGAGGTGTAGTAATCACCCACGGTAACGGACCCCAGGTAGGGTTCGAGCTTCTAAGGAATGCCCTGGCTGCCTCAAGCGTACCTCCGGATGGAATGGATGTAAACGTTGCCGCGACGCAGGGTTACATAGGTTATCTTCTTCAGCAGGTACTTGGCGATGTTCTGGAGGAGCGCGGTGTTGATATACCTGTAACCGCTCTTGTCACCCAGGTTCTTGTGGCCCCTGACGACCCGGCCTTTGAGAATCCTTCGAAACCCGTAGGCCCTTTCTACAGCGAAGAAGAAGCGAGTAAGATCAATAAGGAATTCGGCTGGATCATGAAAGAGGATGCCGGAAGGGGATGGAGGCGGGTTGTATCATCCCCAAAACCCAGGAGAATCCTGGAGCTTGAGGCCATAAGAACCCTTGTCATTGCTGGCGAGATCGTCATCTGCGCGGGTGGCGGAGGCATTCCCGTAGTGCGTGAGGGATACAAGGTAAGGGGTATTCCCGCGGTTATCGACAAGGATCATGTAAGCGCGCTTCTTGCCACACGGCTGGAAGCTGATACCTACGTAATATCCACAGCGGTACCAGAAGTATACGTGAATTTCGGAAAACCGAATCAGAGAGCTATCCACAACGCTACGCTTGAGGAGATGGAGCGGTTCGTTCACCAGGGAGAGTTCGCGGCGGGTTCAATGTTACCCAAGATCCGGGCATCCATAGGTTTCCTCAAGCACGGCGGTGAGAAGGTTGTAATAACCTCACCCGGTAATATTCTCAAGGCGCTTGATGGAAAAGCAGGAACAACGATCGTGCATGGAGGAGTCACTGTCCAGGAATCCATGCCCCTTTCCGAATAATAGGGACGGAGGTAATTAGAAAATCTAATTACCTCCGTCCCTATCAAAAAAGGGGAAGGCGAAATGCCTTCCCCTCATTCATGTGCCTGTCGCAGCTAGAATATGGACTTGATGCTTCCCCAGGTTTCTCTTTGAAGTGTAACTTCATCATCAAAAATGAGTTCAAATGCTGCGTCTGTATCTCTAGCTGTCCACCAGACTACACCGAGACCATCAAATCCCTGAACACAGGGAGAAAGAAAGATAGGCTCTGACTGTACCCAGCCATACTGTCCCAGTGGATCGAATTCGAATGCCTTGCGGATCTCGAACCAGTATTTTTGTCCTGGATCGAATGTTACAAATGTGGGGAACACATACTCAAGCAAGTAGTTCGATCCATCGGCAACTTCTGTATACTCTCCGGGGTTGATCATCCAGACGGAGATGGCTGTAAAATGCTGAGGAAGTGTGGGAGCATTTCCTGTACCATCATCGAGGTAAAGATAAATTTCTACAGGGGAATCGTGAGGTCCGGCTTCTCCATTCCAGTAACCGCCCCACCAGCGGATCTTGTTGATCGTGGTTGCCTCGGCGAATTCGAAATCATCGGCAACACCGCTATCGTATGTAGGATACATGTCAGGGAAATACTGTGATGCCATAGGACCACCGGTAGGAAGCTGGGACCAGAAGATTGTCTCAACGTCTGTTCCCTGCCAGTTCGATGTACCACCGACATCTCCTGTCAGGGTAGGAATTCCAGCCATAGCTAACGATACAGCAAGAACAAGTGCAAGAAAAGCAAGTTTCATGAAACACATCCTTTCGGGTTAGAATTATTTACAATTGAAAACTAAAATATTTAAACTGCTTCGTCAACCCTGTGTACTGACAGATCAAACCTTGACGATTACACCTTTCGTATATATCCTTCGAGCCACGCTTTGTATAGTGCGGTGGGCGATTAGCTCAGGTGGCTAGAGTGCTTGCTTGACATGCAAGAGGTCACTGGTTCAAGTCCAGTATCGCCCACCATTTTTTTGTCTCATTCATTTTATGACCGGAAGGAGGTCGCCTGGATTATGCGTATAAATTTTCCGGACAGCAGTTTAAAAGAGTATGAGGCAGGCACCACCGGTCTTGAAATAGCCGGGGATATTTCTGAGGGACTCGCCAGAAATGCCTTGATTGTGAAATTCAATGGTAAGCTGCTGGACCTCGACGAGCCACTCCGCGAAGATGGAAACATAGAAATTCTGACATTCAGGGATGAAGAGGGTAAAAAAGCCCTCCGGCACAGCTGTTCTCACCTTCTCGCGGGTGCTGTACAGAAGCTCTATCCCTCTGCCAGGTTTGGAATAGGCCCCTCAATAGAGGATGGTTTCTACTACGATTTCGATATACCTGATTTTCCCGGTATTTCAGCATTCGAGGAAATTACCGGTGAAATGAAAAGACAGGCAAAGGAAAATATTCCGTTCGTCCGTAAAGAGATGGGTTTCGAAGAAGCGGTTGCGATCTTCAAAGAAAAAGGCGAGAAATACAAGCTTGAGCTTATAGAAGAACTGCGCGATGCAGGAGAGAGTGTATCTGTTTATCAACTTGGCGAATTTATCGATCTCTGCAGAGGCCCTCATGTTCCATCTACAAAATGTCTGAAGTACTTCAAGCTTCTCAGCACTGCTGGAGCGTACTGGCGCGGTGATGAGAACAACGAGATGCTTACCCGAATTTATGGAACAGTGTTTGACTCCTCGAAAAACCTGAAAGAACACCTCGCGATGCTTGAGGAAGCGAAGAAGAGGGATCACAGAAAACTCGGCCCGGAACTTGGGCTTTTCATTATTGGTGGCTCCGGCGGCCCCGGTCTGACTTACTGGCTGCCTGCGGGCACGATTGTCCGGGAGGAGCTTGAGAATCATTGGAAGAAAGCGCACGTTAAATCAGGGTATCAGCTTGTAAGTACTCCGCATATAGCACCGGTTGAGTTGTGGAAAACCTCGGGGCATTACAGTTACTACAAGGACAATATGTACTTCCTTGATGTAGACAAAGGTCAGTACGCACTGAAACCGATGAACTGTCCTGGCCATATTATCATTTACAAGAACAGTAAAAGGTCCTACAGGGAATTACCTATGCGTTTGGCTGAGCTTGGCATGGTCTACAGGCATGAAAAGAGCGGAGTACTTCACGGCCTTATGCGGGTCCGCGGATTTACCGTTGATGACGGTCACATTTTCTGCACTGAGGATCAGATAGTCGATGAGATCAAGAAGGTCGTCAGATTCGCCCTATACTTCCTGAAGATCTTTGACTTCGGATACAGTATAGAACTCTCTCTCATGGACAGGGAACACCTCGATCATTATGCCGGAGAGCCGGAGGAGTGGGGAAAAGTCGAATCCGCCCTTGGGAAAGCGCTTGACGAGATGGGCGAGGATTACAGGCCTGTTGTGGGGGAAGCTGTTTTCTACGGTCCCAAGATCGATATAAAGATGAAAGACGCGCTGGGCAGATTCTGGCAGGGACCTACCATCCAGTTCGACTTCAACATACCACAGCGATTCAACCTTACATATGTCGGGTCTGACGGGCAGGATCACAGGGTATTCATGGTCCACAGAGCCCTCTTCGGTTCAGTGGAACGGTTCATAGGCAATCTCATCGAACATTACGCTGGCAACCTTCCGGGTTGGCTTGCCCCCCATCAGGTTGTTATCTTACCTATTACGTCATCTCAGCTTGAAAAGGCTGAAGAGATTGAAAATATTCTCGCTGATCTGGAAGTTCGATGCAGTATAGATGCCCGAAGCGAGACTGTCGGATACCGGATCAGGGACGCGGAGACTGGTAAGGTTCCGTTCATGTTCATTATCGGTGAACGAGAGGCGGAATCGAACAGGGTTTCTTTACGTATCCACGGTGAGGGTGACAGAGGCTCAATGGAGCTTGATGAAGCAATTGATATAGTCATGGCCGGGTGCAGAAGGCCTGAATTACCAGAATAGGAGGCCAGTTCATCAGTAAGAAGGAACAGAACAGGGTTAACGGGGAGATTCGAAGCCCCAACGTGAGATTGCTGGATGAGAACGGAGATCATGTTGGAACGCTGAGCATACAGGAAGCTCTTGATATGGCTGCGGAAGCAGGACTTGATCTGGTTGAGATCTCACCGGGAGCAAACCCACCCGTTGTCAGCATAGTTGATTATGGGAAGTTCCGTTATCGTCAGAAGAGAAAAGAAAGAAAAGCAAGGAAAAGCCAGAATACCGGCGGCTTGAAAGAAGTAAAATTCAGGCCAAACACAGAAGAGCATGATTACAAATTCAAGATGGAACATGCCAGGGAATTTCTTGATTCGAGACATAAAGTCAAGGCAACCGTTGTATTCCGGGGGCGGCAGCTGTCTTACAAGGAGCAGGGCTACGAGCTTCTTGATAAACTTGCTGAGGACCTTAAGGAGTGCGGTCGGATTGAAAGAAAGCCAATTATGGAAGGGCGACAGATGACCATGATCATCTCGCCATTGAGAGAGAGAAATTAGCAGGGAGAATCAATGCCTAAAATGAAGACACACAAGGGAGCCGCAAGACGGTTCCGGAAAACCGCGAAGGGGAAGTTCAAGATGAACAGTCCCTTTGCTGATCATATTAAGACAAAGAAGAACTCAAAACGAAAAAGAAAACTGCGTAAAGGCAGCATAGCTTCCAAAGCCGACACAAAAAGGCTCAAGAAGCTGTTGCCCTAGCATTCGGAGTTGAACAAATGAGTAAAGTGAAGAACGCCGTTATGCGGAAAAGAAAGCATAAAAAAAGACTGAAGGAAGCCAAAGGGTATTTTGGCGGAAGAAGAAAACTGTACACGGTAGCCAACGAAGCCAGAAAGAAGGCTCTTGAATACCAGTACCGTGACCGCAGGAACAGAAAAAGGGATTTCCGCTCGCTATGGATAACGCGGATCAATGCCGCTGCCCGTGAGCATGGAATGAATTACAGCAATTTCATCGCCGGGATAAAAGTCGCAGGTATTGAACTCGACAGAAAGACACTGGCGGACCTCGCCGTCATGAACCCGGAGGCATTTGCAAAGGTTGTACAGGCAGCCAAAGCCGCTCTCTGAGGGAGAGGGGATGATCCGTGCCCCATTCGGAAGATATCGAGAGGTTGACTGAAACGATAAATAGACTGATAGTCAGGTTCAGGTCAATCCATACGCAACGCGATGAATTGGCGGTACGGGTAAATGAGCTTGAGTCCAGGCTGGAGAACAGTGTGGACTCTGTGGATTCTGATGGTTACAATATACTCAGGATTCACAGCGCAAGACTTCTGCGGGAAAGGCAGGAGATCAAACGAAGGTTATGCGGAGTGCTGGATAAACTGGAAAGTATTGAAATAGAAAACAAATAAGTTAGAGGAATAAATGAGCAACCGGGCTGAGGTTACCCGCGTAAATATTTTCGGGCGGGAGTATACTATCCGGGGAGCAGGCTCGCCTGCTTACATAGCGGAAATTGCTCATTACGTAGACATGAAGATGCGACAGATGACAGATAACGCCACCATGGCCTCCACAGCCAAGGTGGCTATTTTTGCCGCACTGAATATAGCGGATGAACTCTATCAGAAGAGAGACCAATACGAGGAACTGGATGAGAACCAGAGCGGTGAACTGACACATCTGGCCGACAGGATCGAGCAGGTCCTTTCGGAGACGAACAATTCCCCGGGATCATCCTCTTTTGTCAATTCCGATTCATCTGACATGATCGAAACCTCAACAATCCAGCAGAACAGCACATCCGAAATACCGCGATAACAAGAATTTCGCGGTAGTACGAAAAGGACACGGCAGGGATGTGCCGGTATCTGCGCAGGGGTGTTTCCGGCTCGGTCACAATGACTACATCCTGATTCCGTTTACATAGATGCTTACCTGCGCCTGAACAGGAGACCGCCATGAACATAGCTATACCTGCTGCAATTGCAGCAGTTACATTCGTTCTGGGGTTCATTCTTCATAAGATACTCGTAGCCAAGGAAATAAGGGGTGCTGAAGCTGAAGCCGATCGCATAGTATCCGATGCGAAGCGGGAGGCTGAAACCCTGAAACGTGAAGCACTCCTTGAAGGCAGGGATGCCATTTCACGTGAGAGGGCGGACATCCTGGAAAAGTACCAGGAACGGAGAATCAGCCTTGACAGCAAGGAGAGCCAACTTTCCAGCGAGTCGGAACGCCTTGGTATCCTTAAGGAAAAACTGAATGACAGGAAGGAATCCCTTGAGAAACGTGGTACCGGTCTGTCCGAAATGGAGAATTCCCTCAACGCCAAGCATAACAGGGTGAACAAGCTCATGGAGGAGCAGAATAAACTGCTTGAGCAGAGAGCAAATCTTTCCAGGGAGCAAGCGAGAAAGCTCATGCTTTCCAATCTGGAGGAAGAACTGCATCATGAGGCGGGACAGCTTACCCGGAAAATACTCGAAGATGCTGAGAACAAGGCTGAAGAGGAGGCTCTCAAGGTGCTATCTACCGCCATTCAGAGATGTGCGGCGGATCATGTGGTTGAAAACTGCGTTTCGGTGGTTAACCTGCCAAGCGATGACATGAAGGGAAGAATCATCGGAAGAGAGGGCAGGAATATCAGGGCCTTCGAGGCTGCAACCAATGTTGACGTTATCATTGATGATACTCCTGAAGCAGTGGTTATTTCATGCTTTGATCCTGTCCGCAGAGAAATAGCCAGGCAGGCCCTTGAAAAATTACTGGAAGACGGCAGAATACATCCGGGACGGATAGAATCCACCGTAGCCAAAGTAACATCGGAGATGGAAAAGAGAATAAGAAAACTGGGGAATCAGCTGGCTCTGGACGCTAACGTGTCGGGTTTGCATCAACAGCTTATCAGGCATCTCGGAAGGTTACGCTACAGAACAAGCTACGGCCAGAACATGTACCAGCATTCATTGGAAACCGCTCACATCTGCGGATTACTGGCATCCGAACTTAAACTCGATGCAGCACTGGCCAGAAGGATCGGCCTTCTTCACGATATAGGCAAAGCCACCGATCAGGATATCGATGGTTCACATGCAATGGTCGGGATGGAACTTGCTCAGAGGTATGAAGAATCACATGTAGTGTGCAACGCTATCGGTGCTCACCATGAAGAGATAGAATGCGAATCTCTTTACGGCATTCTCATACAGGCAGCCGATTCTGTAAGCTCCGCGCGTCCGGGGGCAAGAAGAGAAACTCTTGAGCTGTATGTCAGAAGACTTCACAAGCTGGAATCGATTGCTGATTCGTTCGATGGAGTAAGAAAATCCTATGCCATACAGGCGGGTCGGGAACTGAGGATCGCAGTCAGGCCCGAGACTGTAGATGACGATTCCGCTGCCGAACTCGCGAGAATAGTAGCAAGAAAGATCGAAAGTGAAATGCAGTATCCAGGACAGATAAAGGTTACTGTAATTCGCGAAACCAGAGCTTCTGAAACGGCGCACTGAGATGAAGATACTGCTCCTCGGCGATGTGGTTGGAAGGCCTGGACGCACTGCCCTGATTACCTTTCTGATGAACAAAGATTACGATTTTGTCGTAGCCAACGGCGAAAACGCTGCGGGAGGCTTCGGACTGACAAAAAATACCGCCTCCCAGCTCCTGGATGCAGGAGTAAATATCATCACATCCGGTAATCACATCTGGCAGCATAAGGAAGTTCTTGATTACATTGACGAAGTTGACTGCCCCGTTCTCCGACCGGCCAATTATCCTCCGGGTAATCCCGGCAGGGGTTTTATTGTGATGAAACATCAGGGGATAAGGATAATGGTCATTAACCTTCAGGGAAGACTGTTCATACCAATGGCACTTGACTGCCCCTTCAGAACAGTGGACAATATTATCAGGAACAACTCCGCGGATGTAGTAATTGTTGACATGCACGCTGAAGCCACCAGTGAAAAACAGGTCATGAGCAGGCATCTGGACGGAAAAGCTACAATTGTCGCGGGTACACATACTCATGTGCTGACTGCAGATGCAAGGGTACTTCCCGGGGGAACTGCCTGTATCACTGACCTGGGGATGTGCGGCTCGATGTCCGGGATCATCGGCATGGCTACGGAGGAAGCAAGAATCCGCTTCATTACCGGAAGGCATATACGATTGAAGGTTGCTGAGGGAAACACTTATGTGAACGGTCTTGAAGTGGTGCTTAACAGCGAATTGAATGTGGAAAGCCTGAGACTGATTAATGAGAAAGCCTGATATATCAGCAAGCTTGCATGAAGATCTTTCAGATGCTGCTTCGTGGGTCGAAAACGGTTTCCGGAATATTTCCATGCATAAGGATTCCATCTCCCGGCTTCCTTCCCTTGCGCTTTATTCCCTTGAATTCGGCGGCAAACGCATAAGACCTTTTCTTGTCCGATCAGCCTGCGCCGCCGTGGGAGGTCATCCTGATACCGCTTTGAAAGCAGCCTGCGCTGTTGAAATGATACATACCTACTCCCTTATTCATGATGATCTTCCCGCAATGGATGATGATGAATTAAGGAGGGGAAAGCCTGCTCTTCATATCAGGTCCGGCGTAAAACAGGCGCTGCTTGCCGGTGATCTTCTTCTCATTGAAGCTTTTGGAGAACTTCTTGATACGCCTCTGGGACCCGGCAGGATCGCGCAGATGGTGAAGTGTCTTGCCCGTGCAGCAGGTCCCGGATACCTTGTTGGAGGCCAGTACATGGATATGTATCATAGTGAAGATGCCGGAGACGATTGGATCCGGACTATGGTACTGGGAAAAACCGCAGCGATGATACGGGTTTCACTGGAACTTGGTGCGCTTTCCGGTGGAGCTGATGATGATGTATTTGAAGCGGTTGCTGCCGAGGGTGACAGACTGGGTTTTCTTTTCCAGCTGACTGATGATATTCTGGACATTTGCGGAAGTGCCGAAGAGATGGGTAAAGAAGTTTCGAAGGATTCCCGGCAGGGCAAACGCAATATTGTTTCGATGATGGGTTTTGATGAATCGATTACAAAGGCTGAGAACATGGCCTCCGAAATCGCCGGGAGACTGATAGACATAAGGGGAGACTGGGAGAAAGTAGCCTCCCTTGCTCTCTACCTTCCAACCAGGAGAAAATAGTAATGTCCTTGTTGTCCAAAATCAAACAGCCCTGTGATGTCTCGAAGCTGACTCTCGAGGAAAGACTTGCTCTCGTCGATGAGGTAAGAAACAGAATAATCGATGTTGTTAGCAATACTGGAGGGCACCTTGCCTCCAGTCTTGGTGTTGTAGAACTTACAGTGGCACTGCTTTCCGTCTATTCGCCTCCAACGGATAAGATTATCTGGGACGTGGGCCACCAGAGTTATCCATGGAAGCTGCTCACAGGCAGGGCCGACCGCTTTCACACGATACGTCAGAGCGGTGGTTTGAGCGGTTTCCCCAGGAGGGATGAAAGCCCCTGTGACGCTTTCGGAACGGGACATAGTTCTACCTCCATATCGGCTGCCCTGGGTTACGCTCTGGCCAGGGATATCACCGGAGAGGATTACAAAGTTGTTGCCTTTATAGGTGACGGTGCCGTTGGCGGCGGCATGGCCCTCGAAGGCTTGAATCACCTGGGGCATACGGGTACCGATATGCTTATCATCCTGAACGATAACGAAATGTCCATTTCTCCCAATGTAGGAGCTATTTCCCGTTACCTGACGCGTCTCATCACAGACCCCGGGTACAACAGGATAAAGAAGGATGTATGGAATGCTCTCGGCAAAATACCTTCACTGGGAGACCGGGTAAGGAAAGCAGCACACGCAGTAACTTCGGGCCTGAAGAAAACACTCGTAATGCCCGATACACTGTTTGATGATTTCGGAATTCGTTACATCGGCCCGGTTCCCGGAAACGATCTTGTGGCCATCACAGGTGTATTGCAGCGGGTTTCTGAAATCTCAGGGCCGGTACTGCTTCATGTCGTAACAAAGAAGGGCAAGGGCTTCGAGCCTGCCGAGCGTGATGCCACGGGATATCATGG
>JAUVLV010000003.1 GCA_030600545.1 Candidatus Aegiribacteria sp. | reverse complement strand
TTTTATAAGAAGAATCATTGAGGAACGGTCCGGAATGATCTTTCATGCGGCTTCTTCACTGCTGATTTTCTTCATCTGGCGGATCACAGGCATGCCTTCTCCGGGGCTTCTCGGAAGACTTGTACCCCTTTCCTGGCTGATCACAGCAATTGTGTACGGAAGAAGGGGAATTCCATATTACTCCATATATTTTCTTGCAGCATTTGCTGCACTCTCATTATTCTGGACTGTCAGTCCAGCACTTGAAGTTATATCTATAGCGGTTGGCTTTGCGGGAATATTCCCTGGACTTTTCAGCGTATCATCCAGAAGGTTCGGAATCCTGCTGGCTATGCTGCCGGTTATTCCCATGATACTGCTTCTGGTACCGTTCACAGGCGATGAACCTCATTACGTTTCCATAACGGAGAGTCTCATTTCTTCTGAATCAGGAAGGTTCAGCGGGTTTTCCAGCCAGGAAGGTGACCCGGTTGGTAACTTTACCCATCATCAGAGCTTTTATCCTGCTCTGATGATACCAGGGTACCCTTTATCGATCCCAGGTATGCGGGGAATGAACTTCCTTTTCGCCCTGGGTGCACTCCTGATGATGTCAGTATTGCTGAGAGATACCGGATATGAAGACTGGAAGAAACTGGCTGTGCTTGCATTTCTTCTGGTGCCGGGCTGCAGCGTTCTGGGTCTTGTCTATCCGGGATGGCTGGCGCTTGCGGTTTTCCTCTCAGGAGTATGGGCGTCCTTGAATTCAAAAAGAACCATATGGGTGATAGCTGCGGCAATTGTGCTCGTTCTTATAAAAATCCGTTTCATTGGAGTTTCTGTGGGTCTTCTCGCTGCTCTTATCATTGAATTGAAAGGCAGGAGGAAATTCGTACTTCCCGCAATAATCGCCGGCCTGGCCATAGCTGGATTACTCTTTGATCTTTTAGTACTTAACGGTCGGGTATTCTGTGTAAGATATGGGAATATAGCGTTTGTAAAAACACTTATCCTGCAGCCACTGTACAGAACACCTGAAATTATCATCGCTGCCGGTTCCTCACTGGTTGATATCGAAAGCGGTATGCTCTGGAAGGCTCCATGGGTACTTGCTGGACTCGCGGGATTGCCGCTTCTGAAAAACAGTAACAGGAAGCTGTTCATCTGGCTTGGTCTGCCTGCACTCACTTATTACCTGATACTGATATTCTGGACCGTCAATGACTGGAGCGGCATTCCTACTCCATCAGGGAGGATGCTTCTACCTCTGCTTCCCGTTTTACTGGCATCTGTTGGATATATGCTGAAGAGGAAAGAAGTACGGATACTTATCTGGATATCTCTGGGTATTTCTGCTCTCTATCTAACCCATCCGGTTCTGAGATTCAACCATGCTGATGGTACGGATGCACTCGTAAGCAGAATATTTGGACCCTTCAGCAATTTGACCGAATGGGTTCCAAGCGCCGTAAGGCTTGATATTCCGGTATTCGCAGGCTGGATATTGCTTTCAGCAGTGATTGTCTACCTTATCGCTCGGAGGATGAGCAGGTGCACTGAATACACCATTACTTCTGTCTTTCTCCTGCTCTGTCTTTTTGGAGGAATGGAGAAAAATTCATGGGAAGCTGAAGATATTCCTTCGGAATACAGAAACTTCTGTACCATATATCCCGATAAGTCGAATTTTGAATCAAGAAAATACTGGTTATTTACAAGAGAGCAGATGCTCAGATTATCAAATCCGGAGGATGAAGTGATTCTTCCTTTTCCGGAAACTGAAAGAGAATCGCTAAGACTTGAAATATTCTACCGTTCTTTCAAATCCGGACCCGAACCGGGTATAGAAGTATCATATGGTGAATGGTATGATTCGATTTATGTATCATCGGAAGTAATGGAAGCACCACGATGGGTTGCCATCATTAAGCACATTCAGTTTCCGGAAAGACCAGAGAACCTGGAAGAATTACGGTCAGTATTTGTAATTCCGGCCAGTTCTAGCGGGGACAGCATCAGGATTTCAGCTCTTGGAATGGAAGGCAGCAATGGAAGGTTCCACGGTATTTATCTCGACAGAATTCTTTTCAGGTGATTAATTCCATTCCTGGTTTGATACTTGCGGCACAGGCAGTATGTCTACAATGTTTACAAGGATAGATTGCCGGAAAATCTGAAGGAGATCTTTTGTCAAAAAGATTCATAATAGGTGTTGAGCTTCTGACAGGGCTTGCCATAGGATCAGCCACAGCAGCAGTCCTGGTGTCATTTATAATCGTATTTCTTGTAGACAAGAACCTTGAAGCGGAATCAGGTCACATGGCTACGGTAACCGCATATGCAATAAGCAATACCATCGACGCAACCGATATTTCAGGTGAATTTGAGACTATCACAGACCCAATTGTACAGAGTGGGAGCATTGAAGCTGCAGTTATACTTGATTCATCCGGAAACATGATAGCCGGGTCAGGGATCTCGCTGGAAGATCTTCCCGTACCAGGAGAAACTCAGGGGTGGTATTTCTCGCAGTGTGCCGAAACCGATCATATCGTAGGAGTCAGACCATCCCGGTCATCTATTTCATCTATATACAGGGCACTCATTCTAGGTCTTGCTGTGCTTACCGCGGCTCTTGCCGTTCTAGCTATTTTTACTCCAAGATATCTTGCACGGACTGTTATTTCCCCCCTGAGAGAGATACTTGTTGAAGCCGATCTCTTCAGCAGTGGTGGCGGAACCAATCCGGAAGCTGCCGGTGCATCTTTTCATCGTCTTGTGGAACTGCTTCACGATCGTGATCAGCAGCTGAACGATCTCAGAAAAAGGGCTGAGCAGAGGGCCGATAGAGTAGAGAAAAGATCTGCTGCCATGCTGTCTGTACTCGGATCAGCAGTATTCGCAATTGATGGAAGGGGAAATCTTTCGCTCTTTAACAGGCAGTCGAAGGAGTTGTTCGACCTCAGCAACACAGATATTAACAACGAGTTCCCCTGGGAGAAAACTGAAGCTGGACGCCAGCTCAAACCCATTCTTCTTTCACTGGATAAGGCGGGAAATACATTATCAGAATTCCAGATAAGAGATGACATTGTAAAGCAGGATAGAATGTACAGTGTAGTTATTTCACGCTCGAGGGTGGACGAGATCGCGGTACTTGTTACCGATGTCACCAGAATAAGTGAACTGGAAAGGAGAATAGCCGATCAATCGGCAATGGCAGACATAGGAGCGGCATCTGCAGGTATATCGCATGAAATGGGAAATACGCTTTGTGCTCTATCAGGTTTTGTTGATTTACTGACCAGAGGGCATTCGGATGAAAGAACACAGAATATTATCTCCGAAGTAAAAAGAGAAGTCGATTCAGCACAGGATCTTATCAACTCATTCGGAAGTTTCGCCAGGTCACCGGAACCGGTTACAGCTAATCTTGGCAGGGATGATATCATCTCAATATGCGAAGAAGCCTGCAGTTTGTGCGAAGGTAGATGTTTGGTAGATACTTCTATTAACGAATTTTCCATAAACGCTGACAGGAAACTCCTGTCATCCTGCATTAGCAATATCGTAAGGAACGCTGTTGAAGCTGACACATCTTCTTCAGTTGAGATCTCAATAAACAGGAAAGACGCAAATCTTTTAATATCAGTCGCGGACTCTGGTCCCGGTTTATCCATTGATGGCGAGGAAGCTTTCAGGCCCTTCAGGACAACCAAGAACAGAAGCAGTGGCAATATGGGGCTGGGTCTTTCCGTCAGCAGGAGAATAATCAGGTCTATGGGCGGCGAACTGAGCGGTGAGAACAGAGATGAAGGAGGAGCTCTATTTACCATTCTGATTCCTATTCAGGAAAACCAGGGAGGTTATTGATATCGAAAGAATTCTTCTAATAGAGGACAAACGAGCCATGCGAAACATGCTCACAACGGCTCTTCGGGAAGATGGATGGGAAGTTACAGCGGTATCTTCCGGAACTGATGCCCTGAAGAAGCTCGAGACTGGCGGTTTTGATATTCTGCTGAGTGATATTTGTCTTCCAGGAAACATCGACGGAATGGATATTCTAAGAAAATCCAGGGAATTCAGCCACTGGACACCCGTTCTTCTAATGACAGCCTTTGGCACTGTAAATCTTGCAGTTGAGGCAATGAAGGAAGGTGCAAGGGATTTTATAACAAAACCCTTTGATCTGGATGAACTTCTCGCACTTGTAAGAAAGTATTCGCACACGGCCGGTACCGATATCGTAGGATCCTCACCATCTCTTCTTTCTACGATCGGTAGGGCATCAAAAGGTGCCGGCACCGATCTGAACATCCTTGTGCTGGGCGAAAGCGGGACAGGTAAGGAACTTCTGGCAAGAATGATCCACAGTGAAAGTACCTGTTTCGAAGGTCCTTTTGTACCTGTCAACTGCGCCGCTATACCGGCTGATCTTCTTGAAAGTGAACTCTTCGGTGCCGAAAAGGGTGCGTACACCGGTTCGGACAGAACACGCAAGGGAAGATTCGAGTACGCTCAGGGAGGAACCATCTTTCTCGATGAGGTTGGAGATCTTGACACTTCACTGCAGGGAAAACTTCTCAGGGTACTTCAGGAAAGGGAGTATACAAGAGTGGGAGGTACGGAATTATTCCATACCAACGCAAGGGTTATCTCGGCAAGTAACAGAGAACTCAAAACGGAAACCGAAGAAGGAAGATTCAGGAAGGATCTTTATTTCAGAATAGGGGAGTTCCCCGTTACACTCTCACCACTGAGAGAAAGAACGGAGGACATACCCGATCTTACAGCGTACTTTCTCAGGCTATCCGGTTACCGTGGAGTAACCGTTACCGAAGAGGCGATGAACAAACTGAAAGCGTACCGCTGGCCGGGAAACGTAAGACAGCTCAGGAGTATAGTACTGAGAGCCGCAGCACTGGTTGATGATAAAATCATAGATTCAGAAATACTGGAGATCGATGACCCTGTTTCTTCCGAAGGACTTCTGAAAGAATCAGCAAGGGCAGCCAGAATTCGAGAAGGCGAGATGATAAAAAAAGCCCTTAAAGATTCCGGAGGCAACAGAAAGAAGGCTGCTGAAATGCTTAAAGTAAGTTACAGAACACTGCTTTCAAGACTGAAGGAGCTGAATATTTAAAGGTGCCGGATCCCCTGCAATGGATAGCACGGATAACATCGCACATCACAAAAGCAAAAAGAGATGCCGTAACTGCCTCAATTCATGCGGGTTACGGCATCCAATCTGTCTGGTATTTTCTATTTCATAGGAAACTCACGCTAGATGCTATTAATTATGGTACAGGCTCCAGTCTGCTTCGTTGACATCAATTTCCGTATTCTGGTCGATCCATACAGAATACGGATCAATGAGCCAGTCGCCCTCATCTGGTTCCGGATCTTCGGTGTTGGCGTTGCCATTTATATCGATGAAGGCACCAAACAGGTATGAATCTTCTTCGACATCGTAGATATTGTAGTGTGTCGATCCTCCGTCAAATGCGGTTACAGACATGTACTGGAAGGTGAAATTGCTGTCAAGGAGACCTGCATAGCCTGAAATCCCGTCAGCCACGCCGTTTTTGTTCAGGTTTCCCGAAACGCATATGTTACCGCCTCCGCCACACATATCCCAGTCATCTTCGAGAACGTTCAATACCTCGTTCCCGTTCACGACCAGCGGCAGTAAGGCAAGCAAATCACCGTCATCGGGTCCCGCAGTTGAGTCCTCCGGATCGTAATTCTCGTTCATATCGATGAAGACGCCGAGATAGTACGAGCCCTCCTCAACGTCGCTGACCGAATAGCTTGACACTCCTCCTGCAAATGGAGCAACAGTAATAGGATAAACACTGGTCATGATACTGTCAGGATCACCAGTCACGATTGAACCGTAAGCAGGTACTCCGTCTGCTGCAAGGGAACAAGTGAGAGTTCCGGAGACTGTCAAAGTAGTATCTGCAGGACCGGTTCCTCCGTCGCCGCAGCTCAGGCAAGCCAGCATGAATGCTGCAATGATCATGTACACAAACTTAGTCATAACAAACCTCCTCAGGTGTAACTTGTTTTATAACCACATACTCATCGATATAGCTCAGTTATTGAATTCGCTATCACCTCCTTGAGCAAACAATCCATTTCAAAAAATCTCCCAGAGATTCCACCAACTCGAACACAATATTTTATTATATAGGCTTAAATTAATTTTCGGTCAAGTGAGATTCAGCATATTTGGGGTCGTATCTTGAATTTTGACATTTGGTGCTTTCATTTTTTCTTTTCGACATAAGAAATGACCCGGATTCAAGTTCTAAGTGCAACAGTTAATTCAGTTGTGTTGAAGAATACTTCATAGGGTGTTTTGAAGCCAAGCTTCTTTCTCGGCCTGTGGTTGAGACGATTCTCTACATATTAAGGATAATGGATTACAGTTAGAAGACAATAAAATTTTTAACCAGTTGTCACTCTTTGACTTATAATGGGACACTAGTGATAACAGATATATATTGAAGCAGACTATGGAGAGAGGATTATATATAGAGACACAAGATGCGGATATAAGTCTTAATAACTGTACCATTGATGACAACACAGCAGGTTATGTTTGTGGTGGTGTAAACATATATTCAATAACAGGAAATATCACAATTAATAACTGTATGTTCAGAAGAAATTCATCCCCAAATTCATCGGGGTACCCTTATGGTACTGCAGGAGGCTTGTTTGTCCAGACAGAAGGAGCAGGGACCGAGATAAGAGTTATAGAATGTACTTTTATTGAAAATACAGCAGAAAGGGATGGTGCAGGAGCAATGCTCTATCCAATGGGCGATGGTTCTACCGTTGTAGTTGAAAACAGTACTTTCAACGATAATATAGCAGATGAATTTGGAGGTGGTTGCTGGATCAGGTGCCCTGCTGGTAATGCTATAGTAGAGTACAGACACAACACTTTAACAGGGAATTCATCAGTAGTGGCTGGTAGTGGAGGAGGAACCTACATACAAATTACATCGGGCACGATAGATTTATTGGATAATACTTATATTGGGAATAGCTCAGTATGGCAAGGAGGAGGTTTGTGGATAGAACATGGCGGAGGTACACTGAATATTCAGAACAATAGATTTACTATAAATACTTCAGTCCAAACTGGAGGTGGTGCAAATATATTTCTTGATAATGGAACTGCAACAATAGACCATAATGTTTTTAATGAAAACGAATCCTCTGCTGAATCTGGAGGCGGATTATGTATATCAACTACAACAGGAAATTAAAATATATTTAACAATACATTCTATAGCAATTCAGCTTCTGAAGGCGGAGGAATCTACTTCTATTTTGACCAGAGCGGAGCTCAGGCAAATGTGTTTAATGATATCCTCTGGCATGATACCCCTCCAACTATAGCATATTCAGGGGCTCAAACATTGACAGCCAGCTATTCAGATATAGAAGGAGGAACAGGCCAGCCTTGGTTCGGTACAGGTTGTATTGATGAAGATCCACTATTTGTAGATCCTGTAATCGGTGATTTTTATCTAACTTGGGCTAATTTCCCAGTACCTGATAGCACAAAATCGCCTTGTATAGATGCAGGTGATCCTGCTTCTTCCCTTGACCCTGATAGCACAGTTGCTGATATGGGAGCTTTTTACTTTGAACACATGACCGGAATTGAAGAGGATTATTCTGATGTTACAACAAATTCTTTTAGATTATATCAAAATTATCCAAACCCATTCAGCTCGGCAACTACAATCAGTTATTCTATATCTAGAACATGTAATGTGGAAATACAAATTTATAACATAAGTGGTCAATTGGTTGAAACTCTTGTTAATGATTACAAGGTTGCTGGTGATTATGAAGTTGTCTGGAATTCGAAAGAAATTAATTCAGGTATTTACTTCTATCGACTGAACATAGGTAATTATCGGGCAACAAAGAAACTGATCCTGATGAAATAGAAGTAAGGTAACAATGTTTCACCTTCGCCTAACAGCGGATAAAAGGGATTTTTCTGATTATCTGATGCGCGGCAGTATCACCCGATGCGGTAACAAGTCGGTCAGACGGATTCTCGTGGAGGCGGCCAGGCAGTAACCGTTGTTTTGTGGAATCCCATGAAATATAATTAAACGCTGTTCTTGCGAAATCTGATCTCACTTTATACTCAATGAATCTCTGGAAACTGAGTATGAATAAAGTATACTGGAAGGAGAGTTGTCTCAACTTGATAAAAAGAATGGAGGAGATGACAACCTCCGATTACGAAGCTATCGGACTGCGCAGCGGACTTGAGATACACCAGCAGATCGATACCAGGAAAAAATTGTTCTGTCGCTGCCCGGTACTTCCTTACTCTGACGAATACGATGCACAGATACTTCGTCATATGAGACCTACTCTTTCAGAACTCGGTGAATACGACGGCACAGCTCTTATGGAGTTCAAAACTAAAAAGAACATCACATACCAGATAAACAAAGATACCATTTGTACTTACGAAATCGATGATACTCCTCCCTTCGAATTGAATCCACAGGCTCTTGATATCGCACTTGAGATAACGATGCTTCTTAACTGCAAACTCGTTAGTGAGATTCATATTCAGAGGAAGCAGTACCTCGATGGATCAATACCTGCAGGTTTTCAGAGAACGACAATACTGGGAGTTGACGGCTGGATCCCATTTAAAAACAGGCGTATAAATATTATTCAGCTTGGACTGGAAGAAGATGCCTGCCGGGAAGTAAGCGATACAGGCCATGAACGCGTCTACCTGACGGACAGGCTTGGAATACCGCTTATTGAGACTGTAACGGCTCCGGAAATGACTACTCCACGCGATGTGGCTGAGGTTGCCCGGATACTAAGCGATCTTGTTAGAGCTTCTGGTAAAGTAAGACGTGGAATTGGCGCCGCAAGGCAGGATGTGAACGTTTCTGTAACGGGGGGATGCCGCGTTGAGATTAAGGGTGTTTCAAGGATTCCAGCGATACCGCTGCTTGTTCACAACGAGGCTTTCCGCCAGGTGTTTCTTCTGGAGATCAAAAAAGAACTGTCCAGAAGGGGTATTACGGATTCAACGTTCAGTTCCGAATGTTTTGATGTTACCGATGAACTCTCAGGAACTGTCTACAGCCCTGCTGCAGCCGCTCTGAAGAAGGGCTTTGAGCTTAGAGCTGTTCTACTGCGGGGATACGTAGGATTGCTTTCTACAGTTACACAGCCCGGCTGTACTTTCGCCGGGGAGATCTCCGACAGAGTCCGCGTTATTGCATGTCTTGATACCCTTCCCAATATCGTAAACGATGGAGAGGAAGGATACAGTTTCTCGGTTAGCGAATGGGAGACAGTAAAAAAGAAAACTGGTGCTGAAACGGGTGATGCCGTCGTTGTCGTATGGGGATCGGTAGAAGACCTCGATATGGCGACGGGTGAAATCGCAACAAGAGCAAGGGAAGCTATCTACGGCGTCTGCAGTGAAACAAGACAATCATATTCTGATGGAACAAACGGATTCGAAAGAATTCTGCCCGGACCAAACAGGATGTATCCTGATACCGACCTGCAGCCAATAGCCATAACCGAAAAAATGATCGAACGTATCGAATCGGACCTTCCCGAAAGACCCTGGGAACGGATGGAGAGATATATAACTGTGGGAGTACCTGCAGAATCTGCCCGTCAGATGAGTATTTCTTACATGAGATTCGTATACGATGAGGCTGTGAAGAAATGCCTGTACTCTCCACGCATTCTCATGCATTTTTTTCTTAGCACACTAAACCATCTGAAGAACAGCGGCAATGTAAGTGAGATCCCTGATGAAACACTTATCGAAGTACTGTCAGCGGCCAGCAGGCGCAATCTTCCCGTTGAAGCCGCAGCCTATATTCTGGAGAAAACCTGCGGAAACGGGAATGCGGAAATCGAATCGGTTATAACTGATTTAACGATACCCGACAGAAAAGATATAGAAGACACGGCCGTCAGAATAATGGAAATACTTGATCCTTTCGACACCGGTCTTATGGAACGCTTTCTCATAGGGCGCATAAAGGACAGGTTCAAGGGGATGCCGGGCGGCAGAGAAGTGCTGGAAGTAGTGAGAAACACAATTTTTACCGAATTTGCTGATTCCTCGTCACGGCAAATACAGAGGAGGTGATCAAAGCTGTCCTCCGATCTATACAAAGGATACAGGGGTAAAAGCCTGGAATGTCTGAAGAAATACAATGTTGGCGTATGGTCCGATGTTAATATTGAATCGACCAGAGGCGGTTTCAGCGGAGTAATTCTTCCCCGGTCGGAAACCGCTGACGATACGCATATAGTGTTGAAAATCCATAACGGCTACAATGTAGGCCTGGATGTTGGAACTATTGAGTCCATCGCTGAGCTGGGAAGGAACGAAGCCCATTACAAGATCCCTGAAAAGGAATTTCCGTACGATCCATCAAAACCGAATGTGAGACTTTTCGGAACAGGGGGCACCATTGCCTCGAGGCTTGATTACAGAACGGGCGCTGTCATTCCCGCATTTTCCCCTGGTGAGCTCTATGGATCGGTACCCGAACTGGCGGATATCTGCAACCTTAAAACGGAGAAGCTCTACGGAGTTTTCAGTGAAAACATGGGGCCTGAACAATGGAAAGGAACAGCGGAGGCAATCGGCAGGGCAATAGCCGATGGTGTAGATGGAATAGTCATTGGCCATGGGACCGATACGATGCATCATACAGCAGCTGTTCTTTCGTTCATGGTTCAGGATACACCTGTTCCTGTAGTAATGGTCGGATCACAACGATCCAGTGACCGCCCTTCAAGCGATGCGGCAATAAATCTGATGAATGCCACCTATGCAGCCGCTGAGAGCGATATTGCAGAGGTAATGGTCTGTATGTTCGGTCCTACAAGTGATCAGTATGGACTTCTGCACAGAGGAACAAGAGTCAGGAAGATGCATTCCTCCTACAGGTCCACATTCCGCACAATAGGAGACATACCCCTGGCTATGGTTGAAAAAGGACATATAACACCATTGAAAACCGATTACAGGAAAAGACGGACAGACCGTCATGTGAAAATCAATACTGCTTTCGATTCAAGTGTTTCAATAGTGTATTACTATCCTGATATGAAACCTGATATTATTGAATCGCTTATTGATAACGGTTACAAGGGTATCATAATCGCGGGAACGGGGCTTGGACATGTGAACAAGCCTCTCTATCCTGTCCTTAAGAAAGCCTGCGATCAGGGAGTACATGTTTACATGACGGTTCAAACCCTGTGGGGATATGTACAGATGTTCGTATACGATACAGGGCGGGATATCATGGATCTTGGTGTAATTCCAGCTTCCAATATGCTTCCGGAAGTTGCATACATGAAATTATGCTGGGCACTTGGTCAGAGCCATGACAGGGAAGAGGTTAAAAAGATAATGCTTACTCCGATAGCTGGTGAGATCACGGAAAGAGAACCCCATAACGGTTATTTGATATTGCAGGGCGGTATTCCTGAAGTAGAGGAATTCATCAGAAGTCATAAGCGATAAATCGAAAGCCGGGGCAGTATTGTATCTCTGATGGTGTTGACCTCGCACTGAAGGAACAATATTATTGTTCTGTGATAAATACACTTGTAAGTATTAACTGTTCAGGATATGCTCAAATCGCATATGAAGTGCAGTATTTTTTTATCTATGTTCACCGTTTCCATTTGGAAACAAGCACCTAATCGAAGGGAGTTCTGAATGAACATTGAAATCAGTGGAAGACACTTTCAATTGACAGATGCTCTTAAGAAGCATGTTGAGAAGAAACTTAAAACCGTAGATAGATTCTATGATGGCATAGATGACGTGCGTGTGATACTTGAAGTAACCTCTGGAACCAATCACGTTCATATACAGGTTAGAGGAAATCATATAAAACTGGATTCCAAATCAAAATCTCATGATATCTATTCCGCATTTGACGAGGCATTTCATTCGCTTGAAACACAAGTTCGGAAATTCAAAGACAGAATGCACAATCATCCCCACCGGGAAAATAACGGTTCAGACGACAGTTCTTTAACATATTACGTTCCCGCAGAGGAATCTGAGTTTGCTGATGGAATTCTCATAGATGATTCAGAAATAATGCCGAGGCTGAATACTAAAGACGCCATAATGAATTACGAGATTGACCAGGACGAGCATTTTGTTTTCCAGAACACGGAAACAGGCATGCTCAGTGTTGTATATACAACCCCGGACGGCAAGACACAGGTCGTTGAACTGGTGAGAAACCAGAAATAACGGAGAAAATCCTGATGGAATACATTCCTGGCAGGGAGGAGCTCACGACTGCTGAGCTTTTCAGAATACTCAGTAAAAGCCTTGAGCTGGAAACAGTTAACGGGAATACAGGTCACGAAAGACTTATAGAATCCCAGGATATCAGTCGGCCGGGCATGGCTCTGACCGGGTACCTTCATAAATTCCTGTACGAAAGGGTACAGATCTTCGGTGAGACGGAGATATCCTACCTTGATTCACTTTCTGCAGAACGTAGAAAGGATTCACTGGAATCGCTTTTTGAATTACCGGTATACTGTTCTATTGTAACGAAGGGTCTCGATCCCCCTGATGAACTTGTCAAACTTTCTAAATCCAGTTCCTCAGCTCTTTTTCGTTCTACAATGGACACAACTCCACTGATACGTGGGCTTTGCAGTTTCCTCGATATGGTATTCGCCCCTGAAACAAATGTATACGGAAGTCTTGTCGAAGTTTTCGGCGCAGGAGTTCTATGTACAGGAAGAAGTGCGATCGGCAAAAGCGAGACTGTACTGGGTCTTCTTGAAAGAGGACACAGGCTGATAGCGGACGATAGAGTACATGTAAGAAGAATTGGTAATGCGCTCTTCGGTATTGGAGATTCCGGAATGGCGCATCATATGGAGATCAGAGGACTTGGACTTGTGGATGTCTCCGCATTCTACGGAATCAGATCGGTAAAGGACAGACAGCAGATCAACCTTGAAGTAAAACTGGAGGAATGGTCCAGGCACAATCAGGATTTCGATAGAACAGGCCTTATTCAAAAAATCAGCACTATACTTGATCTGCCGATTCCTAGAACGATTATACCTGTGCTGCCTGGCCGTAATCTTACACTTCTTCTTGAGGTCGCAGTAATGAATTATCTTCTTCTTCAGAAGGGAAGAAATGTTCCTGAGGAGGTCGAAAAGGACCTGATCAAGAGAATAATCAGCAAAGAGCTGAAATCAGGAAGAAAGTAAGAGCTGGAGGACTTCATTGAAAACTGAAAAAGCTGAAGTAGTAAATAAGCTTGGTATTCATGCTCGACCAGCTGCTCAGATAGTTAAGGCGGCATCTGTTTTTGAAAGCAGCATTACACTGACAGTTGATGGTGATTCAGTTAATGCAAAAAGTATTATGGGCGTTATGACACTTGCGGCATGCCGCGGGAGTATAATTGAAGTTACAGCTGAAGGTGATGATGAAAACGAGGCTGCTAAAACAATCGTAGATATCATCCGGGGCGGATTTGGAGAGGAATAGAACAGTTGAGCATTAGACTTAAAGGTACTCCTGCATCTCCCGGTGTATCCATAGGACCGGCATTTCTGTTGAACATTGAAGAGATAAGAATACAGAAGAGAAACCTGAGGAATAAAGAAGAGGTAGAAGCAGAGCTGGATCGATTCAGAGCAGCTCTTGCCCATACGCGAATGGAACTTGAGCAGATATCGGATCAGGTCAGCGATATTATTGAGGGCAGACAGCTCATCGAGGTTCAAATTCTTCTTCTAAACGACCCATCCATGATTTCCGACGTTGAAAATCGGATAAGGAATGAACAGGTGAGTGCCGATTATGCCGTAAGCAGGGCTCTCTATGATGTTCTTGAACGTTTTAGCCTGATAGAGGATTCATACATTAAAGGCAGGGCGATCGATATAAGGGATGTCGGTAAAAGAATAATGGCGAATCTGATGGGTACAGAGCAGGAAGCCCTGTTGAATCTGACTAATCCTGTAGTTCTTGTATCACGGGATCTTGACCCGTCACAGACAGCCGGGCTGTCAAGAAAACAGCTTCTTGGAATAGTCACAGATCTTGGCGGTTCAACCTCACATACCGCGATACTGGCCAGGAGCATGGGGATCCCGGCCGTTGTCGCCCTCAAAGATGTAGCGAAATATGTGGTTACAGGACAGACTGTAATTATTGATGGAATCCATGGAAATGTAATACTGAATCCCAATGACGATGAGCTTGAGTACTATTACAAACTGAAAGAACGCTACAACATAGCTGAAGCCGAGATAGCACTGAATGCTGAAAACCCTGCTGTTACCGCGGATGGAATAGATATAGAGCTTTCGGCGAATATTGAATTCTCGCTGGAAGCCGATCAGGTACGCCGTTTTGGAGGAAATGGAATAGGTCTTTTCAGAACGGAATTCATAATGCTTCTCACCCCGGAGGCGGAAGACGATGAAGAAATACATTACAGAGCTTACAGACATGTACTTGAGACTCTTAATCCTGATCCTGTGATAATAAGAACCCTCGATCTTGGGGGAGACAAGTTTCTGGATTCGATTCCGACCAAAGAAAAAAATCCCTTCCTTGGGTGGAGGGCCATCAGGATCTGCCTGGACCGTCCGGAAAAATTCACAAGACAACTGAGAGCGCTTCTGAGGGCAGCAAGGCACGGAAATGGTAGGATAATGCTTCCAATGATCACGGGATACGACCAGATTCTGCAGGTCAGGGTCATGCTTGAGGATATTGCTGCTGAACTTGATCGCGAAGGCATTCCCAGAGGAGAAATTCCACCGCTTGGTATTATGATTGAAACTCCCGCAGCTGTTCTCGGTATCGATCTTCTGCTTCCCCATACCGATTTCGTATCGATTGGCTCGAACGATCTTACTCAGTACACACTTGCGGTTGACAGAGGCAGCCCCTACGTATCCAAACTCTTTGATTCTCTGCATCCGGCAGTTATCAGACAGATCGATATCGTCGCCAGAAAATGCAAGGAAGTGGAACAGTGGGTTGGCATCTGCGGACAGATGGCTAATAATCCATTAGCCATTCCTCTGCTGGTGGGATTCGGCCTGAACGAACTCAGTGTACCTCTGACACTTATCCCCGATGTTAAGGAGATGATCAGTGTTATCCGCATGAGTGAAGTTAAGACTATCGCAAAAAAAGCTCTGACAATGAAATCAGGAAATGAAATAAGAAATCTCGTTTTTGATTACGTTAAATCCAGGTATCCCGAGATCATACTGGATGAGATACATCGGGAAAGAAACGATGGAGAAAATTAAATGCACGCAATAATCCCGGTGGCAGGAAAAGGCACGAGAATGAGACCTTTTACATGGTCGGTGCCCAAAGTTCTGATTCGCCTGGCTGGAAACACAATGCTTGGACATATCATCGATGAACTGAAAGCTTCAGGAATAGACCACATCACACTTATAGTGGGATACCTTGGAGATGAAATCGTGGATTGGGCCAAGAAAAACTATCCGGAAATTCAAGTTGATTTTGCAATACAGAAGAAAATGGATGGACTTGCATCAGCCGTGAATCTTGCGTCACCAATGACTGCTGACGAAAAAACCCTTGTAGTGCTTGGCGATACTCTTTTCAGTGCTGACCTGTCTTTAGCCTTCAATGACAAATCGAACATGATCGCAGTGAAGAAGGTGGAGGACCCGCGGAGATTCGGTGTTGTCGTGTATGATGATAACAGAGTTAAAAGATTTGTGGAGAAACCTCAGAAATTCGTCAGTGACCTGGCAATAGTCGGTATTTACGGGTTTATTTCAGGTTCTGAACTCATGGATGCCACTTACCGTCTGATAGAAAGCGGAAAAAAGACCGGTGGAGAATTCCAGCTGACTGACGCCATGCAGCTTATGCTTGAGGAGGGGCACCCATTCGGATGCTTTGAGGTTGATGGATGGTACGATTGCGGTAAGCCGGAAACCATTCTTAAAACCAACAGGATTCTCCTTGATCTGAAAAAGGGTTCATCGGCAGGAGATCTGAAAAACGTCGTAATAGTCCCGCCTGTAAGCATTGATGGTAATGTAAAAATTGAATCTTCTGTTGTGGGACCCTATGTCTCCATTGCATCCGGTTCGGAAGTTAGAAATACAATCGTCCGTAACGCAATAATAGGTTGCGGAACAAACCTTACCGATGTGAATATCCACGATTCCATAATCGGTAACGAAGCGGACATATCCGGCAATGCTGTCAGGATCAATGTCGGCAGCTCATGCAAAATTGAAATATAGATGTACTGACAATTCGAACTGCGACACGCCTGCAGTTATTTATGCTGATTCACTCTCAAACAGGGGTGGAACAGGTATTTACCTCAAGAGACTTCTTGAGGGATTCAGTCACTGTGAAGCTAATGTTATTACTGCTGTCGGAGGGAAGCTTATGTCCCCTTCGGACGCTCTTCATTATCATCATTCAGCTGGTGGCATCAGGAAGGTTTTGAATGAGAATATTACGCTGCCTTCATTGGTAGCGTCGATTTCACCTTCCATAGTACACCTTCCCGCCTTTTCCGGCAGAGCACCTCGTGATGTGCCCTGCGCGGTTACCCTTCATGACCTGGCATTCTGCATAAATCCGTCATGGTTTCCATTCTTAAGATCGGTCTATTACCGTCTTCATTTCAGAAAAGTCGCTGGAAATGCCGACGTAGTTATGGTTGACAGTGAATCAACGGGAAGTGAAGCGGTGAAGCTTCTCGGGATTGAAGAAAACAGAATCAGAAAAGTTTACCTGTCTACCGATTCCTTTCTCTCTGACCCTTCAGAGTTCAGAAGCACATTTTCTCTCAAGGGAAGATATATCGCGTTTGCCGGGACAATAGAACCAAGAAAGAATATTTCAGCTCTGGTCGATTCCTGGTCAGAGGTAAGCAGGGTTCATCCTGATATGTCTCTTGTGATTGCAGGAAGATGGGGCTGGGGACCTGAATCCCTGAGGAAAAGACTTCTCGATACGGAAGGCATTCGTCTGACCGGATCACTTTCAGCAACTATGCTGAAAAGCTGCATTTCAGGCGCTGAACTGCTTGTTTACCCATCTTTATACGAGGGTTTCGGACTGCCCCCGCTTGAAGCGGCTTCAGCAGGAGTTCCATCTGTTGTTACTCCCGCTTCTGCGCTAAGGGAGATCTACTCAGGAATATCGACCGTTGCGGAAGGCTTTGATCCCGATTCTATTACTGAATCCATCCTTGATTCCCTTGATACTGATCACGACGCTAACGCTCTGATGGATTTTGCTTCACATTTCTCAACGGAACGAATGGCCGGACAGGTTTTGAAAGTGTATGAGGAGTTTGGAACGTGAGAATCCTTCAGGTTTACAAGGATGTCCATCCATTAGTGCGGGGTGGAATTGAAAGGTACTTGCACGATCTTTCCAGGTACCTCGCCGGCAAGGGGCATGAAGTTAGTGTTCTTGTGGCGGGTAATGCCAGGGGAGGCTCTAAAACTGTGGTTTCAGGATTCAATGTCATTGAATACCCCTGTATATGCAGAATTCTTTCAAATCCAATATCCCCTGGACTTCGCAGTATACTGCAAAATACTCCTGCCGACATACTGCACTTTCATGTTCCTCTGCCATCTGCTGTAATTGCATGGCTCCTTTCCGGAAGGAACACTCCCTACATTGTAACATACCATAGCGATATAGTCAGACAGGCGTTCTTTCTTCCTTTCTACGGCCCGCTGCTGAGAAGGTTTTTAAAAGGTGCCAGCAAGGTAATAGCCACTTCTCCTGTTTATCTTGATACTTCCATCTATCTGTCAGATCTTGATAATACTGAAGTTGTTCCTATCGGTTCAGATCTCGATGTGTTCAGGCCGCCAGATGTAGACACTGAGGGTGATTACGTATTATTTGTAGGAAGATTTCGAAAGTACAAGGGTATCGGCGTACTGCTCGATGCATGGAAGGAATTCCCCCGGAGAAAGCTTGTTATGGTGGGGGGAGGCCCTCTGGAGAACAATGTGCGTAATAAGATCCGTGAAGATAGCCTTAATATAGAGATTGTCAGCAACCCGGATGATCGAAAGCTTGTAGAACTCTATCAGCAGGCCAGGTGTCTTATTCTGCCATCAACAATGCGGAGCGAAGCATTCGGCATGGTTCAGACCGAAGCAATGGCCTGCGGTATTCCTGTGATAAGTACAGCGCTTCCAACCGGAGTTCCCTGGGTAAACTCCGATAATGTATCGGGTCTGATTATTCCACCTGGTGATTCCATCGCCATAGCAGAGGCAGTGAAGAAGATGGATGATCCACAAATGCATTCCAGACTCTCCTTCGGAGCGCTGGAAAGGGCGGAACATCACTTCAACGCCAAACGGCTATTTTCCAGGGTTGAATCTCTTCTTGAAGAAGCAGCAAATGTGGAAATCAACTGAAGAATACTGTGGTGATCGCGTCAGAATTGAAGTCCTTCTCGTTGTACTCGCAATTGGGGCTGGTGTTATAGAGAATCTCATTCCCAGACCTCTGCCTTTCATCAAACTGGGTCTGGCTAATGTCATAACGGTTGCGGCAATAGCAAAATACGGTTTTTGGACAGGTCTGAGAGTAAATATACTGAGATCTACCGGCGCAGCTCTATTCATTGGAACACTTGCAACTCCAACGTACCTTCTTTCCATTTCAGGGGGAATTGCGTCAGCAGCGGTAATGGGATTGGTAAAAAGGTATTTCTCAGTTACGGGGATGTCCATTTCCGGTAGTCTTTCCAGTCTCTCAATTCAGCTGTTGACTGCATCTGCACTTCTTCCGGGACTTCCTATGAATAGTCTTTTACTCCCACTTACAATATGGGGTTTCCTTTCTGGAACCATTACCGGTATTGTTGCTATTGTACTATTAAGAAGAGGTTTTCCCTGGATCTATGATCCGGGGGTTGATTCGGCGTGTACGCCAGAATAGATTATAATTAATGGAGTAAGTTTGCTTCACAATCGCTCGACCGGATTCTGGATCACCATCTCATTCCTGGGAATGATGACAGGCACCGTGTTTGGCGAAGCAATAGCAGTTATACTCCCTGAGTCCTCTACGACACTCAAATCGTTTTTCGCTGGATCCCTTGAGTTTTCAGTGGGTCCGATAGGATTTGATTTGATCGTATTCAGGTTCGCCCTTGAAGAGATTGCTTTCAAGCTGAATCTCATGAGTTTTGCGGGACTGATGTTTGTAGGTTATCTTTACCGCTGGTTCTGATACAGGATTTGCAGGCAGGAGATATTATGATGTTTCGTCCAGGGACCGGTGAAATTGTACTGATAGTTGTTGTTCTTCTACTTCTTTTCGGAGCAAAAAGAATTCCGGATCTTGCCAGGTCGGTGGGGCAAGCGCTCCATATGTTCAGAAAAGGAATGAAAGAGGAATTTCCGGACACGGAGAACGACGAAGAAGATTCTGGAAACGGGGATAATACGAATGGCAACAGTTAGCTACAGTTCAAGAGAAATCGATTGTAAACTTGTATATGCCGGTCCCGGGCTTTCCGGGAAAACAACCAATGTCAAGTTTATTCACAGTCAGATACCATCCAATGATCGAGGGAAGTTGATTTCTCTCGCGACAGGAAATGAACGTACTCTGTTTTTTGACTTTCTTCCCATTAACACAGGTACGATTTACGGTTTCAAGGTAAGGATTCACCTTTACAGCGTACCCGGACAGGCGATGTACACAGACAGCCGTCAGCTGATTCTTCAGGGCGTTGATGGTATCATTTTCGTTGCCGACTCACAAAGAACCAGGATGGACGCGAACATAGCAAGCCTGCGAGATCTGAAGGATAACCTTAAAAATACGAAGCGAAGGGGTCTCAGCCTCGTACTCCAGACAAACAAAAGAGACCTTCCGGATATTCTTCCCACAAGTGTAATAAAAAAACGCCTTGGTCTCGAGAGGGTCCCATGTATCGAATCGGTTGCAACAGATGGTACAGGTGTTTTTGAAACTCTCAGAAAAGCAAACCGTATTGTAATGCGCAGACTGCATAGACAGTTCTCTCTTGCTCTTGATGAAAAGCGAGGCTGAATTGGATCAAAGCAGGCTTGTTGATCTTCTTCTTGTCAGACTTACCAGGGAAGAAGAGAAGAAAAAGGTAAAAGAACTGCTCATGAGCGAACTGGGAATGTCAAGCGAAGAAGCCAGTAAAAACGTTGAAAATTCTCCCAGCATTCTCAGTGAGGGTGTTGAGATGGAGCAAGCCAGAATTCTCCAGGACAGAATGTACCCATTTGTAGACCTTCTCCCAAGACACTACGGCAACAACAAGACCAATCCCGCTGTTGAAGAGAGCAAATCTGAAGAATCACCCTACGAAATGATTACAGATGATATTCCCGCAATAGAGGAAAAGAAAAATGAAGATATCGGTGATGTCTATCATGATCAGAGCTCTGTAAAAGATGAGGATTATACTCATAAACATTTTGATGATGATGATGATGATTCTCTCATAATCACATCCGCTGCAGAAGAGATGATCTCGGTTGAAAGATGCCACATCTGTGGAAGAACACCAATCGGTGATCAGAAGCTTATTCCATGTCGAACTTGCGAAAAACTTACGTGTTCAGAGTGTTTCAACAGGAAATACCACGTATGTGAGAAGTGCGCCTCTGAGGGAAGAATGGTTGACAAGCCTCTTGACTCGGTACCTGAGATCAGAAAAAGCAATCACGAAGAAAGCAGTCGTGATGAGACGAAAAGTTCATATCCAAAAAGAAAAACCAGTATAAATAGATCAGGGATATTCTCAAAAATATCTCCATTGCCTGCTGTCATAATCGTTCTGATTCTTATGGTAATAGCTTTCGTTATTATTGATCCGATGAATTTTTTCCTTTCATCAGATGACAGACTGGAAAGTTCGGAAATCGTATATGCCGATACCGTGGTTATTCATGAAGCTGATTCGCTGCTTTCCGATTCGGTGGCAGTAACTGATACAACCGTTGCTCCTGTAGATTCTCTGGAGGTTAATGGGTACATATCCCTGAGAGATGTTTCGGTACCAGATTCACTGGGAACACCCGAAGAATATTCACTGCCAAGAACACTGACAATATCACCCGGTCCTGGCATAGAAATACAGACCGACTCCATGCAGTTCCTTTCAGAGCCACTGGGTCAACTTGCTGCGATTTATTCAATAGAGTTCGACGGTTTTTCACTGATTACTACTGATGACGGTTTCGACATTCTTCTTATGTCCATACTGCATCCTGAACCTGCTGAAAAAAGAACGGCTCTTCTGGGGAATCTGGGTATGCTTCTCGATTCGACAATGGTTGACCAGATGGTTCTGTACTACAGAGAAAACCAGTATTACGAGGCAACTTTATTTTCGTTTACTGCTGACAGTTTCAGTATTCTTTCAGGATCCAGCAGTCCATACTTCCTGCAGAGAAAACAGGCGATAATACCTGAAACTACAGAACTGATCACTGGCAGAATATTCGAATGGATGACAGATTTGAACTGATCATGCACTCTTTCAGAATAATTTCCAATAAAGTATTACTTATCCGGGATTTGTAATAATGAAAGATATATGAGTAAGAAAAAAAAACTTGTAATCATTGAATCACCTGCAAAGGCCAGCAGCCTTCGCAGCTATCTTGGAGATAGTTATGAAGTGATCGCTTCGTACGGTCATGTCAGGGATCTTCCAGCGAGCTACCTTGGAGTTGATGAAAGTAACGGTTTCAAACCTACCTATGCGATACTTCCGGAAAAAAGAAAAATTGTAACCCTTCTGAAAAAGAAAGCCAGGGGGGTCTCCATTATCTATCTTGCAGCTGATCCTGACAGAGAGGGAGAGGCAATCTGCTGGCACCTGTCACAGATACTGAAAAGAAAGGACGTTGTATTCAGCAGGCTCAGATTCAACGCAATCACGAAAGATACTGTTCTTAAATCCCTTAAAAACCCCAGTTCAATCGATATGCAGCTTGTTGACGCTCAGCAGGCAAGAAGGGTTATGGATCGGCTTGTGGGTTACAGGATTTCGTCTTGGCTCCAGAAGATAATGGGGAAAGGCAAAAGCGCTGGAAGAGTGCAAACTGTAGCTCTCAGGATTATCCAGGAGCGCGAGGATACTATCAGCAGTTTTGTGCCGGTTGAATACTGGCTGATTGACGCAGCTTTTGAACAGGGGACAAACTCGTTTACAGCGAATCTTCATAAAATAGATGGAAAAACAGCTGGAAAACCCGGGAAGTATCCAGGTTGCGAAGAAGAAGCAGAGATTATCATTGAAAGAATTAACGAACCAGGTATCATCTGGGAGATATCAAAAGTAGATTCCAGAAAAAAGTCTGTGAATCCTCCTCCTCCTTTTATTACAAGTACACTTCAGCAGACCGCCTCCAGCAAATTGTCATTCTCTCCATCAAGAACCATGTCACTTGCTCAGAAACTGTACGAAGGAATATCCTTCGGCAAAAGCACAAGAAAAGGGCTCATTACATACATGCGTACGGATTCTGTAAGGATGAGTCCGGACAGTCTGAAAAGCTGCAGGGAATATCTGACTGAAAGATACGGCTCGGATATGCTGTACGCGAAAATCAGAAGGTACAGAAGTTCAAAGGGTTCGCAGGATGCTCATGAAGCCATAAGGCCTGTCGATATTCAGCTTACGCCAGATAAACTCAAATCTGTTCTCAATGCTCCCGAGCTTTCTCTTTACAGGCTCATCTGGAATCGATTCGCGGCTACACAGCTCATGGATGCTGAAATAATGAATACGACTGTCATCGTATCGGGGGCAGGTCTTGAATTCTTATCCACCGGGGAAGTACTGCTCAAACAAGGTTTTTCGATAATTGATCCGGCATTCATTAAAACAAAGAACAGGCTTCCTGAAGTGGAAAAAGGTAAGGTTTCACCACAATCATTCAACAAAGAACAGAAGTTCACATCTCCACCTCCCAGATTTTCCGAGGCAAGGCTTGTCGCGGAGATGAAAAAAGTAGGTATTGGAAGACCTTCAACATACGTTAGTACAATAAAAACACTCAGAAGAAGAGAATACGTAGAAAAGGACGGAAAAACACTCAGGCCAACCGAACTGGGAACAACAACCGTACGAATACTGATAAAGATGTTTCCCCATATATTCCAGGTGGATTTCACGGCAAGAATGGAAGACCTCCTCGATTCGATAGCAAAGGGCGATGAATCTTATCTCAACGTTCTGGACCAGCTGAGTCTTCCTCTTGAATCCTCTCTGAAAAATGCGCTGGAAAGTACAAACAAATTCAGGAATGAACTGCAGGAAGATACCGAGGAAACATGTCCTGAATGCGGTTCCCCTCTTGTCATTCGATGGGGCAGATATGGAAAATTCAAAGCCTGCACCGCTTTTCCAAAATGCAGGTATTCCAGCCCCCTTGAAAAAGATAGTTCAACAGAATACTTCGGCAGGAAGTGCCCGGAATGCGGTGGCAGCCTTTTGCTCAAGAAAGGCAGGTTCGGGAGATACCTAAGCTGCGAAAATCATCCGAAGTGCAAGCATACAGAACCTGTACCAACGGGGGTTCCGTGCCCTGCGGAAGGATGCACCGGAGAACTGGTTGAAAAGAAATCACGCCGGGGAAGGCTTTTTTATGCCTGCAACAGGTATCCCGAATGTGAATACGCAGTATGGAACAAGCCGATTGATAAAACCTGTCCCAGGTGTGGTTTTCCAATACTGATAGAAAAGAAGAAAGGTATCTGGTGTCCCAGATGCAGGAAGAAAATTGTGAACTGATCGAGAATTTCTGCAGAGACCTGCTTTATGGCCGGAGATTCTCCGAGAACACAGTAAAGGCATACAGAGCCGATCTCTACAGATTCAATAACTGGCAGCACTCCGAGAGTATTCTTGATGGCTTTACGCTGAACGAGCTGAGGGGATTTCTCCGACATGAAGCATCAAGAGAACTTGATTCAAAGTCTCTGGCAAGAGAGGTTTCATCGTTGCGGACATTCGGGAACTGGATGCTTGAAACAGAAAGATTACCCTCGAATCCTGCAAAACTGATTGCCATGCCTAAAACACCTGCCAGATTGCCTGGATTTCTCAGCGTACGGGAAGTGCAGCAGGTGATCGACAGCTACGATGTATCATCGATTCTTGGCATACGAAACCGGGCTATAGTCGATCTGCTTTACGGAGCAGGTTTGAGAGCTTCGGAATCCGTTTCGGTCCTTCTGGCCGGGCTGAATCTGCAGACAAGAGAGATACAAGTCATAGGCAAGGGAAATAGAGAAAGGATAGTACCTCTTCCTGAACTAACCTGCAGATCACTGCAGTCATGGATCGACAGCAGGAGTGAGCTTGCAGTGGATTCTACTGCCGATCCGGGAACTGTATTCATCAGCATCCACGGAAGGAAGCTTGACCCCAGAGATATCCGGCGTATTGTTGCATGCGGAGTAAAGAAAGCTGCCCGGGCAGCAGGAGCTTCACCTCATACATTCCGGCACAGCTTTGCAACTCATCTGCTTGATAATGGAGCCGACCTGAGGGCGGTTCAGGATATGCTGGGACACGCGACTCTTTCTACGACCCAGGTTTACACGCACCTGACAATGGAACGATTGAGGAAGACATACAGGAAAGCACATCCCAGGGGGAAAGAGTGACTAATAGTAACGAAGAAACAAGAAGAATCAGAATCGACAGATCGATTGCCTTAACAGTAGGACTGGCTGCACTTTTCACATATCTTCTTACACTGGCTCCCAGTGTAAGCTTCTGGGACAGCGGAGAATACCTTACCTGCTCATGGACTGCCGGAGTTCCACACCCGCCGGGTGTTCCATTTTTCGTACTCCTTGGAAGATTCAGCACTATCATTTTCTCTTTTATTCCCTCGGTTGCGGCACGGGTTAATCTTCTATGTGCTTTTGCCGGAGCAATCACTGTCAGCCTTCTTGTCCGCCTCGTTCAGCGATGGGGGAACAGAATGGATTTCGTGCCTGCCTGGTACAGACCGATGTCCGTTCTTTCAGGGTTTATTGCTGCCTTCAGCTACACTATCTGGCGCAACAGCAATGCCACGGAAACTTACGCCACGGCACTGCTGCTGACATTTATTATCATGTGGTCGTTCGACTGCTGGATAGAGAGATACGCAGAGAAAAAACATGAAAAGGGAAAAAAGGATCATGGCGGCTGGGGAGAAGCAAGGTATCTGCTTCTCATATCTTACCTGATAATCCTTGCCGTTGGAAACCATGGCAGCGTACCATTCGTTACCGGTCCCCCGATACTTTTGCTGTACCTTATTTACGCCTTCAGGAAAAAGACGGATATATGGAAACGGTCCTGGTTCGTTCTTACAATAGTTGGCCTTGTAGTTCTGGCTTTCAGCATTCATCTCTATATGCCTCTTCGCGCTGTGCAGAATCCGGAAATAAACGAACGTGACACTTCCCACTGGACCGATTTTGAGAAGGCTTTCACCCGTGAGCAGTACGGCAGCACATCGATCCTGGAAAGAAAGGGTCCGTTCATCGATCAGATAAAGCTATATATGAAATATCTTTCCTGGCAGTCCGGCAGGGTGGATGACGGATGGGATCGTTATCTGGGAGATACGGCAGGTTCCGCTGCATCCATGGTCATAAGAATAGTACTGATATTCGGAGCGATTTACGGACTGGTAGTGCTGGGAATAAAGAGGCCCAAACTGCTTCTATATCTTGGTTTACTGTTTCTGATGTCTTCTATCCTCTTCATTTTCTTCATACTCAATTTTAAAACCGGTATCGAGGGCACAGATCTGGGAGAAGTAAGGGAGAGGGACTACTTCTTTGGAGCATCCTTCGCATTTTTTGCAATATTCTCGGGAATAGGACTGGTATCGGTATTCAAGGATTTCCTTTCTGACAAGTCCAGGCTTGCCTGGGCAACATTACTGATACCGGCATTATCATTCGGGGTCAATTTCTACAGATGCGACAGGTCGGATTCCACCTTCGCGCGAGACTACGGCATAAATCTTCTTGAAAGCTGCCCCGAGAACGCCGTTCTTATAACCAACGGTGACAACGACACATTTCCCCTTTGGTTCGCTCAGGGAGTTCTGGGGGTTCGCAGAGATGTCATAGTGAGCAATCTGAGCCTGATGAACACGAACTGGTACGTTCAGCAGCTTGTGGAAAAGGATCCCCTTCTTCTTGATTTTGATGACTATGGACTCGTTGATTCGCTGCATCCTATCTACGTATGGGGTCCCCATTATTTCCATGTTGATAGATACGGCCAGGCTGTATCATCATCGATTGACGGAGATATTCTCCGAATAACTTTTAACCAGGTATGGCCCTGGGCAATAACCAACGGCAGCATGGCCATGGCGATGCCTACTGAGTGCCTTGGCAACACGGGAGCGCTGACGATGCAGGATCTCGTTCTTCTGAATATGATCAAGAACAGGCCTGTTCACGGTCGTGAAATATATTTCGCAGGCACCGTTGCTCCAGAAAGCCGGCAGTTCCTCGAGCATTACCAGGAAATGGAGGGTATAGCATTCTGTATAACTGAACATCCCGTTGTAGATGCTGTAAACAGCTCTCAAGGCTGGCAGCTTATGAACGAGTATCGATTCACAGGAGTCACAGATCCATCCATTTTTAAATGTGACCAGGCTGTACAACTCCTGAAGAATTACGTTTCGGCATATCACAGGCTCGCTTATCATTACATGGCGGCTGGAGAACCGGACAGCGTACAGATGGCCCTTGATAGAGCGGAGCAGCTCTTTGTGACACTGCCCGATGACTGGGCAGAAATACTGCCCTCAAGAGCGATGATAATTGGCAAGCTCATCGATGGTCTCTACGGACCTGCTGCTGCCGCGGATACTCTCGAGATTCTTGCTGCCGAAGCGATGGAAGCTGCCAATAGAATTGGCAATCAGGAACTCCTGCAGCTGTCCTATTCAATTTTAAACATGGCAATAGGTTCGGAAAATACTTTCGGATACAGGCAGGAGATGGAGTACAGAAATCTTTTCAATATTATTGATGACAGTTCAGTTTCATTTGAATGGATGACCGCTGATGAGGGTTCAATACCATTTGCATGGATGAAGATCGAAGTATCACTGATGTTTTCCGATTATATTGGAGCCTGGAGAATCCTCGACAGTATGGATGTGCAGCATAACCTTCAATCGGTAGAACTGGCTGCGCTTGCACGGAGTACGCTCGAGGAAATTCTTGAGAATTCAAGGACAGGAGCAAGAGTTAATCCCCGTGACAGCGGCCTGTCAATATTCTTTGAATTCATCAGTCAGGACACCTCAAACAGAATTGACCTTATCGAAGACGCAAATGCCGGAGATATTATTGACTCTATGGCAGAACTGGCTTCCAGAGGGCATATCATGTCATCCATATCCGCTGGACTTGTCCTGTCCGATTATATTGACGATGAATCCGAAGCAGGAGCAATAGAGGGATTTGCCTTGAGACTTCTGGATGAAGGTTCTGAGGAATCCCGGGAATGGTCGGAATGGTATGTTACGGAAGGTAAAAGGGTCTCTCCGGAAGCCCTCGCATGGATGGCTGCCAGGGGTGGAAGGTACTTCTTGATGTATGCAGCCCTCTGCGGAAGCAGCCATGTATCAGGTTCAATCCTGTCCGGGATTCTTCTGGATCCCGCATCGTATGCTGAATCCGTACCTGAACCGGGCAGAGGCTCCGGAAGTTATTCCTGGGTTAATACACTTGATGGAGGATCATGATCGAAGATATTCACGCAACAACTGTACTCGGGATAGTACGCAACGGCAAGGCCGCGATGGCTGCCGACGGTCAGGTAACCCTTGGTGAGACAGTAATCAAAAGTACAGCAAGAAAGATAAGAAAACTATATTCCGATACCGTTCTTGTGGGTTTCTCGGGTACCGGCGCAGATGCGTTTGCCCTTGTTGAAAGACTTGAAGAGAAACTCGAAGCAGCCAGAGGTAATCTTCCCAGGGCTGCAGTGGAACTGGCTCGAGAATGGAGAACCGATAAGTACCTCAGACAGCTTCAGGCTCTTATTGCCGCCGTTGACAGAGAACATGCCCTGCTGATAGGAGGTTCAGGAGAAATCGTTGAGGCTGAAGATGGAATTGTTTCGGTAGGCTCCGGGCAGTCCTACGCAATTGCAGCAGCACGTGCACTGGATGCACATACGAGAATGGGACCGGCAAGAATAGTCCGAGAAAGCTTAAAAATAGCTTCTGGAATATGCATATACACAGGTGGAACCATACAGATCGAGGAGCTTCGCTGATGGAAAGAGATCTTACACCGGCACAGATTGTTCATTGGCTTGGCCGCCATGTCATAGGTCAGGATAACGCAAAACGGTCCGTTGCCATAGCCCTTCGCAACCGTTACAGAAGAAGGGAAGCATCTGAGGAAATTAAGTCCGAAATATACCCGAGCAATCTCATAATGATGGGACCTACGGGTATAGGTAAAACTGAGATTGCCAGAAGGCTTGCCAATTTAACAGGTGCTCCCTTCGTGAAAGTCGAAGCTACAAAATATACTGAAACAGGTTATGTCGGCAGGGATGTTGAATCGATGGTCAGATCCCTTGTCCATCAGGCAGTGGACATCGAGGCGAAAAAGGCCGCAAAAGAGCGGGAAGAACAGGTAAGGGACGCGGTAAACAGCAAGCTGGCTGAAGCCCTTAAAAAAACCGGATTCGATTCCATAACAAACAGTGAGATCATCAGGATGATAGATAAGGGTGTCCTTGATGATACTGAGATTGAACTGATACTTCCCGAGAATATCGCGCAGATGGAGATAATGCCCCTGATACCAGGCGGGGGGGGGTTCGATAATACAGCGGGAGAGAACCTGAAGAAACTCATGCAGAAAATGGTTGGCAGCAGGCGGAAAAAGAAAAACCTGACCGTATCGAAAGCCAGGGAACGACTACAGGAAGAAGAGATGAGAAGACTTCTGGAAGGAAGTGATCATATTTCGAAGGGTCTTAAGCTTGCCCAGGAGGAAGGCATAATCTTCATAGATGAGATAGATAAAATCATCGGTATCAGTGAAAGCAAGGGGCCAGAGGTTTCAAGAATGGGTGTTCAGAGGGATTTGCTTCCAATAGTGGAAGGATGCACCGTACCAACACGTTACGGGCCTGTTATTACTGATCATATACTTTTCATTGCCGCAGGAGCTTTCCATGGGTCCAGTCCTTCTGACCTTATACCTGAACTGCAGGGTCGCTTTCCTATGAGGGTTGAACTTGATCATCTTTCGGAAAAGGACCTCTTTCGCATACTGACTGAACCCGAGAATTCTCTTCTCAAGCAGTATACCGCACTACTGGCATCGGACGGCGTCAAACTCAAACTGAACCGAAAGGCTGCATTGGAAGTTGCCAGAGTCGCAAATTACCTTAACAACGAAACCGAGGATATAGGGGCTAGAAGACTGAGGCCTGTACTAAGTTATCTTCTTGATGAACAGTTATTTGGAGCACCCGATCTTGTTCAGGGGAATGTGAAGATTACGGGTGCCATTGCTTCTAGAATTTTGCTTGACCTTGCTGATCGTAGAGAAGATGGTAATTATATACTGTAAGTCTGTTATCTTAGGAATATCTGAAACGGGGATAAATGCATCGATCTGTCAATGAGGTAGCGTATAAAATCGTGTACTACGGACCTGGTCTTTCAGGAAAAACCACTAACCTTAGAAGAATCAGAGACATCATCGGACCCGAACACCGCGGGAGACTTGTAACACTCTGCACCAGGGGTGAGCGAACGGTCTTCTTTGACTTTCTTCCAGTTAATTTTGCCTCAATCGGGAATGACAGAGTAAGACTTCACCTCTATTCGGTTCCCGGACAGGCCTATTATTCTCTCAGCAGGAGGGTGATACTCGACGGGGTTGATGGGCTCGTATTTGTAGCAGACAGCCAGACTGAACGCATGGATGCGAATCTTGACAGTATCGAAGATCTCGAGAACAACCTTGAATCTTACGGACTGGAGCTTTCAGCAATCCCGACCGTACTGCAGTTCAACAAGCGCGATCTTCCTTCGATCGCAACTGCTGAACACATGGCGATGCTTCTGAATCGGTACGAATGGCCAAATATAGAATCTGTTGCCATTGGAGGTTCAGGCCCTCTGGAAACACTGAAGCTGATGTCAACCATAATAGCAAAGCAACATTCTGGCCTCCTGTCCTGAAGGCGAAGGGCAAGCTCCCTTACGCACGAAAGAACCTTCTGAATAATGACCAATGGAATTAAGAAAATGCTGGTCATTTCAGCTTTACTTGCAGCAATTGCTGCAGGTTTCCTTTTTAGAACGTGGTTTGCGGAAAAGGTCATGCCGCCATCTGCCAGGATGCAGACCGAAACAACCCAGTCTTACAGATATGCAAAAATGGTATCTGAAAAGCTCAGCATCCCGCACATCGATACTCTTGTGATGCATCCTGAAGGTATGAATACATCCGAAAATTCCATTTTTGAGGAATATCTGGCCGGAAGTATTCACAGTATAATTGGTGGAGATTTTGATGACTTCATTAAATACTTCTGTTTTCTTTTCCCTCTTCTCACAATTCCTGCGCTATACCTGTGGATGCGTTCTGCCGATTACAGCCTTCGATTCGCTCTGGTGGGCTCATCCATTTACGCGTTTCTGTTTCCAGCGCTTTTAAGAGCAAGAGGGGAATCATTCTACAGAGAAACGGTTGCGCTTCCGCTTCTGATTACACTTGCCTGGCTTACCGAAAAAACTCTGTCAGACAATCAGAAGGAAGGAACAACTGACAGGCAAACACTCACTGCATCAATCTTCGCAGGATTGGTTCTATTTCTTACCCTTGCGGCATGGAAAGTATCCGCCTTCATCGTATTTTTTCTTCTTCTTTACCTTTTCTGGAGAAATTACAGAAAGGGTGATGTCCCTTTTTCTCTCCGGATATCATTTGCTTCCGCACAGATTGCAGCCGCAGTTTTTCTTTCCCATATGAGGCATGACGGAGCAATTCTAAGCCCATCAACAGTAATGGCCATACTTCTTGTTCTTCCACGCTTCAAAAGCGTCTGGATACCGATCGGCGGAACTCTTCTAGCTTTTCTTTCAACACTCGCGGGATCCGGTTCCAGCGGACATGTTGCAGCAGTGATTACAGCGAAGATCCGTTTCATGTTCTCACATCCTTCCGATCCATCACTGCTTTCCAGTGACGCAAGGCTGTTCTGGGTTCCCGGATACACCAGCCCTACACCTGCGCAGTTCCTGCTTATTTTCGGTATTCCTCTTGCTGTTACATTGCCGGGAATGCCAGCATTTTTCAGGGAGAAGAAAGGCAGACTGATATTCTGGTTCCTGTTTCTTTCACTGGCAGGTTACCTCTTCTTTGACAGGCTTCTTGTACTTCTGGCAATCGCGCTTATCCCGGTAATTACACTATCACTCCGCAAAACATGGTTTTTCATCCCAGCTGTTGCGTTAATACTTCTGCAGTCGGTTTTCCCCGGGAATGTTGCTGAGATAGTATCGAAAACCGGTCTTCAGTACAGGAATACATCATCATTACTTAACGACAGCGAACTCGATTCATTTCTGCATTGGATGCAAAGAGAAACCGATACCGATGAGGCCGTGCTCAGTTTCTGGCATATTTCCGGACTCGTTTCCGCTTATTCGAACCGACCCGTCGTTACGCATACATTCTTTGAAAACAGAAGCAACAGAAGAAACATCGTCAGATTCGCACGAACCATGTTCATGCCGGAGGACAGTCTTACAGCATTCATGAGAGAAAAAGAATGCGAACTTGTTGTATATCAGGCTGATTTTCTTCTGGATGACAGCTTTTCAGGCCTTTTGTATCTGGCAGGCCTTGAGGAAGTGCCCGGCGATGCTGTAGCTCTTTTGATGCACTACAATCCGGAGATACTTGACTCATTGACACTTGTTTTTCAGGGCTCATCTCTTCGCGTTTTCAGATTGGGAGAAGAAAATGCGGAACCTGTGCCAAGACGCTTTCTTTTCGTTGATCGTTACAGGCACTGTTACAACGGTTACGATTCCGCCAGGAGCCTTCTCTCAGATCCCAGCGCAGCTTCGGGATACCTTGCTGACAAAGGTATCGAGATGAATGATCCGGATATGCTTTCCGGAGCTCTTCTTCTCGGTGTATCCGGAGGCGGCCCGCAGAATGTTACGGAGCAGATGCTCAACGATCTTGTTCAGTTGTATATTCAGGGCAGCTATGATCTCGATAATCTTGCTGAAGACATCGAGACATTTACCTTCTGGTGCGGTGAAAGACCTGAATTAAGGCTTCTTCTTGCAAGACTGTTCGCTTCGGAAGGGAAGTTCAGGGAAGCTGAAACCGAATACAAGCTTCTTCTTGAAGAAGATCCAGGAAATACTCAGGCGGCGGCAGAATTACAGATGATTACCGACAGGGGAGCGGAATGAAACAGAAATTCGTAAAAATGAGTGGCGCAGGGAATGATTTCATAGTTCTTGATAACATGGATTCATCTCTTGACGATATCATAACCCCTGACTTTATCCGAAGCCTGTGCGTAAGAGGTTTATCCGTAGGAGCCGATGGTCTCCTGGAACTTAAAGATGATACTGAATACGCGTTTCACATGAAATTCTATAACAATGATGGAAAAGCTGCTGAAATGTGTGGAAACGGCGGAAGATGCATCGCTGGATACGCAGCTTCAGCAGGCATCGTGCCAGATAGAGGGATTTTCCATTTCAGAAGCGATGCAGGAATTCATTCAGCTGAAATAACCGGACAGGACAGTGTCAGATTATGGATGACTACTCCGGAAGTACACTACTTCGATCGAAGCATTGATATAGACTCTGTCAGTTTACGATTGTCATTTCTGAATACAGGTGTCCCTCATGCTGTTGTCATGTTCGATGGACCCGAAGAACTCCCCTTTGCAGAATTAGCCCCTGAACTCAGAAAGCACATCCTCTTCGGAAAAGAGGGTGCCAATGTTGATTTCGCATGGATAACCGGTAAATCGAAACTTTCAATGCGAACCTGGGAAAGGGGTGTTGAGGGAGAAACCCTTGCCTGCGGAACCGGAGCGGTAGCCTCGGCAATCTGTGCCGTCAGTATCCATGAAATGGAACTTCCAGTCAATATTACCGTAAGAAGCGGGAGAACACTCAAAGTGGGAAAGGACAGCCATGGCTGGTGGCTTCAGGGTGAGGCAAGAACAGTATACTCCGGCATTCTGGAAAACCCCCTGAATGAAAGCTTGACGGCAGCATTATGAAACCATATTCATCTCCGAAGGAAGGAGCGGGTATAACTCAGTTGGCAGAGTGTCAGCTTCCCAAGCTGAATGTCGCGGGTTCGATCCCCGTTACCCGCTCCATTATTTTACTGGCCGCTGTACTTCTTCTATACAGTTCGCTTCTTACAGCTTCAACTTCAAGTCAACAGAATTACTGGCTTGAAGTTTCGGGAGACGGAGTTCTGGGTACTTCGTACACCATGGACGAGATATCACTGCTGCAGCAGCTTAAAAATGCCGACAGGAGAGCATTGATACCTCTGGTGCGTCTTCTCGTGGCATCCGGCAGAATTAACGATGCTGAAATATGGATGGAGAACAGAGGCAAGATAATACCTGTTACAAGAAGGGATCTTGGAATAGCTCTTTCATGGTACGGCCGCTTCGATCTGTACAACGTCATATCCATAGATATCGGCATTCCTCCGGACATTGAAAATGACGCTTACGCCTCAACACTTACAGCAATCCTTCATATGGGATGGATGAATACCTCTCAGGACGGATGTTTTCATCCTGACCTTCTTGTCGGATACAATGATCTTGAACTTCTTTCGAATGACTTTTTCCCTGCAGCATTTCACTGGGAAAGAAACTGGATCGGAATGAAATCACTTGACAGCCTGTTTGTTGCAGGTTCCAGAGAGAGAGCCATCGATGAACGCTGATTTCGCAAAAGAAAAAGGCAGGACTTTTCTGAGACAGCTGAATAGGGAAATCCAGGAAAAAGCACAACAGATAGCAGGCAGTTTTGCAATTCTCCCCGCGGCGATATCATGGTTACGATTTCTCGGAGCAGGGATAGTTATTCTTATAGTCTACGGCTCATTGTCCCTTGATATTCTTTTCTGGGTCATCCTTGTGTGCGCTGTTTCAGATTACTTTGACGGATGGCTTGCAAGAAGGCTGAAGAAAGCTTCCTATCCCGGAAAGGTCATGGATTTCACAGCTGACAAGCTTTTCCTTTCTGTTTCACTGATAGCGGTATCCTTCTCTCTCGGCGCTATTGATACTGTGGCAGCCAGCATACTGGTCGGATATCACCTTCTTCTGCTATTTTCGCTTGCGGCTATATCCTGGAGTATTCATATTCCTGTTGTAACCATCACTACAGGCGAGCGTCTCGCGGTACTCTTCAGTTATCTTCTTCTGATAACAGCTACCGGAAGGCTTACGTTTCCTCAGAAACACATATTCCAGTCCCTTCACACTCCACTTACAATAATAGCGCTGCTTTCAGCTTTTACCGGCCTTCTCAGTTATCTTCGTCTTCTTAAAAGAATGCTTTCACGATTTCTGGAGTAAACGATGTTTATTAATTATTTTCTTTTGTTTTCACTGTTCCTTTCATCAGGAACAGAACTGGAACTAGCCGGTGATTTTGTTGAGGCAGGATGTGCATATTACGAAGATAACGATATCACAGGAGAAGCGAGAATCCTCAGAGGATTCCTTGAGGAAGCCCTTTACTCAGGTAGCAATACTCATGCTTTTGATCTTATATTGCAGCTTGAGTATTTTCCCATTGAATCCTCCTGCTTTGATTTCTGGTATGCGCGATTGAGCTGGAGCTGCGGACTTTCTGAATTCGCCTGTATGGCACTGGATTCAATTCAGGGAAGCCGTTGGCTGGAGAACAGGGCAAAGGGGCTTGCCGCCCAGTTCAGGGGCGATGGAAACAGTGCAGCTGAATACTTCAGGCTCTCCATTGACCTGGCGGCTTCGGCCAGACAGCGGTTCTATTCCGCGCTTGATCTGAGTTTTGCTTTGGTGCAAACGGGCAGATACGAAGAAGCTGAGGATATAGCTGTGTTTCTTGCCGGCAATTTTCCAGGAGAAGGTTTACCACTGATCTCCCTTGCCATGAGCCTTCACGAGCAGAACAGGTTCGGAGAGGCCATGTCCATACTGCAGTCGCTTTACGGGGGAGATCAATACACTTCAATTGTAAAGTATTATGCTGCAACACTCCTGGAGAATCTGGAATGAAACTTGCACTGGAAAAACTGTTAAGAAAAACATTAAGAAAATCGCCAGGCACAAGAAAGCTGAACAGCAGGATCATTCACCTGCCCGATGATCTGCTTAATCCGGATGGTTTTCTGCTTATCGCAGGAACTGTAGAATCGGATATCTGGCCGGCTGTATATATGGCGAATACACTTCAGAGAGAATTCCCTGATAAAAAACTTACGGTCATCTGCAGCAGCAGGGACAACAGACTTTTCAACGTGCTGCGTATTCGACCCTCAGTTCATTCGTATGCAAGACATCCCGATATACCTGATACGATAAAAGGTAAGTCTTTCTCCGACAAAACTCTTCTCGTATACCCATACGCAAACATTCGCAGTGAAATGAAAAGGATATTCGACCGCACATCCTGCAGAGTAAGGATGGCTCCTCTCAAAATTTCATCGCAATACATTAATTTCAGAATAAAGACTGAATCAGATGTTTATCCCGATATTCTTTCACAGATGTGCAGTGCTGTAGGGATGAAATACGATACAGATTGGAGACCCTCACTTACAATTAAATTAGAAAAGGCAGCGGAAAGAATTATGGCTCCGGTTTCGGGAAGGATGCTGCCGTATATAGTCACTACATCCTCAGCGATATCAATTCTTGAGAAGAGCAGGGCTGAAATACCTCTGCGTACGATTCTACTCTCAGGCAAGAATAGCGAATTCAGCGAGATGGATAGATATACGAAAACAGCTATTATCGCCGACGCATCCGCTGTGTTAACCGATTCGGACGATCTCTGGGGAGATGCATGCGCTTTCAGCATACCCGCTGTTGGTCTGGATAAATCCAACAGTTTCATCAAATGGACAGATATCAAACCAGCATCGAATGAAAGTGATTTCATTAAGGCATGGATCAAACTTCTGAAAAAAGGATGGTAATTTGAGCCTGGTCGTCAGAACACCCAACTGGCTCGGTGATCTTGTCATGTCTCTTCCTGCGATCTCATTGCTTGCGGAAGAATACCCACAGATGAGTTTATGGAGCCACCCAGGGGTATCGGGGCTTATTCCCGTTTTCTACGGTTCCAGGGAGGAAGAGGCAGCTCTACATGCTATTTCGTCCGAAGTACCCTGTGCTGATGTCAGAACCGATCTAACGCTTCCTGGACTTGTCTCGCATCTGCTTTCAGCTGTTCTGACGGTTGGAAACGATTCCGGAGGAGTGCATGTCTCAGCTGCGCTCGGGATACCAACAGTTACTGTATTCGGTTCAAGCTCGCCTGTATGGACAGCTCCAATGGGCAATTTCACTGAAACAGTTAAATCTGATCGTGTATGTTCACCATGCTTTAAACGTAACTGTCCCTATGGAATCCCTGAATGCCTGAACGATATTTCTACCGAGGCAGTTCTTGCAGCTTGCGAGAGACTTATGAAAAAAGCTGAAATTTCAGATGTCTAAAAAAGAATATCTTCTCATAGATAGCCATGCGCTTCTCTATAGAGGATATTTCGCGATGCTGCGGAATCCTCTGCGGGCAAAGGATGGAACCAATACAAGTGGTCTTTTTCACCTTGTCAGAGAAATTATTGACCACAGGGAATCCCGTTCACCCGATATTATTATTGTTGCTGTATTCGATCACCCGTCACCAACCTTTCGCGCGGAGATGTATCCCGAATACAAAGCTAACCGTCCGTCAATGCCGGATGAGCTCAGAAGTCAGTCTGAGTATGCCAGAAGACTTATACCTGCATTGGGAATCCCTCTTCTCGAGAAGGCAGGACTTGAGGCAGATGATATCATAGCATGGCTGACGCAGGAAGCTGTTTCCAGAGGTGATACGGTCGAAATTCTATCCTCGGACAAGGACCTTCTTCAGCTTGCTGAAGACGGTGTGACAATTATCCGACCCGGCATTGGAAACAGCCGGGAAATCATTGTAAATAAGAACGATGTAAAAAGTATCATGGGTGTAAGGGCTGACCAGGTCGTGGATTTTCTGTCGCTAACAGGCGATTCTTCTGACAATATTCCCGGCGCAAAAGGCGTAGGGCCGAAAACCGCTATTAAACTGCTGGATGAATTCCACAGCATTGACGGCATTTACAAATCAATCAACGATGTATTACCTGATCCTGTTCGCAGAAAGCTTGAAAACAGCAGAGAAATGGTTCTTCTTAGTAGAAAGCTCATATCCCTTAAACCTGCGCAGAAAATGGATATTTCCCTTGAAGACCTTTCAATGAAACCTCCCGATACGGAAGTGGCTTCCGAGTTGCTCACTACGCTTGGAATGCAGAGCATTCTGGAAAAGCTGGGTATCAGCCCTGCAACTGATCTATTCAGCGGCCTGGAGAATACATCTTCCACAGAATGGTGTTCAACAACCATCATTAGAAATTATAATGAGCTCGAAGAATATTGCCTTAATCATTCCATGAGTGAACTTCTGGCACTTGATACCGAAACCACATCAAAGTTTCCATTTCAGGCTGTTCCTGTCGGGATATCTCTGACAACATCTGAAGACAGCGCAGTCTACATTCCGCTTTCAGGTCCCGATGCTCTTTCGATAGATAAGGTTGTTACAATTCTGAGAACATTTCTTCGTAATAAACTGATTGTGGCTCAGAACGGAAAATACGACATTCATATTCTCGAATCCATGGGTCTTGAAATATCAGGAATGAGAGGCGACCCGATGATAGCGGATTATCTTCTCAGGCCTGAGATCAGGTCACATTCTCTTTCTAACCTTTCTTCGACCTGGCTGGGAAGGAATATGACCGACTACAGTGAAATTCTGGGAAACGCCTCAACTCTGGCCGATGTAAAGACAGAAAAAGTCGCTGAGTACTGCTGCTGCGATTCTGCAGCTGCATTGAATCTGAACAGTATATTGAGAAAAGAGCTTGAGAAGGATGACAGGCTGCTTAATATATATGATACACTTGAACTTCCCCTGGTTAAAGTGATCTCGGATATGGAAAAAAGGGGGATCGGCCTTGATATCAAGTCACTCCAGATACTGGAAACTGAATTCTCCGATATTATCAGAGAACTTGAAGCGAAAGCTGTGAAAACCGCCGGATTTCCCATCAATCTCAACAGTCCCTCGCAGGTTTCCGATACACTCTTTAACAGGCTCGGTCTCACTCCCGCGGGAAAGACCGGAAGCGGGGCCAATTCCTCAAGTATGGAGGTTCTTGAAAAGCTCAGAGGGAAGCACAGTTTTGTTGAAACTGTCATCGAACACAGGGAATTATCAAAACTTCTGAACACTTATATAAGAAAATTGCCGCAGTATGTCTGCGAGAAGGATGGCATGATACATACCAGTTTCAGCCAGACTGTCACAGCTACGGGAAGATTGAGTTCAAGCAGCCCCAACCTTCAGAATATTCCGGTAAGAACGAGCAGGGGACGCGAGGTGAGAAAGTGTTTCACAGCCGGGAAAGAGAGTCATGTTCTTATTACAGCTGACTATTCCCAGATCGAACTGCGTATTCTGGCGCATATGGCCGGGCCGGGTAATCTGCGAAGAGCTTACGAACAGAACCTGGATATCCACAGTTCCACAGCTGAAGCTCTTTTCGGTGATGCATCTCCCGAACACAGGAGAAAGGCAAAGGAGGTTAATTTCTCAATACTCTACGGCATAAGCTCGTGGGGACTGAGCAACAGGCTGAATATCAGCAGGGGGGAAGCATCTGGGATAATAAGCAGATACCTCAATACTTATACTGAACTCGAAACATTTTTCAGCAGATGTATCGAATACGCCGAGGAACACGAAGAGACCAGAACAATTCTCGGAAGAAGACGTGAATTCAAGGGTTTTAAATCAGCAAAGGGATCCAGAAGAAATTCGATGGAACGCATGGTGATAAATACAACGGTTCAGGGATCCGCCGCGGATATTATTAAGATCGCTATGCTTAATGTTGACCGCAGGCTGCGTCATTCGCAAATAAATGCCGGCCTTGTCCTCCAGGTACACGATGAGCTTGTGGCAGAAGCACCTGAGGTATCCGCCGATGAAGTTTCCGGAATAATCAGGGATGAAATGGAATCAGCCTTTGAACTGGACGTTCCCCTGGTTGTTGATACCGGCAGTGGCAGTAACTGGATGAAGGCACAACACTAATCCATCACAGACACTTTACTGCAACCTTCTTTACGTCAGATAGTGTTATAGAAATATGGGCTGATAAATATGGGTTTCAGAGATATTCAAACAATTCAAAGACATTTTCTTCGCTGAATCTCCGAAGCGATAATTGCAGCGGTGCTTGATACGTTGATGCATTTCCTTGTTCCACTCTGTGGAAAATAGATGCTTATATCAGCCATTTTCGCGATTTCAGGATTCAGTCCATCCGCTTCATTACCAAGAATGAATGCACTTGAAAGCTCAAATCGTGCTTCCCAGATCGGAATTGCATCGTCTGAATTCTCCACAGCTACAAGCATCCGTCCGCTGTTTTTTGCCCATATTGCAGCTTCTACAGCTTCACTGAAATATCTCCAGGGAACAACTGCATGGGTTCCGCGCGAGGAGTGACTTAGTTTTCGATTTCCCGGTCTGCAGCATATTCCTGTCAGAAACACCGAGGCCGGCAAAACAGCTTCAACTGTTCTGAAAACGGATCCAACATTAAAAGCGCTGCGCAGGTTGTCCAGTATAAATAAAGGCATACCACTTGAACTGCATAAAGATTCTGAGTAAACTGAGGGTACAATGGTTTTCAGCAAAACACTCTTCCTGTTCACCGCTTTGTTTCTGGCAGGGTATTATACACCGCTGCGCTGCTCATCTCAAATATGGCTTGCCGGAATTCCCGCAGGAGTTGTTCTTATAACCTTGGGACATCGGAAATCCGGCATCATCATTTTGTGTACTTTATCAATTCTTCTCGGATCATACCTTGATGATCCTTGCAGACAGCCCCGTTCCGATCAAACTTCCGAAGCGGGTGTATGGCACTGCAGTGTAAAAACTACCACTACAGAGGGAGCAATACTGGTTGCTCCAATGGGATATACCGTATGGTCATCCGACAGAAAGCTTGCTCAATCGGTCAGCAGGGGAGATTCAGTTGTAATAATCGGCTCGGTAAGCGGCGCATTCATGGAAAGCTCCGCATTTCGATCGATTCCCTCAACTTCACTTCAGGATCGTATCAGAAGGACTACCGCTGAAAAATTTGCCGGAAGTATAACCTCACGAGAAACAAGTTCGCTGGTTTCAGCTCTTCTGGTGGGAGAAAGGGGATATCTGCCCCCGTCTGTCCGCAGAGTTTTCAGCGATACAGGTACATCACACCTGCTGGCTCTTTCGGGCATGCATGTGGGTATCCTGTCAACTCTGATGCTGATCATTTTCAGAAAACTCTTCGGCAAAGGCTGGTTATCGATAACGGCAGTTATATTGATAGCTTTCATTTATGTTTTTGTTTCGGGAGCAAGGGCATCTACCGTAAGGGCAGGAGTAATGCTTCTACTTGTACTTATACTGTTTCATTTGTCAGGTAGAACACCTGATCTCCTTTTCGTATGGTCAGTTGCCGTCATATTTCTCACTGCCGTTTCATCGGGAGATGTTCTAGAAAACATAGGAGCAAAAATGTCATTCGGCGCGGTATTGAGCCTTATAATTCTTGGTAAGAATTTTACAGGAAAACCGGGCTGGATCATGTCGATCGCGTATGCAGGGGTTGTGGTTACCGTCGCTCTGGCTCCGCTGGTTTCGTTTACATACGGCGGCCTCAGCCCGGTCGCTCCAATTGCAACGGTCATCTCGGTACCTTTCATGCTCGGAACCATGCTCACAGGATTCTTAACGCTGTTGTTTCCATTCATATCGGTCGCATCAATACTATCTGAATGGATCGTATTCATCTGGCTTGCAATTCTGGAGATTCTGAAATCAGGCAGGATAGTATTTCTTGAATGGATGTTCTGGCTTTGGCCTGTCTGCCTTGTTACCCTGTGGCTCTTCTCAAGAAGGAAAGGTTACCTGCGAAGGTTTAGATGATATCTATTCTTCAACCATTTCAGTTTCAGGCATTTCTTCAAGAACTTCAAAGAGAATCTGGATATTACCTTCATTGTTCATGGCATCTTCCATATTATCAATACCGGTAGCCTGTATTGTCCCGCCCAATGGAAGGGCAAGCATGAGCGTATCACCGGGAAGCATACCGTAAGCTTTACGGTATTCTCCTCTTGTTGTTACTATGAGAAGAACAAGGCCGTCATACCCTCTGAGAGCATCTCCCCTTGATACTGCTCGGTATAATCCAGGAGCTATCTGAATGTTCCTGGCTCGCTCAAGTATAGAAAGATGGTAAGAAGCCGAAACAGTTACGGATGGAAGGATATCAGGTATTACAGGAAGGAATCTGACGGTGTCTGAAACAGATGGAGTAGTGATAATTATAGAGACGGAATCCACAAGACCCGGTGTAGGCTGCCATGTCACATTTCTGCCCCTTGCTATAATATCACCGGTTTCTATGAATTTACCCTCTGAACATTCCCATACAGCTTCGTTACCATCGGGGAGGATCGTCGAAAACGTTGTGGTTCTGCCGCCTTCAAGATTCATCGAGGCAACGATATGAAGTGGATTCTGTTCCTGCCCGTTGCATTGTGAAGAAAGCCATAATACAAAAACACCAGCCGGCAGCGCGAAGGGAAGGAAAAGCCCGAATAATCTTAAGTATTTATTTCTGCGTTTATTTTTCATCACCATATACGAAATATGATAAAATATCTCACTCACAGGAACCCATGAGTAGTATCCTCATGTTCGATTAGAAGTGTAATAAAATAGACAGGATCAGGAATCCAGAAGATCCTTCACCGCCTTACTGAGTTCTTTGATGGAAACGGGTTTCTGGAAAGTGTACTGCGCTCCCATTGAAGACGCTAATTTCAGATAACCGTCAGGTGCGAGAGTACCGCCTCCTGAGAATGCGATTATCTTCACATCAGGTTTGATCTTCCGAAGTTCGCGTATGGTCTCAATACCCTCCATATCCGGCATGATGATATCAGTAATTACAACGTCAACATCTTCATCGCGGAATATTCTGAGGGCGGTTTTACCGTCGGGAGCATCTATCACATCGTAGTTTTTATCTTTGAACGCTGTTACAAGCATTTTCCTGATCATTGGATCATCGTCTACTATCATTAATAATGCCATAATACCTTCGTTTCATTGATTACTGTAAACAAAACATACAACATACATATGAAAATAACAATAAGTTCTGAAAAGATGTGAGTGACAGACATCCTGTATTTAATAACTCGTAGTTGCATATCCATCCCTTTTTACAATAGATTATATGTGATGATAATTTTTTGATAGAATACGGGGGAGTTCCATATGTCAGATTCAGGTGGCATTGAGCGTACTGCTACAACAATGGATGAAACTTTCTTTGATTCACAAGGTTCCGGTGTATTTGTTTCTGATTCAACCACCGGCGGAATCGTTGAGACAAACAGTACAGCTTTGCTAATGTTGGAAATGCCTGCAACCGCTGTAATCGGAAAACTCTGCAGTTATTTTCTCAAATCGGCCAAAAATAAACCTCTGATGCCTTCCAATGAGGCCGTGCAGGGTAACCTTAAAATATACGGGGGCCGGATAATCCCGGTTATTATTTCGACAACCGGATGTTCCATCGGAAAACATAAAGGTATCATTCATTCCTTCATCAAACTCCCCAAAATATCTGAAGAGGAAACATCTGAAAAAATACGTACGGATGAGTATCCCGATAGTACTGAACAGTATAATTCTGATTTGTACAGTGAAAAAAAAATCAAAACTATTACGGAATCCATCAAGGACGCTATAATCATGATGAACGATAAAAAAAACATATCGTTCGTGAACTCAGCAGCATGCAGAATGCTCGGCTACACTGTAGATGAAATGATGGGGGAGGACCTGCACCAGCTGATAGCTCCCAGACAGTATCTTGATTCTTTCAATAACGGGTACAAAACCTTCAGAAATACCGGTGAAGGAGTTGTGATAGGGCGTACTATTGAAATAGAAGCCCGACGTAAGAACGGCAATGTTTTCCCTGTTGAACTCTCAATATCTGCTACAAAGCTGGATAATACATGGCATGCAATAGGCATAATACGGGATATTACCGAAAGAAGGGATGTGGAAAGAAAAATAGTCGAAGCCAGCGAAGCCGCTGAGAACGCATCCCGCACAAAATCCGAATTTCTGGCTAATATGAGCCATGAGATCCGTACACCTCTTAATTCAATAATCGGGACTACTGAACTTATGGCTGATACCGAACTTAACGATGAGCAGAGAAAATACGTCGAGATCATGCATTCCTCCGGAAACAGCCTCCTTGCTCTGGTGAACGATATACTGGACATTTCAAGGATCAAAGCGGGAAGGATCGTTCTGGAAACAATCCTGTTCAATATAAGAGATACTCTGCGCAAAGTAATAGATACTTTTAAACTGCGAGCAGAGAAAAAAGAACTTACCCTTTCGTGCGAGATCAGTGACGATGTACCAGCGTACCTCAAGGGTGATCCTGACAGGTTAATGCAGATAATCGTCAACCTTGTAGGCAACTCTATCAAATTCACAGAATCCGGCAGTATCAAGGTATTCGTTGAGAAAACCAGAATATCAGGAAGTAAGGCTATCATCAAGTTCTCCGTTGTGGATTCCGGTATCGGAATCCCTGCTTCAAAACTTGAGAGTATTTTTAACAGTTTCACGCAGGCAGATACTTCGGTAACCAGAAAATTCGGCGGTACAGGTCTCGGTCTGACTATATCGAAAAAGCTGGTACGCCTTATGAACGGAGAAATCTCAGTTGACAGTCAGGTTGAACAGGGCAGCACATTTTCTTTCACGGCTGAATTCGATATTCATCATGAATCAACTGATGAGAAAAAAATAGGAACTGCTTCAAAGGTGAAGAATAAGGCTGAGGAAAAAACCCTTAATAACCTCAGTATACTGCTTGTAGATGATTCGCCTGATAACCGATTCCTGGTTAAGGCGTTCCTCAGAAAAGAGCCCTGCCTTATAATCGAAGCGAAAAACGGCAGCGAAGCTGTTGAAAAGTTTCTCCAGAAATACTGGGATATCATTCTGATGGATATGCAGATGCCTGTAATGGATGGATACACTGCAACGAAAAGAATCCGGGAGATCGAAAATGAAAACGGGCTCGAGCATACACCAATTGTTGCCCTTACCGCAAATTCCATAAACACCGAAATCAAGAAATGTCTTGATGCGGGATGTGACATTCATCTTGCAAAACCAGTTAGCAAGAATGCTCTTATAAGACTTGTAGGAGAACTAACCGGTAAAATCGAAAGCGATAACGATAAACACGATGACCCTTCAGATTCACCTGAGAGCGACGGGGATAGAATAAGAGTGGTCGTTGACCCCGAACTCATGGAGTTGATCCCCGGTTATATCAGCAATCTGCAGGATGATATCGGTAAATTACGCAATCTCCTGAATAAACATGAATACAGAGATATCGAAAGGTGCGGCCATAATATGAAGGGGTCAGGAGCAGGCTACGGTTTCACTGAAATCACAAAGATTGGAGCCTTCCTCGAAAAAGCCGGGAAATCACAGAGCATAAGAAAAATCGAGGAAGGTATTGATAAGCTGGAGTATTATCTTGAGAATCTTGAGATAGTTAAGGAAAACTGATCAGTCATCCGCTGAATCTTCAAGTATTATCTGCACAGCAGAAAATATGTTTTCTGTAACTTTCCAGGGTTCAGGCAGATCTTTCGATTTTATTCTTTCAAGCTGATCCCTTCCTCGTCCTGTAAGAACAAGAACTGTCTTCAATCGTGCTCTTCTGCCGAGTTCCATATCAGAATCCGCGTCACCAATCATGTACCCTCCATCGGGGAGATCAAGTTCCCTCCTTGCGAAATCAACCATACCTGTACGGGGTTTTCTGCACTCGCACCCGTCGTCTGGATGGTGAGGACAGTAGTAGATACCCGATATCATGCCTCCGGCCTTACTGACAAGAGATATAAGGTGCTGGTGTATTCTCTCAACATCGGAAACGCAACAAAAATTCCTGGCAATTGCGGACTGGTTCGTAAGAACTACTACCGGATGTCCGGCCTTACTGAGTCTTGTGATTGCATCAATTGCTCCGGGTATGGGAACCCATTCCTCAAGTGATTTAACGTAATCACTCCTGTTTTTGTTTATAACACCGTCCCTGTCAATGTAAACTGGTTTAGATTCCATTAATTTTCAGACAGCTTTGCTCGGTGGTATTCAACCAGTTCTTTTAATCCGATTTCGAACTTAATCTCAGGTTTCCATCCCAGGATTTCACCAGCCTTTGTGCTGTCAAGAGCGATTTTGAGTATTTCTTCGGGCAGGGACGGGCCGAAAGAGGGAGAAAGTTCTGTTCCAGAATAACCGCGGATTATCCTGTCCAGTTCGATCACGGATTTTCCCGTACCGAATCCAATATTGAATATTTCTCCCGATATATCGTTTCTTGAAAGATCCATCGCCATCCAGTTGGCCCTCGCGATATCCGTGACATGCACGTAATCCCTCTGCTGCATTCCATCTCCGTTTATGACAGGGGAGTTACCGGTAAGGTAGGCAAGAGTGAAAATGGCTGTAACACCAGCTTCACCGAAGGGATTCTGCCTTGGGCCGTAAACGTTGGGATACCTGAGTACAACGTAATCGAGCCCGTACAGGTACCTGTAAAGGAAAAGATAGTGTTCAGCAGTGTGTTTGCTTATACCGTAATGGCAGATTGGATTGATCGAGTGGTCTTCAGCAACCGGAATACTTTCAGGTTCACCGTAAACGGCACCTCCTGTGGATGCATAGATGATACGTTTCACACCACCTTTTTGCGAGGCTTCAAGAACATTGATCATTCCTTTTATGTTTACATCCGCGTCGAAAAGAGGTTCCCGTACAGACCTTCTGACATCCATCTGGGCTGCGTGATGACATACGATATCGAAACCTCCGCCGGAGATCAGCTTAAATGCCTCTTCGCTTCTTATATCCATTTCATGAAATTTGGCTTTTTCGTTTACATTTTCCATGAATCCTGTTGAAAGATCATCCATTATGTGAACTTCAGTGTCTTTTTCTATCAGGTAATCAGCGATGTTGGAGCCGATAAAACCTGCTCCTCCTGTGATCAGTATTTTCATAAAGCCTCCGGTGCTTATCTGCAGAGAAGTGTCCCTGCCGGATATATAAAGTAATCGTATATTAGTATTCAACTAGCGTGCAGGTAAAACTACCAACGGGAATTGTCCGGTCAAGACCCATGCCGGGCTAATAGGTTCAGGAGGAACAATGAAAATTCTTCTACTTTCGGGAGGAAAGTCCGCCGAACATGAAATATCACTGGTATCAGCCGCTTTTGTTGGAAGAGTACTTGAGGAATCAGGACACGAAGTAATACCGGTTGAGATCAGCATTGACGGACAATGGTCACTGCAGGGCACTTATCTTGAAATCAATACCGGACATTCAGTATGGAAACTGCTGCAGAACGGTTCTGAAGTTATCTTTGACGCGGTTTTTCCTGTGCTGCACGGGCCTTATGGGGAAGACGGTACGATTCAGGGGCTTTGCATGATGGCTGGCTGGCCCTGTGCCGGGGCAGATGTTATGACTTCAGCCGTTGCTATGAATAAAATCACGACGAAAGAGCTTGTTTCATCTCGTGGCATTCCCGTACTTCCATGGAAAAGCTTTACAACTCACTGTCCTCCATCACCTGTATCATTACCTCCTTTGCGGTATCCTGTTTTCGTAAAGCCTTCAAGGATGGGATCAAGTGTTGGTATTTCAAGGGTCGATTCTCCTGATACTCTTAAGGATGCCGCTGATCTGGCATTCCGGTTCGACAAACTGATTCTTATTGAGAACGGACTTGAGAATGCAAGGGAGATTGAGGTTGCCCTTCTTTCGGAATCGGGTACGATATCTTCTTCGGTAGCAGGTGAAATTCTTCCCGGTCATGAATGGTACGATTTTTCGGCCAAATACAACTGTGATGAATCAAAACTGCTCATTCCAGCGCCCATCCCTGATACTCTCTCAAGCGAGATAAGATCATGTGCTGAAGATTGTTTCGCATTACTACAGGGAAGCGGTTTTGCAAGAGCCGACTTTCTTCTTGACAGCAATGAAAAATTCTATTTCAACGAGATAAATACAATTCCCGGTTTTACCGAGATCAGCATGTTCTCGAAGCTCTGGGATGCATCTGGTGTGAGTCCTTCCAAAGTAATGAACAGAATTCTTAAAGAGGCTATAAGATGCCATCACCGTTCAGTGAAAATTAAGTGTACACAGTGAAGAGGATTAAAGTTGACCTTCGCAGCGATACTGTAACTACTCCAGGACACGCGATGCGGAACGCAATGGCCAGGGCAGAAGTGGGAGACGATGTATTCGGAGAGGATCCGACCGTTAACCATCTTGAGGGTGTTGTAGCTGAGATGACCGGATTTGACAGTGCGGTATTTATGCCCACAGGTACGATGTCCAATGGAGTCGCCATAAGGGCTCTCACTTCCCCTGGGGATGAGGTGATATGTGGCAGCGGAAGCCACGTATACCTTTACGAAAGAGCACAATACGCTATGCTGGGCGGTCTGCAGATGCACAGGATAGATGAATCGGTAAGCGGATGCCTTCCACCTGCTGAAGTAAAAAAGGCTGTCTCCAGAGGTATTGACCAGCACTTCGCGCCCAGAACCCTGGTTACACTTGAGAACACGCAGAATATCATGGGAGGCCTTGTTCTTCCGGAAATCGAGATCAAAGAGATAGCAGACATTTGCGGAGACAGTGAAGTTTCAGTTTATCTTGACGGCGCAAGGGTCTGGCATGCGATATCCGCAACAGGAAAAACACTCCGGGAGGTACTTTCAGTCTATAGAATGGTCTCAATGTGTTTCTCGAAGGGGCTTGGATGTCCTGTGGGCTCCATCCTGGTCTGTTCGGCCGAAGATGAGTATAAAGTTCGATGCCTGCGTAAGCAGCACGGGGGTGGAATGCGGCAGGCTGGAATTCTCGCGGCAGCCTGTCTGTACGCGCTTGAACATAATCTCCCTCAGCTTTCAAGAACACACGGGTACGCAAAGCAGCTTGCAAGGGGAATAGCCCGTTCACCGATTCTGAAGATGCTGAATCCAGACCCTCAAACCAATATAGTCATAGCTGAAACTCCCGAAGGCAAGTCAGAAAACATAGCTGATGCTCTTGCAGATCTTGAAATAGGCTGTCTGGCTCTATCACCGTCCATGTTGCGATTCGTTACGCATCTTTCACTTTCCGAACGTTCAGTTAAGTACGCTGCCGATGTTCTGTCGGTATTTGGGGGATAATATGATCACAGGAGTTATAGGTACAGGTCATCTGGGTTACCATCACGCAAGGATTCTCGGAGAAATAACGGGAAGAACAGTTCCCATATTCGATACTGACAATGAGAGAATGAAAGTACTCGCCTCTGAACTCGATGTAAGGCCCTTTGGAAAACTGGATTCCTTTCTCGAGGAATGTGATTCCGCAGTCGTTGCATGTACAACTTCAGAACATTATCAGGTTGTACTTAAGGCTCTGAACTCAGGTGTGCATGTCCTTGTGGAGAAGCCTATCGCATCGGAAACCGCAGAGGGACAGGAAATGGTTGACCTCGCAGAAGAGAAAGACCTCATCCTGGCAGTGGGACATGTTGAACGTTTCAATCCCGCGATACTTGCCGCTGCGGAACTGATCGATGAACCACTGTTTGTTGAGGGTCACAGAATGTCACCTTTCAATCCAAGGGGAACCGATGTTTCGGTTGTGCTGGATTTGATGATACATGATATTGATCTTGTGCTTTCCTTTGTCCGTTCTCCTGTAGTCTCAGTACAGGCTTCCGGTGTTCCGGTACTCAGCAATAACGTTGATATCGCCAGCGCAAGGATAGAGTTCCGGAATCACTGCGTGGTCAATATGACTGCAAGCAGAATATCGAGGGAACAGATAAGGAAACTGAGGTTCTTCCAGCACAGGAACTACGTATCAGTTGATTTCGCATCCAGGAAAGTTGAAGCCTTCAGGGTTGTGGACAGGAAAATCCAGCCCATATCCGTTTCAGTATCGGATGGTGATGCGCTTACCGCTGAGCTAAACGATTTCAGAATGTCCTGCGAAACAGGCTGCTTACCCACTGTAACCGGACTGGACGGCCTGAATGCCCTCAGATCAGCACAAATCATTTCCGGAAGGATACAGGAGGCTATGGACGAAGTAATGAAGGATATTCCTGCCGGATGAAAATCGTCATTTCGGCCGGAGATCCTTCCGGTGATGTCCGAAGCGGTGAACTCCTGGAAGAGCTTCAGAAGATGGTTTCCATTGATGTTTCCGGGTTGGGGGGCAGGAATATTCAAAAAGCCGGCGGCGATGTAATATTCAATCTTAACGAGTATTCTGTCATGGGTTTTGCTGAAGTGATATCCTCTCTTAACAAATTCCGCAGTCTGCGCAGCCGCATGAGATCACATATTCTCGCAGTCGATCCTGATATTCTTCTTCTGGTCGATTATCCGGGTTTCAATATTCCCCTTGCCATATGGGCGAAGAAAAGAGGTTACAGGGTCATATATTACATTTCTCCGCAAATCTGGGCATGGGGCAGGAAAAGGGTCAGGAAGATCCGAAAATCCGTTGACCTGATGATAACTCTTTTCAGTTTCGAAGTTGATTTTTACAGAGAACATGGTGTCCGGGCCGTATGTTCAGGACATCCACTTGCTGATTCAATTCAAAAACCCTTTGAATCCGAGCCAGGCGGGGAAATCGCCTTTCTGCCCGGAAGCCGCCGGCAGGAAATTTCACTCCTCCTAAAACCGATGATGGATTCTTTTATCATCCTCAGGGATTCAGGGATCGTTTCGAATGCTACCGTTGCCGTATCCTCTGACGTGCCTGCAAACCTCTACGAATCTGCAAGGAATATTAAGGGAGTAAGACTTGCTGATTCCATTAAGGATGCCCTTGAAAAAGCATCTGCAGCTGTGGTCTGTTCAGGCACAGCAACACTTGAAACAGCCATGTGGGGAATACCATTCATAATAACCTACAGAACTTCTTCGCTCACGTATCTTCTTGCCAGAATACTCGTAAGGGGTGTAAAAAACATCGGGATGGCCAATCTTGTAGCGGGTTCAGAGATCGCTGCAGAACTCATTCAGAAAGAAGTTTATCCGGAAAACATCGTCAGATTCGTAAAACCTCTTCTGATAAATTCCGAAGACCGAAAGCAATCCTTAAAGGGGCTGAAACTTGTAAGGGAAGCACTGGGGGAAAAGGGCTCATCCGAAAGGGCAGCCCGGTACATACTGGAAGATACAGCAAATGCTACATACTGATCTGTTCAGGCTTTCGGAAACACTTGGCCGGATATTTATGAGACTGATAGGTCTTACCTGGAGGGTTCGGTATTTAAAACCTTCATCCGGAAGGGCAGGCAAAGCCAGGGGAAGACCTGTATTCTTTGCATTCTGGCACGCAAGGCAGCTGCCACTTATCCATACACACAGAAACGAGGGTGTTAAAGTTCTTGTAAGCCAGAACAGAGATGGTCAGTACGTAACCAATGTGCTTCATTCCATGGGTTTTGAAACGATCAGAGGGTCAAGCTCCAAAGGGGGAAGAAATGCCATCCGCGAAATGGCAGTTGCACTCAAAGAGGGAATTGACTGCGCCATAACACCTGATGGTCCCAGAGGACCCGCAGAGGCTGCAAAGAACGGTATTGCCCATATAGCAAGGCTGGGTAAACTTCCCGTAATCCCCATGGGATCATCCGGATGGCCTGCAGTCCGTTTTTCATCGTGGGACGGTTTTATTCTACCACTGCCGTTTGCTCTGGTACCGATTATTGAAGGCAGACCTGTACCGCCGATGAAAAGGGAAGATGATCTACAGCACTGGATCGAGAGGGTAGAAACCGAACTTAACAGGGTCACAGCCTGTGCAGATCTTCTGGCATCACCTTCCGCAAGGTTCATAAGTGGTATTCTCAGTCTGGTGGGGGCAGTTCTGCATCCTGTTTCATCCTTTGTTCTAATGTTCAGACCGCATAGAGAGAGAAAGGAAAGAAAAGGGTACGTGAAGAGATCCCGCAACAGCCCCGTATGGCTGCACGGATCTTCACTCGGCGAACTTAACGGGCTCCTGCCCTATGCTGAGTACCTGAAAGGGAAGGACATACCCGTATGGATAACCTGTTTTACACCATCCGGCCGGTCGTTCATAGATAGAATGGGTCTGGACGGAAGCTATATTCCACTTGATATTCCGCGCTTTTCAGAAAGATTCATCCGGCGGATACATCCCAGAGCGTTTATACTGGCGGAAACGGAGATATGGCCCAACACAATTCGCAAAGCAGTTGAGTCCGGAATTCCATGCATGATGATTAACGCAAGGCTTTCCGAAAAAAGCTTAAGGGGATACCGTTTCCTTGGCTCCCTTCCGTCCATGCTGCTGTCCTGCTTTACCGGCATCCTTGCAAGAAGCGCTTTCGACAAGAAAAGGTTTATATCGATGAACATCGATGAGAGGATCGTGAGTGTTTCGGGGGATTCAAAAATACTCACCGATCATGGCGACCCTCCGCCTGAATGGCGCATGGCTCTTAATACAGATAAACCTGTTCTTGTTGCTGGCTCCATAAGAAATGGAGAAGAGGAAATACTTCTGAGCGCTGCTGTATCGGCAGGTTACTTCCCTATCATAGTACCGCGTCACCTTGACAGAATAGATGATGTTCGGAATATCATGGTGCGAATGAGCCTTAATCCTGTTAAATGGTCTGAATTGACAAATTCATCATCTACAGTGTTTGATTTCGACAGCATTCTGGTAGATGTTCACGGAGTACTGGCACAGATGTACGGTGTCGGTGATGCGGCATTCGTTGGAGGTACTTTTGTACCGATTGGAGGGCACAATGTGCTTGAACCGGCAATGAGAGGCGTACCGTTCATTGTTGGCCCTCATTACAGCAGTTTCACAGAGATTGTGGATAAACTGGCTGTATCGGGCATAGCACATATAGCACCATCGGAAGAAGAGATAGCCAATATACTTAACATGATGCGGAACAACTCGCGCAGCAGAAACAGCGTTAAAAAGGAATTCGAAAGTATCAGAGGAAATATACTTGATGACTTCGCCGCGATGATAAGAAAAGCGGGGATCACAGAAACGGATAAAATCGATGAAAAGGCCTGATGTACTTTTCGGAAAAATAGTATCCCGGCAGGGCAGTTACGCATGGGTGGGATGGTTTCTCATGCCATTCGGATGGCTTTACGGTCTTCTTGCTTCCATAAGAAGGAAATGGTACGAATCCGGGAATAGACAATTTCACCTTCCGGTATCTGTGATTAGCGTTGGTAATATAGAAGTTGGGGGTACCGGTAAAACGCCTGTGACTATATGGCTGGCCAACCGAATAGCTGGGATGGGGTATAATGTATCTGTTGTAGCCCGGAATTTTGGTATTCGCGCGCATGCCTGCAGTGTCAGACTCGACAGCGACGCGGTCAGAGAAAATTTCACCGATGAGGTTCTTCTCCTTGCCGAGAGTCTTCTTGGAAGGAGCAGTGTATACGCTGGTAAATCAAAATCAGAAGCAGCGCTTAAAGCCTATCGCGGAGAAAGACCCGATATTATTATTGTTGACGATGGCTTCCAGCATCTGCAGCTTTACCGTGATATTGAACTTCTCGTTCTCGATTTCGCAAGTCCCTTCGGCCAGGGAGGTATATTGCCTTCGGGTACACTCAGAGAATTTCCATCCGTTATCTCCAGGGCTGATCATATCTGGATAAACCGCATACCTTCCGGTATGTCCGCGGAATGGATAAAGAGACGTGTCTCTGATTATAACTGGAAGGCTCCCGTTCAGTTCAGCAAGGTCAAGCATACTGGCGTGAGGCTTGTAAACGGCAAAGTTCTGCCGGATATTCCAGAGAGAACTGTCCTGGCTTTCTGCGGTATAGGTAAACCGGAGAGTTTCCGCAATTCCCTTGAGGAAGCTGGAATAAGGCTTGAGGGGCTTGAGGTTTTTCCAGATCACCATGTCTACTCAGCAGGTGATATTGAGCATTTGAAGCGTATTATGGAAAGGACAGGAGCTTCAGCACTTATAACAACCGCCAAGGACGCTGTGAAGCTGCATGGGATCCCGGATACTGGTGATATCCTCGTACAGTCCATGAATCTTGAAGTCAAGGGAGCTGTGCAGGAACTGATGAATGACATTCTAAATAGTATAGATGTGTACAGGAAAAGAAATAGAAAAAAGGGAAGTAAGATTGACTGATAACATCATAGAAACCGATGTTCTGATTATTGGGGCCGGTATGGCCGGCCTGACATGCGCCCTTTCCCTTCCTGAGGAACTTGATATCCTTCTGATAAGCAAGATACTGATGCCCACCGGAAGTACTTACCTTGCCCAGGGAGGGCTTGCGGCTGCAGTTACAGACGATGACAGTTTTGAGCTTCACCTTAATGATACCGTTAATGCAGGTGGAGGTCTTGTAGACGAAATTGTGGCGATGGATATTATATCCAATGGTCCGAAGCTCGTAAAAAAGTTATTACAGTGGGGTGCGGAACTTGAGGGTTCTTTCGGGATGGGAAAAAGTGGCATCGAGGGCGGACACAGCATACGGCGCGTCCTTCACTATAAAGACAGAACGGGAAAACTCATAAGTGAGGTTCTAAGTGAGCGCTGTATCGAGCGGAAGAACATTACTATCATTGAACCAGCCTTTGCGGTTAATCTCCTCACTGCATCCAGGGAAATGCCTGAACTTGTTGAAGGTGCCGTAGACAGGTGTATCGGCGCTCATGTTCTTCACAATGGAACAATTTCCACTGTTCTTGCGGGAGAAACTGTAATCGCTACTGGCGGTTCCGGTAAAGTATACCGGTATACTTCCAATCAGGATTCCGCAACGGGAGATGGAATGGCCATGGCCTACCGAGCTGGACTACCCCTTAAGAACATGGAATTCTTTCAATTCCACCCTACCTGCCTTTTCCACCCTGATAAGCGTAACTTTCTTATTACTGAAGCCCTGAGGGGAGAAGGGGCAATGCTATTAAACCTCAAGGGTGAAAGATTCATGGAAAACTACGATCCTGCAAGAATGGAACTGGCCCCGAGGGACATAGTTGCCAGGGCTATTGATTCAGAAATGAAACGATTGGGCAACGATCATGTTCTGCTGGATGCATCGCACTTGAGCAGAGAGAAGCTGACAAATTCTTTCCCCGAAGTTACCGAGGGCGTTACCTCTGTTGGTATTAGTCCATGGAACGAACCTATACCTGTTGTTCCCGCTGCCCACTATATTGTTGGCGGAATTGATGCAAGAACCGACGGCAGTACCGCAATGAACGGTCTGAGAGCAATAGGTGAGGTATCCTGCACCGGACTTCATGGTGCCAATCGACTTGGCAGCAACAGTCTTCTTGAAGCTGGTGTGATGGGGCTTAAGGCAGCAGATTCCATTCCCGACACTGTTATGCGCTCGAGTGATTTCCATGCAAGAGACTGGTCATTCGGCAGAGCGAAACCTCTCAAAGAAAACGTGCTTCTGGATCATGCATGGGCAGCAATAAGAAGTGTCATGTGGGATTATGTAGGAATAGTAAGGTCCGACAAAAGACTCAATAGAGCCCTCAGGATAATAGATGTCCTGGCAGATGAGATAGAGGAGGATTACTGGTCTCTGCTCCCCGTTACCGGTCTGCTGGAACTCCGGAACATCTGCACTGTAAGCAGAGCTATTGTAAGATCTGCGCTGCGAAGAAGGGAAAGCAGAGGTCTGCATTACAGCATGGACTGTCCCGATACTATTCAGCCTCAAAGAGACACGATAATAAAGATTATACTATGAAAAATACACTCTGCTTTCTGATTCCATTGTTTTCTGTTCTGCTGTTTGTATCCTGCGGTTCAACTCCTGTATACAGGGGAGATGGTATACAGTGTTCCGGCGGAGATTGGTCCGAAATAGCCTCCACCGGGGGGAGTCCCAGAACTTCAACTGATAACAAAATGATGGACGAGATAGATTCATGGATGGGAACACCTTACTTATGGGGTGGTGAGAGCCGTTCCGGTGTTGACTGCTCAGCTTTCACGCAGGCCGTCTATAGTTCCGTGGACATCACGATTCCGCGCACCGCAAGCATGCAGGCTTCAGCTGCTGAAACAGTAAATCCCTCAATCCTTAAATTCGGCGACCTCATTTTCTTCAATACTTCCGGGTCCGGCATTTCTCACGTAGGCATCTACATAGGAAACGGCTTCTTTGCCCATACTTCTTCCAGCAGGGGAGTTGTACGGGAATCACTATCCAAGGAATATTACTCCAACAGGATAGTATCGGTGGGAAGGTTCATGGAATGACAATTATGTTCATTATTCTCGCAGCAGCAGCTTCAATACCGGAGCAGTTCACGCTTGTAGATGGATTCATCGATCTTGATAATACAGCAACTCCTACAAGGTTCGGCCTCCTTCTTGTAACCGGAGATGATTCTACAGCAAATCTTCAGATGGCGGAAATCATACTCTCGGCCATGGACAGCCTTCCCGTAGTAGCTTCTCCGGATCTATACTTTATAACACCGAATGAATCAGGATATCTGGAAATAGCCATGCTATGTGGTGAGTTTTCGGGTCTTCCTTCCACCATGGCAATGGTCGGCCATTGCGGTTACATTGAGCTGGACCCGGCTTTTCTTACGGTTGAGATAATCGATGCATGGTATACCTGGGGCAGCCCCGATTCCAGAAGAACTGGCATCTGCAATTTCTGCAGAAGATGCAATCCCTGAATTGAAGGAATGGTAATGGATTGGTTTGAACAAAGTGATTTCTGGGAACTGACCTATCCTTGCCTCTATTTTCCATCCAGTAACAGATGAGGAAACGGATGAAGGTCTGCTGCTTATCCAGAGGCACAGAATAGATGACGGCTGGAACCACATTGAGAATGATTGGCTTATAATCGAAAATTTGAGTATTCTCGGCAGGTGGGAATTTTCACACTGGGTCTACAGTGCTGCAGAGCTTTCATGCATGCTTAAGGAAGTTGGATTTTCAAGTGTTGACATTTACGGAAGCCTTGAGGGAGCACCCTACAATTCGGAATCCACAAGGCTTATAGCGGTAGCAACAGCAAATAAGAAAGTATAAACACAATTTAAAAGTAATATGAAATTCAAAACTCTATTCGGTTTCGCAACTGCGTTGTCTCTGCTGATTCTTCAAACTATTTCTTCCTGTGCGGTAAACAGGGTTATCTACAATGAACAGATGGAATTTGACGGGATTCTGGCCAAGGTTGTCGTACTTGATGGATCTGATCTGAAAGAACTCGTGATTTCAATGCAGGAACCAGGACATCCTATAAGGGAAAGAGTATTCCGTATCAACTGGATACCGGATATTGTTGAAATAGGCGATTACAACAGCGATTCAAGAATGGATGTTAAGATAATAAGCACCAACGATGAGACGCACTATTTCTATGGCACAGAACATGCTTTCATCGATATCTGACAAATAACGAATCAAGCTCATCTGTTACGTTGTTCATAAATGATGGCGTATTTAACAGCCATGAGCCTGATTGAAGCGTCTGCTTCAGGACTTGCCAGTATCTCTCTCCAGATTCCGGAGGCCTGGTAATAATTGCCGGTTACAGTGTAAATCAGTGCAGCTGCCGCAAGAGCTTCGAAGGGAGGGGATTCGTCCATCAGGCATATCTCAAGTTGCCTCAGCGCTTTATCTGAATCGCCGCTGTTCCAGAATATCTCTGATTGAATCAGTGCTGCATCGTATTTATAGGCAATTGGCTGAAGCAGCTCAAGTACAGCTTCGGGACCTTCCTGCCTGAGCAAGATAAGAGAAAGGTTATAAGCAGGAATAGACCATGAAGGATCCTTTTCAATTGCCTCCTCCAGAATATTCCGGGCCAGCACTGTATCTCCTGTTTCAATTAAATTGGTTGCCTGCCTTACTGCCCTTGCGGACTCAAGACGGTTCTCAAGGGCTTCGGAAAACTCTTCCGGAAGAGGCAGTGTTATTTCTTCTCCAGTCTCCGGTTTCTCTGAAAGATTATAACCTGACTGCATCGCAAGTATCTCAGCTCCACCTTCAATATCTATCGCCCAGGCTATGAAAGCCCATCCGTCGTCATTTTGCCATGTATATCTGCAGCGTTCATCGAGCACAAATCGGGTACTATCCAGAAGGATAACGGATTCTGAAGCTCCACAGGATAAAACCAGAATTGCAGATAATGCAATAAGCGCTTCAGCTGTTTTAATCATTACTCCGCTGCCTTTCAAGGTTAAGCAGTTGCTCAAGTTCATATAGAATATCTGACAGATCTTCCATGGAATCCACCCCTGTTGCTTTTCTGCGAAGTTCGGAAGCGCCTCTGAATCCTTTTATGTAGTGAAGAAGCTGGCCCCTCAGGATATGATAGAGGTGATTCTCCGGAATATACTCACTCATCATTTCGTACTGCTGCTGTATTACGGATACAACCTCCCCTGGCAGAGGAAAGGCATCTTCCGGTTTGCCGGTAAGCCCCCTGAAAATCCAGGGATTGCCCAGTGCGCCTCTTCCAACCATCAATCCCGCTGCCCCGGTTGAATCTATGAGATCAAGCGCAACGAAAACATTTTCTGAATCACCGTTTGCGATAACGGGAATCGGCGAATTTCTTACGATCCGCTCAATCTCCGATTTCCTTACCTTTCCAGAGAACATATCCGTTCTGTACCTTCCATGAACAGCAATTGCAGCAGCACCCTCATCAGCTAGTATACCGGGCAAACATTCCGGAACAGGTTCCGCAGGTGACCAGCCTGTACGTATCTTCACAGTTACAGGCAAAGACGTATGCGATGAAACAGCCCTTACTATGGCAGCCAGAGTTGGAATATTCCTAAGAAGGGCTGAACCGGAACCATTTCTTACGACCTTTTTCACCGGGCAGCCAGCGTTGATATCTATGAAAGCAAAACCCAGACCAGACACTATCTCGGCTGCCTCCTCAAAATCTTTGGGTCTGCTCCCGAAGAGCTGAACTCCTATCGGTTCTTCCTCCACATGAAAACAAAGAAGCTTGTGTGATTTTACTGACCTTCTTGACAGTCCCGCGGCTGCGACCATTTCAGTCACTACCGCAGTAGCCCCCATGCGGCGGCATATCCGCCTGAAGGCGGAGTCGGTCGTGCCTGCCATCGGCGCAAGGACCACTCCGTGCGTATATTCACTTAAACTATTATTTACCATATATGCAAACATATGCAGTGGATGACTTGCAGTGCAATCAGGGGGATATAAATGGAAGTGACATTCAATGGCTTGTGATATATGTCTTTTTCTTGACAGCGAAACCGAAAATACCATAAGACGGACATGGAGCATTCTTCGAACAAGGGGATTTTCATCACCTCTTCTGAGGTCCGGCGGCAAGCCTCATCTGACACTTGCTATATGGGAGGATCTTGAAACTGATCTAATACTTGATGATATTTCGGATTTCGCCCAGACCCACAGGGCATTTCCTGTTACCTTTTCTTCAATAGCTACATTCGGACCCAAAAGTGGAACGGTGTTTCTCGGCCCGGTTTTCACTCCTTCACTCATAATCGTACACGATCAGCTGTACAGAATTTTCAAGGAAATGAAAGAATTTTCAGAGGTGTTCTACCGTCCGGACTCCTGGGTCCCTCACTGTTCACTCACTCTTGGGCTTCAGACTGAAGAAGTGCCGAAAGCTATCAATACATGCATGGATATAATCAATCTTCCAATACAGGGATGGGTAAAGGAAATCGGACTTCTGACCTTCGACCGCGAATCTGTTCATTCGATTAGAAGCTACAAATTCTGGGAACCGGAACAGACGTAAGGAACATCTAAATATCCGGGGGAAGTATCACTTGCCTTTCATCATGTATGCCGGTCTTTGTTCATGAGGATTGCGCCAGGTGCGAACCGCTTCCAGCATCACAGGCTCGCTGGCAATACTCCGCAAAAAAACTTCCCAATGATCTTCACGCATGAGCGCGTAGTCCCAGCTCAGGGGCAAAAAATATTGCTCGGCCAGTTCGGGGCTGAGATACATTGCAACCTCATCCTGCAGGATACCCGCTGTTATCCGCCAGACCCGCTCGCGGGGGAAGTACTCCTCCGGTGTCCATGGCAGGGCATCAACTTCGAAGGTATAGGTGATCATTTCAGCGAGTGCTTTATGGGCGATGATGAGTTCGTAGTCAACATCGGCTAAAGACAAAATAGTCTTTGCAGCAAGTTCTTCATAAAATGCGTAGGGAGGGTCATGCAGCTCGGGATTGTAGGATTTGCCCGTGTACAAAGAAAAGGCCAGCAGTGCCACAAAGAGCAGCACGAGCATTGCCTCCTGCCGCAATACCCTCTCTTCATGTCGGAAGTGAAGGATCTTTTGTACTCCGAAGCGTATGTATGGGATACAGATCAGGGGAAAGATCAGCAGTGAACCATAGAAGAGTCTGTAGGAAAGACCCGTGAGCGAAAACCTGAAGAAGGGGAATAATCCTGTGAGGCCAATGATGATCAGTATGTAATATTCCCTGCCAAGGCGCAGGAAGCTGAATCTATGCTTGCTGAGCAGCAGTGCGCCTGTTATAAGCGGCAAGGCGCTGGCAAGAAAGATTTCTACGATCCAGGGTCCTGAAAGCCTGAAAGCACCAAAGTACTGTATGAACGATACTGGTACAAAAATTGGTCTGAGAGAAAAATCGCTCGTGATTATTTCCAGATCATAAAATGAAAGAACCATGTGGAGTCTGTGGGAGAGAGCTAAAAGTGCCATGAAAGGTATGAGCAGGATGAGGAACCGAAGTGATTTTCTCAAATATTTTCGCAGCCGGGATGTGGCGGCATTACCCGGCTCACGCTTCTTATCTGTCCATATATATTGGAACAGGTGCTTTACCGAAGGGGCAAAATACAGCAAGAGGAAGCATAGAGAGAGTACCGCGGTAAAGCGGTGAGTAAAAAAGGTCGCCAAAAAAAGCAGCAGTACTCCGAGTATTTTCGCAATCAAACCTCTTTTTGATATTTTCTGATGAGAAGAAGGAGATTGCCGGCTTTTCCAGACGCGGCTGGTACTGTATACCGAAGCCATGAAGAAAAAGAACAAAGCAAAGCCCAGCAGGTTCTTGGGGAACTGGGTAAAAAAGTAATTCAATGAGGGGCTCATTGCCGACAGGGCGCCTGCGATGAGGGCGGTAAAAAATGCTGTGCGCCTGTCGACATTGGGTTGCGACTTGAGTAAAGAGAAGCCCAAAGTGAACACCGATAAAACAAAGATGGATTCTATCAGTACTGCGCTGATTTTGTACGATGTGATGTAATTTCCCGTAATGGCGTACAAGGCTATAAGCAGCAGATAAACCGGGGAATACTCAGGGGAATGCATAGCGCCAGTGTTGTTCAGCGACTGCACCTGGATCAGGTAATAATAACCATCCCAACCGTTTGCGTACTCAGTCCGGTTGAGCGCCTGAAGGCCGCTGCCGATGAGAATCCCCGTCAGAATTATCAGCAGGGCAATATAGGCCAGCCATCTATTATTAGTACGCGTCACATCAAGGCATCGCTAAAATACAAAGTCTTCGAACATCCCCCGGTCACTGGAAATTCGGCTGCTGTCGAATTGCAGGACATCAGTGAAGATTGTTATGCGATCCAAGTCTGGCTCCTGATTTGGTTGTACTCCGGCATATGGATTATAGGAATCTTGCGAGTAACGCCCGATTCTATGCAGCCTTCCAAATATCCTGACCGTGTTATCGTCAATGATCTGCCAGTTACCATCAGCGTACATAATGGTTACCTTGCCATCATCTGCATCTCCGTTCTTCCAGAGGATAAAACTTCCGTTTGAACGCAGAATAAAGGATTGTGTATAATATCCATCATCGTAATAGCTGGCATATACCTGTTTGTCAATAAAGGCTTCAGCATAAGTATTTTGTGCCCACTCCAGCAAGTCGCGCTTTCGCGTTTCACGATCGAAGGAATCAAGCACAAACCATTCCTCTCCGTTAAAGAAGCGCAGTTCACTTATCACAAGGTCCTTGTAGGTTACACCTTCGTATATCTCGAGTATATCCATCGCAAAACTGCGGCCCTCAAGCGGCGTGTCCAGGGTTATCACCTGCGGTTCCATGGTGTCGGCAAGCCGGTATACCGGTGCGTCCCCGCCTTCAACTCCGAAGGAAATAGCAGCTGCCCGTTCATTTTGATCAAAATGTGTCTGGGATCGATGGTAACCGTTCCATATTTTAATTTTTTCGATGCGCTGAGTCTGATCAAAAATGAATGACAGATTTTCTCCTGCACCGGTAATCTCTGTATTGCCATCGGCCCAGCCGAAGTCCGAACGCGAATCAAAGAGGAAATCCGGATTATAGGCTTCTATGGGATCGAGGGAGGAACTGGCTTGTATGCTTCCACTGGATTTTCCAATTGGCAGAACTCGCAGAGGAACTTCATCGCCGTCTTCGTTGGCAACCAGAATGGTTATTTTGCTGATACCCACAGGCAAACTGCCTGTATAACTAATTCCGTCTCTTGGGGGGTATTCTTCCGACGACAAAATTCTAGTGCCACCGATCCGTACAAATATGCTCTTAACCATGGTGTTGACAGGAATGGTCTCCTCAACAGCTCTGTGGATAGGGGTTTCCAATCCGTTTATGTACAGTTGAAAATAGGCAATTTCTTGAATATCGCTGCTTCCCGGAAGGGTTTTTATGCTGATAGCATCTATGTCTATAGGTTTTTCAAAGGAGAAGAAAAGCCCTTCGCCCGGGGCTGCGCCGGGCATGGTGACCCAGCTGGTATTCGGGTCATTGTCGAACACATTTTCTGGGCCAAACTGATTTTCAGGCATATTGACAGAAGTTGCGTAGCATAGTTCGAGAAACGCGCTTGGGGAATCCTCAAGAGCGGCCTCTTCCATGTTCTCTTCTTCAGTGCTTACCTGTTCTGCGTTTATCTGAGGATCTGAGGCTTCGCTTTTGCTGCAGGATAGAGTGATTGCCAGAACTGCAAGAACAAACAGAAGCAATACTATTTTTTTCATCTTTACCTTCCCTGGGGCCATAAATAATCTTGCATGAGGTGTCTCAGGTCAAGATTTTTTGGCCCCCATTACGAAGTTCTCATCAGCGTGAAAAGAACTTCTTACAAGCGGGCCGGACGCAACCGAAACAAAACCCATGGTTAGTGCTTCATCTCTCCATGCTTCGAATTCATCCGGCGTCAGATATCTGTCTACAGGCCAGTGCAATCGCGAAGGCTGCAGGTACTGCCCGAGCGTGAGCATCGTAACACCACTTTCCCTTAAATTCTTGAGTGCGATAATGATCTCCTTTTCCGTTTCTCCCAGTCCAAGCATCAGCCCGCTTTTGCGGGGGGTAGAGGGGGAAAGTCTGCCGTAAAGTTCGATCACATCAAGTGACATTCCGTAGGAAGCTTCAGGCCTTATATCGGGAAACAGTCGCTCAACAGTTTCCAGATTGTGATTGAATACGTCAGGTTCTGAATTCGCAATTGTCCTGAGAGCATCTTCGCTTCCCTGGAAATCCGGTGTGAGAACCTCTATTCTCACTCCGGGGATCTTCCTTCTTACAGCTTCAACGGTTCCTGCAAAATGCCCTGCTCCGCCATCCCGCAGATCGTCCCTGGTCACAGATGTAATAACAACGTACCTGAGATTCATCTCCGCTGAAGCCTCAGCGATCCTGCCAGGCTCATTTGCATCGGGTGGATCAAGAGTGCCTTCGCTATGCTCAATGGCGCAGTACCGGCATGATCTTGTGCATCGATTCCCAAGGATCAGGAAAGTCGCAGTTCCACGCTGGAAACAATGCCCGAGATTCGGGCATTTCGCCTGTCTGCAGACGGTATCAAGGCTGTATTTTCTGAGAATTGATCTGACTTTAGCGGCCTCTTCCGATCCCATTGTCGGCATTCTGAGCCAGGAAGGTTTCTTCTTATAGGTCATTTCTGCATTCATATTCAAGTTCGCTCAGACGTTTTCCTTCAAGTTCTTTGAAGGGCAAGTATTCAAGGTCTACCGTCAGAATATAAGAGAAGGATTCATGGAGTGCATTCTGCATATCACTCATTTCAAGGTTCGGTCTGAACTCATGCACGCAAGCGATACCATCGGCAAGCTGGTGCCTGATGATCTCCTTCAACCGCTGCGGAGTATCCTTCGGAAGATAGTCCAGTATCTTCAGCTGATCGTTTTCAAAGAGGATGGAACCATGCTCAAGGAATACTCCACGGCTACGAGCCTGTGCGCTGCCAACCAGTTTCCTTCCGTCAGTGGTTCCAACTTCCCATTTGCCATGTGAAGTAAAGCATGGATTGCCTGCAGTTCTCGGGCCGCCCGCCCTGTGCTTCTCCAGTGGACTTACAGCAACTTCTATTCCAAGGGAATTCATAGCATTTACCATAGGAATGGCTGTTTTTTTCAGTGCTTCGCTTATGGAACCTGATACCATGGGATGATCCAATCTGGCAACTATACTGTATGTTAATTCCGTTTCATGCCATACCGCTCTGCCGCCTGTCGGCCTTCGCACCAGCCCGTAACCGTCGCCAATAAGCTTCTCTGAGTCAATCTCACGACGAATTGTCTGGAGCTTGCCGATCGAAACGCATGCAGGATCCCATCCGTAGGTTCTTAGAACAAAATCCCACCTGTTTTCCCTGACAAGCTCCATAATCAGCCTGTCGAAGGCCATGTTCCATACTCCTTCGTGTTCTCCAGTAGCAAAATGCACAGCCTTCAAGAGTACCTCCGGTTCCCTGTTTTTCCCTTTCCGAATGTGGAACTATTGTCAATTTGCGCGGTAGAAGCTAGATAATGATAATACATTTAACGGTTGATCCAGAATGGTGATACATGAAAACAATATTATTTGCTGTAATTATGATTTTTGCGGTGTTCCCGGTCTTCTCATCCGATGATGTCTACCGTGACGCCGGTGCAGGTGCTTTCAGCTTTCTTAAAATTGACCCCGGCGCAAGGGCGGCAGCACTCGGCGGAACAGGTCTTCTTAACAGTGGAAGTCTGTCTGGTTTTACGAATCCTGCAATGCTTGCGTCAATGGATACCGGCTCAATATCTGCGGGTCATAACCAGTGGCTTGGTGACGCGACACAGAGCTTTCTTTCCTGGAATTTCAGTCTCGATCGAGTAGGATGTGCTCTCGGAACCCGATTTGTTTACGTTGGGAACCTCGAAATGAGGGAGGAAGCGTCTTCCGAACCCATCACAACATTTTCCGCATGGGATATTTCTTTTCATGCGGCAGCCGGTATCAGACTGGGAATATTCGACCTTGGCATCGGTATGAAACTCCTCCGTGAGAAAATATGGATGGAAAGCGCTACAGGAATCGCTTTTGACGCTGGTGTCGTCATACATCCGCTTAAAGATCTTGATCTGGCCGCCGCACTGCAGCATATAGGGCCTTCAGTCACAATGGTGGAAGATGATTTCCGTCTTCCTTTCACGTGGAAACTGGGCAGCAGATATAGTTTCAACTTACCATTCGGAAATGCAGCCTTATCAGCGGAAGTCAGAAAACCCCTGGATAACACGCTCTCAGCCGGTAGCGGGATTGAATACACACCTCAGAGATGGTTGAAACTGCGCTTCGGAATGAGATTCCTTGACGATTCAAGAGACTTTACTTCGGGCATCGGTCTCTCCGCTGGAAGCTGGACGCTTGACTACGCTTTTATTCCTGCCGATTACTCACTGGGTAACGTACACCGGTTTACCCTTCATAAGTCCCTGTGATGGCATGAGAATACTCCTTACAAATGATGACGGTTACGACCAGCCCGGACTACTTGAGCTTGAAAATCTGCTGAAGGATGATCACGAGATCTGGGTTGTAGCTCCACTTCACCACTGCAGCGGTACAAGCCATGCACTGGGTCTTTACTCCTCGATGGAACTTCGGAAGGAAGGCTTTCGCAAATGGGCCCTTGAAGGCACTCCTACCGACTGCGTTAAGATCTCTCTAATGGAAGTGATGAAGGACAATCCACCTGACCTCCTGATTTCAGGAATCAATCCCGGCGCGAATCTCGCGAACAATATCTTCTACTCCGGAACCGTTGCGGCCGCTACCGAGGCTGCGTTATGGGATATTCCTTCCATTGCCATCAGTGTTCGGGTGACATCAGACAACGCGAATCCCTTCTTCAGAACAGCATCTTCCGTTCTTAAATCACTTATGAAACAAGGGATTGCTGAAAAAATACCGGAAGGTACAATTCTGAATATCAACGTCCCTGAGGTTGAGTTCGATGAAATAGCAGGCATGAAATGGACGAAGATGGCCCGTTTCGCAGCTGATATATCCTTCAGGCACCTTGAACCCGGAAGGGTTTTCGCCTACGACAGATACCGTTCTCTACCTGTTGTTGACCCTCTGGATTCGGATGTTGATGCTCTCAGCAAAGCAATGGTCAGCCTGACCCTGCTGGATTCCAACAGGACTTCCAGCGCAACCCCACCTGATCTGGAGCTGACAGACGGGAGCATCTGATATTGGCCCTTTTACTGTTCCTGATCATTTCAGCGCCCGATGCAGTCTACATTGAACATCATGTAACGCTGGACTGCTCCTCTCCCGATTCCGGTTACATTGAAACCACCAGTGAAGTCGTAGTTCCGTTAACTGCAAGAGGTGTGCAGCGCTACAGTGAAATATCCGCCTCTTTCAGGAATACATGGGAGTCTCTGGAAGTAACCGCATCCATAAGCCACTGGCGGTCGGGCAGGAGGGATGACAGTGCAATAGTAAGGGAAGATCCTCACAGCTCGCTTCTGCATGCCGGAAGACTTGAAAGTTCTCTAAGGGAAGTTTCGATTGCGTTTCCGGGAATCGAAATCGGTGATACGCTGAAGGTTGAAATCATACGCAGCATCGAGCACCTTCCCATGGCTGACTTCTACTCGTACACCTTCTATGCCGCCTCAAGGGACAGTATTCACCACGGGACTTTCAAGGTACTGTGGCCTTCCTCTCGAGAACTGCACATCGTATCCGAAGGAGATTTCGAAGAACAGGCGTATTCCCTAAATGACCGGACGGAATGCATGATCTGGGAATCCGGTCCATGCAATTCGATTCCGCATCTGCCTTTCTCCTGTGATCCTGCCTCCATCAGCCCCTTTGTAACTGTATCAAGCCACCTTCCCGAAGAAGTAAGCAGCGGGCTTTATTCCGTTCTTGATAGAGACTGCATGGTTGAGTACACAACCTTAGCGGATTCAATCATCGCAGCCGCGGGAAATAAACCGGAGGCCCTCTGCAGCTGGGTTTCAGAGGAAATCGAGTACCTCAGCGGCAACTGGGGAGAAGATCCTGGCTACTCCCCCCGAAATCCCATGGAAACTCTGGCTGAACTCTCAGGTGTATGCAGAGACAAAACGGTTCTTCTTCTCTGGCTTCTACGCAGAGCAGGATACAATCCTCGCGCGATCCTTACATCATCCTCGGGTATTCCGGGTGCTTATCCCGGCTCCCGGAGCTTCGATCATATGCTTGTGACGCTTGAAGACTTCTTCGGTGAAACGGTATTCCTTGATCCAACGAACAATTTCTCTACACAGGGATACACCTATACTTTAAGAGGTATGGGATACCTGCCGCTGACACCGTCAGGATCGCCACTGCGATACTTCCCTGATGACTGCTTTGGTGATACGCTTTCGATTGTAATCGAAGGCTCTGTCAATGAAGATTCATCAATTATCTCAGGCACCATCTCCGTACGCTTTGCAGGAGCCGCGGAAGAACTTTTCAGATCAATGCTGGCCGGTGTGGACCCTTCAAGCAGAATACTGCTCATTGAAAGACTGTTCGGTCTTCTTCCCGGAGCAGAACTGACCCTTGAGGGAAATCCTTCAACCATAAACACACCCATTAACATAAATGGAAGCGGAAAATGGGAATGCGGAATAGTGAACACCGGTGAGGCTGTCTGCCTGATAATTCCAGGCCTTGAAACAATAGATGTGGTAAGCTCAAGATCAGCGGCTTACATATTGCCGCATTTCAGGAATGATATATACATCGAAACTCCATACACAGGGCATCTGAATATGGTTATCGATAATCTTCCGGCTGGAATTCCGGAACTCCCCGAATCGTACGAATCGGAAAACTGCAGTATCGAATTCAGTCTGGAGGGTGACATTCTGATAATGAATGAATATCTAACGCTCCAACCCGCGGAACCTGACAGCGTCCGGCTCGCTGGAATCAGGCAGGGGCTTCTGGCCGGCCTTTCAGCTTCCTTCAGAACGGTAGTATTCAGGTGATAAAGAATCTTTTTATCATCATCTGCTTAATCATGGCATCGCCTGTAATGTCGGCTCCATCAACGGTATCATTCTATTCCGTATCAATTTCGCTGCAGCGGGACACACTGCACAGGGTTATCGATATCAGGGGCATACAGGGAAGCGACCGTCTGCTCAGCAGGATTACACACGGCTACAATCCCGAAACCCAGTCCATTTCACTTGAAAGGGCTGTTTTTGGTATCCCGGGTGGTGAAACCGGCCCGGTTCCGGAGTGGGCTGTAGATACGCTTACAGGTACAGGAGGCTGGCAGATTGCACTGGTTACGGCATTTCCTGCTCTCCGTGAAGGCATGTCAATGGATTACAGTGTTGATATATCTGACCGGAGCGGAAACTGGGAAGAGGGCGCATGGGCAGTTCTGGAACCGTCCGTTAAAGGCATCCGTCCCGATACCTGCCGCTTTTCCGTCAGTGGAGACATGCTTGAGAAGCTGAACTGGCAGGGAGAAGGATACGAAATTTCCCGGAGAGGTGAAACAATTGAATTCACCGCAACCGATTCATCCGGAGTTCTTGTTATATCACCCTTCAGTGCTTACAGTGAACTTTCTGATTTCCTGCTGCGAGAGGCCATTGTCATTCTTGACTCATCGTATCCGCCAGATCTCAGAGAAGCTGCCCTCCAGGCAACATCTGCCGGTGCCGATCAGTACGCTCAGACCGCCCGCGCAAGAAGCCTGCTCTGCAACAGCTTCAAACCATATTCTGTAGTACAGGGAAGTAATGTGAACACTCTTCAGAGCCTCCAGGAGATACTTGACCAAAGAAGGGGAACAGCACTTGAGATCGCATTGGTCTTTGCCGCGATGTGCAGGGAGCTGGGCATGGAAGCGGTTATCATTCCAGCCAGCAGCATTGATTATGGAATTCCCGTTCCGGCGGGATGGAACAGGTTCCTTGTAAAACTGAAGTCTGAGGACGGCGAAGAATGGTTCATGGAACCCTCAGCATATCTTACGTCAGCATCGTATATCTGCCGTCCTGATACTCTGTATATCATTGAGAATGGAAATCTCAGAACGATGCCTCCCAATGAATCCGGCGAGAATCGAAGCAGCGAAGAATGGCATATTAACTGCAGGAATGGCACATTCAGCCTTGAGATGGAATGCGCCGGATGGTACGATATGATACTTCGAAGAATGCTTGCAGGGCTTTCCCGCGAAGAGATGCTGTTAACGCTGTCCGAATGGTCATGGCAGAGTGGAAGAACCATTGTTCCCGATTCTATTACAGTATCAGACCCTTTCGATCTCACTGTGAACATGGTACTTTCGGTTTACGGAAGACTTTGGATACCCATAGACCATTCTCTTACCACTGAATACCTTCCTGTCTTCGACTGGTCGAAGCCGGAAAACATAACTGGTGAAACCGTTAGAACATGGAACCTGTCGGAAATCAAGAATGTTTACTCTTCACTCTCTCCGGTCATCGAGATCCTTGACGATGCAGTAATTCTTACCGACACATCGGGAATCAATAGACCATTACCGATGTTCTTTGAGGTTACCGAATGAAAACTTCAAAACCGCTTATACTGACAATAATTGTGCTGGCGGCAATCTGCCTTCGGATCTGGGCATTCTCTTCGGTAGACCGCCTTATGCCGCTGGACGGGCTGTACGTAGACGAGGTAACTTATTCAAGGAGTCCGTTTGTCCCCGGTATTGAGGGTTTCTCAAGACCTCCCGCCATGTTCATCGCTGCCATGCTTATGAACGTTTCCCATAACACCGAGGCTTCACGGATAGCAATAACGATACTTTCGCTGCTTCCCGCACTGGCCCTTTACCTTGCTTTCAGAAAAAAAGGCGGAGTCTGGTTATATGTATGCACAGCTGGGCTTGCCCTTTCTCCGTTTATGGTACTGTACGGCATTCAGATCATGCCTGCAGTTCCCGCCGCGGCACTTATTTCATTCACACTTCTGCTGGCAAAAAGAGAAAAAACAGCCCTTGCCGGATTCCTCACCGGAATTGCAATACTGTTCAGGGCTGAACTTGCTCTTGTTCCGATATTCTTATTTCTGTTTTCTTTCCGGAGTCATTTTCGGAAATGGATGGTATTCACTGGTTTTGCAGCCATCGCAGTAGTTCCGGTTATTATTCTGAACATTTTCGCAGGCGCAGGTCCGGTCATAGCTTCAAACGGAGGCGAGAACCTCTGGTTTGGAACCAGCTGGGAGCTTGTTACCACGCCCCCCGGCACGGAATTCGAGCAGCTTGTCTTAACGGGGGAGAGCCAATCGAGCGGAAATTCCGTCTTTCTTGATAGAGCTTTCAACTCAATTGCTCATGCACCTTTTGAATGGTTGAAAATGGGAGGAAGCAAAGTACTTGCATTCTTTACCCTTCCTGGTCCCGGCAGGAACTTCGAAACCGGATGGCTGCTACAGAAAACATGGCTTATCGTTCTCCTGCCACTGACTCTTCTGGCCATGTCAGTTGGAATAACTGTTTCTTTCAAAAGCAAAAAGAGTTTCTGGCAGCTTACGGCTGTTGCGGTGATCTGCAGCGGTATTGCTTCAGCGTTCATCTTCTTTCCTTCAGCAAGATTCAGAACAGCAATTCTGCCTGCATTCTGGTTTCTTGCAGTTACTCCCGACTGGAAAACACTGAGGAGAGCACTATCTCCAGCAGTTGGAATCGTTATTATCTCATTGTTCGTAACTTACCCCGGGAAGGAGAGATCCGGATTAACATCAATACTGGCCGCTGAATATCTTCTTGACTCCGGAGATCTGGCTGAATCGGCAGAATATCTAAGGAATGCTGAAGAAAGAGGGTACTTCGGATCTGACCTGCATAACCTCCGGGGAGTGCTTGTCTCACTCTCAGGATACACTGAGAGGGGACTTGATGAATTTGAAAACGCACTTGATATTGCCCCGAATTCTCCGACACTCTGGAAAAACTACGCAGTTTCCCTCTGGTCCACCGGTAGATACAGAAACTCCATCGAAGCAGCGCGAAGGGCTGTATTTTTGAACCCGTTGCTTCGTAATGAGCTGATGCCAATACTTGAGCATGCGGAAAATTATTGAACTGAACTAAGGAACCTGTACGAATGAATCCTGAAGAACGAATTGATAATGCTGACAGTCTCGATGATCTAGGAACTCCGCGTCAGGAGGCTTCCCGTATCGCGAGGGCGACAGGTCTCATGGGTGGTCTTACTGTTACGAGCCGTATACTCGGACTGATCAGAGATATCGCTCAGGCCGCCATACTGGGAACCGGAATGGCAGCGGATGCATTTACCCTTGGTTTCATCATCCCGAACACACTCAGAAGACTTTTCGGGGAATCCACAACCAGCGCCGCGTTCGTTCCCACATATGTAGAAACACTCGGAAAGGACAATAAGAAAGAAGCCTTCCTTCTGGGAAGCAGGATACTGTCACTGGTTGGTGTTGTCCTTCTCGTCACGGTTATTATTGGAATGATCGCTTCTCCTTTAATAGTAAAGATCTTTGCTCCTGGATTTTCCGAAATTCCAGGAAAAACAGAACTTACAACAGGTCTGCTCAGGCTTCTGTTCCCTTACATACTGTTTGTCGGATGCGCAGCCATATTGGGTGGAATATTGAATGCCCACAGGCATTTCCTGGCTCCCGCAAGCGCATCTATACTTTTCAACATCTCGGCCCTTGCTGGTATCCTTCTTCTGTCCCGCTGGCTATTCCCTCAGCAGCCCGTATGGGGATACTCTATCGGAGTGCTCTTCGGAGGATTGCTGCAGCTTCTCATACAGATTCCCGCTCTAAGAAAAAAAGACTTCAGTTTTAAACTCGATTTCAACTGGAAAAATTCCAAGGTTAGAAAAATAGGAATACTGGCTTTCCCGGCACTTGTAGGACTGCTTGCGGCAGAAGTCAACATTATTGTGGATAAGATGATAGCTTCAATGCTCGAACCGGGAAGTGTGGCTGCTCTTGCCTACGGAAACAGGATAATGCAGTTCCCCCAGGGCGTTTTTGCGATTTCCCTTGCCACAGCACTACTTCCAACCCTCAGCAGGCAAACAGCAAAGGGAAAACTCGATGATGCAGGAAAAACCCTCGGCAGGGCCACACTCGCCCTCGCTGCACTTATGATACCCGCTACCTTATGCATGATCTTTCTTGCCAGGCCGGTAGTCCAGGTTCTCCTCGCTAGGGGAGCTTTCACAGCGGAATCCACATTACTTACGAGTTCAGCCCTCATCTACTACTCGGCAGGACTGCTCTTCTATGGAGCCGTGAAGATCACGGTCCCTGTATTCTATGCGATGAAAGACACCAAGACCCCTGTTAAGATAGCGATAAGCTGCATGGGGCTTAATATCATACTGAACATCGTATTTACACTGTTTTTTATCAGAACCGGGTTTGCGGAACCCCTCGCCGGTCTTGCGCTGGCGACCAGTGTTTCCGCAGTTGTGAATTTCTTCCTTCTCCGGATTGCTCTGAGAAGAAAAATAGGAGCAGTGGTGCAGTCTTCCACCACCGCATGGCTCTCCATGATACCCGCCGGTATCCTTTCTTTCGTGCTGCTTCTTGCGGCTTCACCGTGGGTAATAACCACCTCATCGGCTTCAACTTTCCACGGGATTCTTGCTATCCTTGCTATCTCGATTGCGGCTATATCATTGTTCCTTGCTGTATTCGCCCTCGCAGGGGGAAAAGGCGCCAGATCGGTATTCGCATTGGCATTCAGACGTGGCCGTATCCGGAAGTCTTAGAAATTCGATTGCCCGGGCACCGGTTCTTCCCGGTGTATACAGTTTCCTGAGCAAAGATGGTAACGTACTCTACATCGGTAAAGCCAAAAACCTCAGAAACAGGCTTAAAGGCCATCTTTCGAATTCCGGGGATGCCCGTCACGAGCTTCTCCTTGAGAAATCAGTCTCAGTTGAATGGACAATTACAAGAACCGAAGTTGAGGCTCTTATACTCGAAGCCGAGCTCATAAGAATACGAAAACCACCGCTCAACGTCCGACTCAGAACTTCGGGAAGGTACCCCTACATCGAAATAACCACAGATGAGACCTTTCCCAGGCTCCAGATAACCAGAGAGCGGAGCAATCCTAAAGAGAGACCAAGGTTCGGCCCCTATCCCGATTCAAGAAATCTCAGAAAACTTGTGGAATTTCTCCTCGATAACTGCCCACTCCGAAGATGCAGCGGAGCAGAACCTCCAAACGCCACAAGATCATGTCTTATGGGGCAGATGGGACGCTGCCAGGCCCCCTGCATCGGAGGGATCAGCCCGGAGGAATACAAAAAGAACGTAAGTGAATTACTTGGAATTCTAAAGGGCGACTGGGACCGGGCAAGAAGCCGTCTGGATCAGTTGATGAAAGACGCATCTGAGAACATGGATTACGAAGAAGCAGCCAGGCTTCGTGATCTGATCTCCCGCCTCGGCAGCTTCGGCTGGCCGGCGCCAGAGAGCATCAGAGACAGGGTTAACAGGGACGTGGCAGCGGTAAAGGATAACTGGGGAGTCATAATGCGAATAAGGGGCGGAAGGTTCACCTGCGTCGTTAGAATGCCGTTTGATGGAAGATGGAAACTCGCCCCGCTGTCCGAAAGGCTTTCCATTCTCCTGAAATCGTACTATTCGCAGACAGACGATATACCAGGGGAAATTATCGTTCAGGAAAAGCTTGACGACAAAACCTCCATTATCGAATGGCTGTCAGCCAGACGCGGCGGTTCCGTGGGAATGATCGTACCGAAAAGGGGCGGTAACAGAGAAGTGCTGGAACTCGCTCAGAAGAACCTTGATCAGTTCCTTATCAAATTGAGCTGGAAGCATCCTTCCAGTGGAAAAGAAAAAATAGAAGCAGCCCTCGAGAGCCTTGCGGATATCTTCAGTCTGAAAAAACCACCGGGATGGATAATATGTCTTGATGCCTCCACGATTCAGGGATCATGGTCCGTAGCGGCAATTGTAAGCTTCAAAGACGGGTATCCTGACAAATCAGGTTACAGGCGTTTCTCAATGCCCGAGGAGATCAGCAGAAACGACCCCGCCATGATAGCCTCAGCGGTAAAAAGGTACCTGCCGTCACTGGAGGATGAACATCCCGATATGTTCCTCATAGATGGCGGAATAACCCAGCTGAGAGCGGCTGTGGGTGCAGCGGGGAAGGAGTGGTCCAACAGAATACGCTTCGTATCGATAGCAAAAAGGGAAGAGCTGTTACTTGAGGGGATAACGGAAAGGGAGATAAGGCTGCCTATGGATTCAACTCCGCTTACGTTTCTGAGAAGCATAAGGGATGAAGCTCACAGGTTCGTCCTGCATTACCATCAGCAGAAAAGATCAAAGGGAAGCCTCAGATCCGTGCTTGACGATATTCCCGGAATAGGCTCCGCAACACGAATCAGGCTGCTTACCCACTTCGGCAGCGCCGAGCGAATAGCCACCGCAACAGCTGAAGAGATCATGGAAATCCCCGGAATAGGCCGAAGAAGAGCTATTCAGATAAATGACTACTTCAAAAAAGACAGAGAATCCCGCTGATAGAAAGAGAGAATATTTGATCCGGAAAGATCTGTACGAATTCTACAATCCCATGCCCCTGCTTGAATCTCTCATTCTTGAGAGAGATCTTGCCGATGAACTGCGGCAACAGGGTCATACAATCCTGGGTGGCCACTAACTCACCGGTAGTAAACTCAGGCTCAGCTATTTATACAGGATTCACTACAAATCACGCTATTACTCTCTTCAACAGATCTTAGAAAAAGAACCTGGCACGGATAAGGCTTAGGATTCTTCAGAAGCATAGATGACATCAAATGTTCGAATCCCGTCAGGGGTACCAGATTTCAGAGATTAGAACTTTTTCCCAGACAAGGCAACGGTTTGACATTGAAATACCTCAAAAGGGAGGATACCAATGAGTAGAATACTATTATTCCGTTAGTTTACTGTTGTATAACACTTAAAACCAAAGCTCAACCATGCATGCTCCCATATTTGGTAGTATTATTCCCATTATGGGAAGGATGAAAGATTTTACAGAGAATTTTAAAAAGGAAACAAACAAACCCATTAAGGGAAGTATCAAGCTTCCAGCCCTGGGGTTGGCGGAGAGTCTTTTCTCGCGCGTTCAGCTACGTGTACTTTCCCTGCTGTTCGGTCAACCGGATAGGAGTTTCCAGGGAGCTGAACTCATCCGTCTTGCCGCCTCTGGTGTCGGAGCTGTCCATCGTGAGATCAGGCGACTCGTATCAAGCGGACTTGTCATCGAGATTCCTCTTGGCCGTCGGAAGCTTTACCGCGTGAACCAGAGTTCACCAATCTTCCAGGAACTGCACGCTCTTATTCTAAAAACAGTGGGTCTTACGATACCGGTACAGGATGCTCTTGTACCCTTCAACAACAGTATTCGTTTCTTCAAAGCTGTTTCCGCGCTATATTGGTTACGGTACAAATATGGACAGCAACAGTAATGAATACTATAGTTGGCAATAAGAAACTGAAGTATCTAATTGGAAATGGAAGTATTCAATGAGAGTTCCCAGAATCAAGCGCAGTAACTTAAGGTATCCTCTTGATGATCTCTTAGGATCTCCAGCTCTCGTTCGCCTGATACGCGTGCTTGTATACGAGGTTGCAGGTCCTGTGAGTGTTACGGATGTAGCTAGAATGGCTGGTCTTTCACAGGCTGGTGCTCGGAAGGCGCTAGTGACTCTGAATAAACTGGGTATCGCCAAGAGGATAGGAACTGGCCGCGCGCAAAAGTATGGCTTGAGGGAAGGTTGTCCATACTTAAGCCTTCTATGTCTTTTATTTGAGAAGGAGGATCAGCAGTATGAGGACCTAATTCAGAAACTGCAGCATGCACTTGCCATTCCTGAGGTTCTAGATGCTTGGATAACAGAACTGCCTGTCGAGCCAGGGCAGGCACTTCAATTGGAGGTAACTGCTGAAACCAAGGCAATCGGCTGGATTGGTACTGAACTCCGTACTCGCATGATAGAAACAGAGAAGGAGTATGACCTCATAATCGAGCTAGCTATCTTCACGCGTGCAGATAAACCTGATATTCCAATAGGTGCAATCGTACTCTGGGGAATGGGGAATACTCCCATCAAAAAACATCCGGCTGTAGGATTTTCTCACAACGAGTCGGAGGAGCGTTCGCTAAGGATGGCAAAATCTATTGCGAACCTAATAAAATTAGACCCTTCCCTGATCCGACGAGCTCTTCAATACACGAACAGGCTGTTACATGAGGACCAGGGTATCGCCAATAGAGACATCGGGGAGTGGAGGCAGCTTCTGGAAACGTACTCGTCTGACCGAATAAGGGACCTACTAGTCTCGTCGAGTTCAAGAGCCGTACGTCTTCGTCGAAGTCTGCCATTCCTCGCTATCTTGAGCCACGACGAAAGAGATCGAATGCTAAAAGAGATGGAACAGACCATCGATGAGGTATGACCAGTTAGAGCATGCAATACGTGCAGCTTGTGATGTTGCTGATGATACAGAACTGCTAATATTCGGCTCTCAGTCTATCCTCGGAAGCTTTCCAGAAGCGCCAGAGAGTCTACGAGCGTCGATCGAAGTTGATATTCAACCTTTGAACAGACCAGAAATGGCGGATTATATAGACGGTGCACTCGGACAAGAATCACAGTTTCATCAGACACATGGTTTCTACGTTCATGGCATCTCAATCGAAGCGGCTACTTTACCTGAAGGTTGGGGGGACCGAACCATCGCAGTGTCACACATTAAGAGAACAAGAGGGCACACTGGATACTGTCTTGAGGCGCACGATCTTGCAGCAAGCAAGCTCGTAGCTTATCGGGAGAAGGATAGGGTATTTGTTACCGTTTTACTGAGCGAGGGGCTGATAGACGGGCACACTCTTCTTAACCGGATAGGATATCTGCCAGTATCAGACGGTGTTCGAAACAGGCTGATCAGATGGGTCAAAATCACTATAGCAGATCTCAGCGGGGACGACCAGTAGTGACTTCAGTTAATCTCAGTTACAAGACCTTTTAATTGCATTTTCATTGCGGGACAGACAAGGCTGTAGACTCCTGAAGTAAGGTTATCGAATCGGAGAATGTGCGATCCTTCTCCATAGGTTCCCTCTGGAACCGTTCGACATACCCTTCCCGTTATGTCATACAGTAGTATTTCCGGGTTTGGGCCGGAAAGGGATGAGAAAAGATACTCAAGATAACCGGGGGAGGGATTCCTGAGCAATCGGAAATCTACGGGCGATAGATTCGAGGTTCCCTCTTCAATTGCTCCCATGTTGACACAATACCTGTGGATAAGACCCATTGAGGGATCACTGAAGTAGAAACGGGATTGATCCCAGCTTGCGACTCCCACTGCGCTTTCATATTCACCACCACTGAGAGTCTCGTAAGCTGTTTCATTGTAGTATAGCCTCACAGGAGACACGGGGTCGTTACATGCAACACCTATCATGCCATGATCCAGCCAATTTGATATGTCATGGACCTCCGGACAGTCCTGAAGCTGGAATAACTTTTCAACGTAACCGCTCTGCAGATACCAGTTGTAGATAGTGTTGTCGAAGCAGTCCATCAGCATTATCTCATTGTCCCAAAGGGAATGCGCCAGACCTGTGATACTTTGGGGACCGCTGCCCGATAGATCGAAGACAGCAATTTCATTGCCCTGTTTGTCTATCTTGTGTACAACACCGGTGTTCCCTTCGGCGAACCATAGAGTATCATTCCAGGCGGTGAGACCCACCGGTGGATTCACAGTGGATGGTAAATAAATTGTATCCATGATAGTACCGTTGTAGGCGTTTAGCTCGATCAGCACTCTGTCGAGGGAATCAAGGGCATAGAGTGTGTTGTCGAACGCCAAACCGCTGATGTTTAAGGATGGTGAGGGCAAGCTGAACTCGATGTATTGCCCGTGGGCAACGACTGTCAGTAACATCGTTACTGAAATCAAGAACCGTTTCATGATACAACCTCCTATATGTCAACTGTTTGCTCTGATAGATGGTATATCCTACATTTACCAGTCATTGTCAATAAATGAAATCAGTTTGATCATGGCTTGTTTGCCTTGATACGGGATCAGGGAGTATAAGAAAAACAAAATGTATCCGAACATTCCATATCTATTCGCAGAGACTTTCCCTACGGGCAAAGATATTTCAATGAGGTTGTCGAGAAGTATCTCAGGTGTGGAGATACTCTCTACGGTTTTGCCAGGATTCGATGCAAGAAGTGCGGAGCAGAATATCTGAGAGCCTTCTCCTGTAAGTGTCGTGGATTCTGACCATCCTGCTCAAAGAGGAAGTCGCTGATTGTGATACGGCGAGAAATCCAGTTTCCTTATTCAGCAGTGAGGGAATCGAATATGGAAGATCATAGTTTGCAGAAGCCATTATTCATAATACGCTAATCGTTTCAATAAGATATCCTCTACATTTCGCCTTGAATCCAATACCGATAGCACATATACAATTTTATCTGAAATTCTGTATATTATTTTCCAAGGTGGGACGACTAATTCGCGATATATGAGGATGCTCTGATCTAGAAGCTCTGGTACGACGCGAACACGCTCAGGAAAGGTATAAAGGCTTGATGCTCTTTGTTTGATTTCTTGAAATATCTCTAATGCACTTAACGGGTTATCAATTGCAATATATTCAAGAATTTCCTTCAGATCATTCTCGGCTACACCAGCCCATACTACTTGATACGCCCTGCTCACTAAGGCTTTTCTTTCAGTGTTGCTTCAATGTCTTTGAACACATCATCCTGGATTCTGACCTTACCATCCCTGATGTCAGCCTCCCCCTGTGAAACCAGCTTCAAGATGCCAATTGCATTACGCATGTTTTCATAGCTCCTGGGATCTTGGAGTACAGCTCGAGGCTCTCCATTTTGTGTGATTATCACAGGGCGGTGAGTTTCGTTTATTTGATTGAGCAGATCTGCTGCCCTGGCTTTTAAGTATGTAACTGGCTTTATATCACTTGAAATATGCATTCTTTCACCTCCGTTACATATATCATACTAAATATGGACCGGAGATCAAGTTTTTGATTTTGAAACTGGCAACATTGATCTCACATGATAATGTATTAGACATAATGGTTGGACCACACAACCAGACGGTTATATATCCTCTGTCCAGAGGCCTTCACTGCGGGCTGATCTTATGAAATTGCATCTCTCTGCGTAGCGTTCGGATATTCGCATATGGTTACGCCTGAGGCTGTCATCCTCGAAGACGAATTCAAGGATCATTGCGGCATTAGCTTCGTTCCAGGGATCATCGATCTGACCGC